>URNG01000098.1 GCA_900549295.1 uncultured Rhodocyclaceae bacterium
CTGGCGGAATGCCAGCCGCCCCCGCCCCCGCCAGCAGCAGGCCGTGCTCCGGACAATACGGCGTGCCGGCGCGGGCGTAGAGCAGGCGCAGGTAATCGTGGATTTCGGTGACGGTGCCGACGGTGGAGCGCGGGTTGTGGCTGGTCGCCTTCTGCTCGATGGAAATCGCGGGCGACAGACCTTCGATCAGATCGACGTCGGGTTTTTCCATCAATTGCAGGAACTGCCGCGCATAGGCCGAGAGCGACTCGACGTAGCGCCGCTGCCCCTCGGCATAGAGCGTGTCGAACGCCAGCGAGGATTTGCCGGAACCGGAGAGGCCGGTAATCACGATCAACTGGTTGCGCGGCAGATCGAGGCTGATGTTTTTCAGGTTATGCGTGCGGGCGCCGCGAATGCGCAGGGTGTCCATGAATCTTTCGGGCAGGTGGGGTAAAGGCGAAACTATACGCAAAAGCCCGTCGGGGTGGGGTGGCGGGCGGCAGCAGGTGTTTTTGATAAATCAGAAAAAGATAAAAGTCATTGATTCAGACAGTGATATATTAAATTTCGCACGCCGCAAGCCTTGACCGCAGGGTGACGCCCCGAGGGCGCGGCGGCAGGATCGGCACGCCCGGAGGGAAAACCATGGCGTGCCGCATCCACGACGGAAGCACACCACAGAGATACAGATACAGGGAGACAAAATGAGTTTCAAAACCCGCATCGTGGCCGCCTTTCTGGCGGTGTTTGCTGTTTTTGTTCTGGCCACGGGTTTTGCCCTGTTCGGTCTGAATCAGGCAAAACACAGTTTCATCCAGCACGTCGGGCATGACGTGGCCTTCGAGCGCGCGGTGGTCGGCATGTATTCGCAGGGCCTGCAAAGCGGGCAGGCGTTGCGCAACGTCACGCTCGATCCGGCCAACAAGACGGGGCACGGCAATCTGGCAAAAGCGCTGGAAGAGTTCGACGGCCATCTGCAAACTGCCCAGACGCTGGCCAGCGGCCAGGCAGGGCAGCTCGAGATGCTGAAATCGGTGCAGTCACTGGCGAATGAGCGCCGGCAATTGATCGGCGAGGTCGTCAAACTCGCCGTGGATGGCGATCAGGCCGCTGCCGTCGCCTTGATCAACGGCAAGGAAACCCCGCTGTGGCGGCAGATCCGCACTTCGCTCATGGAAGAAATGAAGCGCTTGCAGGAAGCGCTGGAAGCTGCGAAACACAGCAATCTGAGCGGTATCGAACAGGCCGAGCGGTTCACCCTGCTGCTGGTGCTGGGCAGCGTGGTGGTGGCGATCGTGCTGCTGAGGCGCGTGTTGCGTACCTTGAGCCAGCAACTTGGTGCCGACCCGGCCGCAGTGCGCCAGATGGCGGAAATGGTGGCGGCAGGCGATTTGAGCCTTGCCATTCCGGCCTCCGAGCCCGGCAGCGTGATGGCGGCAATGGCCAGCATGCGCGAACGCCTCGCCGACATGGTGAGCGAGATTCACAACAATGCCGAGGGCTTGCTGCAGGCCGCGAATACGCTGCAATCGGAAGCGGAGCAGGCGGCAGCGCGTTCCAGCGAGCAGAGCGAATCGGTGTCGGCAGTGGCCGCCGCGATGCAGGAAATGACGGTCGGTATCGGCCAGGTGACCGAGCATGCGAGCGAAGCGCGCACCTGTGCCGAAGAATCCGGCAATCTCTCGCGCCAGGGCGGCACGGCGGTCAATCGCGTGGTGCAGGGCATGGCCCAGGTGGCGGAATCCGTGACCGAATCGGCGCAGGTCATTGCCGCGCTGGAACGGGAATCGGAAAAAATCGCCGCCATCGTCGGCGTCATCAAGGAAATCGCCGATCAAACCAACCTGCTCGCGCTGAATGCCGCCATCGAAGCCGCCCGCGCCGGCGAACAAGGCCGCGGTTTCGCCGTGGTGGCCGACGAAGTGCGTAAACTGGCCGAACGCACCGCGCAATCGACCGTGGAGATCGCAACCACGGTGGACGTGGTGCGCAACGGCATCCAGAGCGGCGTTGGCCGCATGGAAACCGGGGTGAAACTCGTCAATACCGAATCGGCGGACGTGGCCGAAGCCGGCAATACCATCACCACCTTGCAGGAATACGCCGGGCAGGTCGTGAGCGCGGTCAACCTGATCGGCGACGCCTTGGGCGAACAAAGCGCCGCCAGCAGCGAAATCGCCCGCCGGGTGGAAGTCATCGCCCAGATCAGCGAACAAAACGCCGCCTCCGTCCAGCACAGCGCCGGCGCCGCCAGCGAACTCCAGCGTCTGGCGCAGGGATTGAGTGAGGTGGTGCGGTATTTTCGGGTGTGAGGTATCGGGGGCGGGCTACGCTACGGTTCCCTCGTAGTATGGCTCCCTCGTAGGGGCGCGATCCGTACAGGCGAAGCAAGAAAAAGTAAGACGCGCCGCAGCGCGGAAAACGGTGGTAAAACAAAGAAAACGCCTGTAATCGGTGCCTTGTATGGAGATGTGTAACGGCGGCCGTGTCGCTGAAGGCCGTTATTCCCCCGCCAGCCGCGCCAGCAATTTTTCCATTGCCTGTCCCCGATGCGAAAGTCGGTTTTTCAGTTCGGCATCCAGTTCGGCGGCGGTTTGCCCAAGTGCCGGGATGTAGAACAGCGGGTCGTAGCCGAAGCCGGCGGCGCCGCGTTGTTCCTGCAGGATTTCACCGTGCCACTCGCCTTCGGCGATGAGGGGCTGCGGGTCGTCGGCGTGGCGGCAGAGCACCAGGCAACTGACGAAGTGGGCGCGGCGGTCGTCGGCGTGGGCGAGGTCGGCGAGCAGTTTTTCGTTGTTGCGCGCATCCGATTTCGGTTCGCCGGCGTAGCGGGCGGAGACAACGCCCGGTGCGCCGCCGAGCGAGCGCACGCACAGGCCGGAATCGTCGGCCAGCGCGGGCAGGCCGCTCAGGCGGGCGGCGTGGCGGGCTTTGGCGAGGGCGTTTTCGACGAAGGTGGGGTGCGGTTCCTCGGCTTCCGGGATGTTCAGTTCGCCTTGAGGAATCAGGGTGTAGCCCAAGGGGGCGAGCAGGGCGTCCAGTTCCTTGAGTTTTTTGGCGTTGTTCGAGGCCAGAACGAGTTTTTTCATGAAGCGAGCGCCTGTTCCTGCGCGGCAATCAACTGGCGGATACCGGCCTGGGCGAGGTCGAGCAGGGTGTTCATTTCCGTGCGGGAAAACGGCGCGCCTTCGGCGGTGCCTTGTACTTCGACCAGACCGCCGTTGCCGGTCATGACGACGTTCATGTCGGTGTCGCAGGCGGAGTCTTCCGGGTAATCGAGATCAAGCACCGGGCTACCTTGGTAGATGCCGACCGAGACGGCGGCGATGTGGTCGGTGAGCGGATTGGCAGGGAGTTTGCCGTTGCGCACCAGGGTTTCGCAGGCGTCGTGCAGAGCGATCCAGGCGCCGGTAATGGCAGCGCAGCGGGTGCCGCCGTCGGCTTGCAGGACGTCGCAATCGAGCGTGATCTGGCGCTCACCGAGCGCTTTGAGGTTGGTGACGGCGCGCAGCGAGCGGCCGATCAGGCGCTGGATTTCCTGGGTGCGCCCGCTCTGCTTGCCCTTGGCCGCTTCGCGCGCCATGCGGCTGTGGGTGGAGCGCGGCAGCATGCCGTATTCGGCTGTCACCCAGCCCTGACCCTTGCCGCGCAGGAAGGGCGGCAGGCTTTCTTCGACGGAAGCGGTGCACAGCACGCGGGTGTTGCCCATTTCGATGAGCACCGAGCCTTCGGCGTGGCAGGTGAAGGCGCGGGTGATTTTGAGCGGGCGCAGTTGATCCGCGAGGCGCTGGCTGGGTCGCATGGGGTTTCCTTAAATTTTGCCGGGTTTGAATTTGTCGATGGCGGCGCGGATTTCCTCGATCGCCGCTTCGATTTCGTCTTCGCTGAGGTCGCTCTTGTAATTCGGGTTGCGCCCGAATTCGTCGAGGCGGGTGGTGACTTCGCTCAGGCCCATGGTGTGGGTGGAAATCAGGCTGCTTTCCGGTTCGACGTAACCGTCTTCCCAGCGCACGACGACCAGGGAGAGATTGTCGGCGCGCGGCCCGCCCAGCTTTTCGGCGTGCGTCATGATTTTGGGCAGCGCGGTGAGCAGGTTGGCGTCTTTCAGTTTGCCGGCGATGAGATCGCCCGGAATCACGCCCCACAGGCCGTCGGTGCACAGGAGCAGGATGTCGTCGCGCTCCAGGGGGGTTTTGCGGGAGAGGTCGATTTCCGGGGGCGATGGGCTGCCCAGGCAACTGTAGATTTTGTTGCGGTCCGGGTGGGTGGCGGCCTGTTGTTCGGTGATCAGCCCTTCTTCGAGCAGCAGGCGGATGCGGGAATGGTCCTTGGTCTGCGCCATGACTCGCCCGTTACGCAGGAGATAGAGGCGCGAATCGCCGACGTGCGCCCAATAGGCGATGTTGTCCTGCACCAGGCAGGCGACGCAGGTGGTGCGCGGCGCTTCGTTCATCTGGTGGCGCTCGACGTAATCGAGTATGGCCAGATGCGCCCGGCTCATGCCTTGCTGCAGGAAGCCGAACGGATCGGCCAGCCGGGGCTGGGCGGTTTCCTGGAAGGCGTCGGCAAAGGTCTGCACGGCAATTTGCGCGGCGATTTCACCGTAATGGTGGCCGCCCATGCCGTCGGCGACCACCATCAGCAGGGCGTCGCGCGAATAGCAGTAGGTGGTGCGGTCTTCGTTGTTGGCACGCCCACCCTGGCGGCTGTCCTGATAGATGGTGAATTTCATCGGCGGCTGGTCCGGAGACGGTTGACGAAACGGCCCATCCAGCTTTCCTTGCGGGTGCTTGGCGGCTGCGCTTCGGCAACCAGGGCTTTCTGCAGGGAAAAGACGCTTTGCGGGCGATAGAGGTGATTGAGGCTCATGCACCAGTCGATGATTTCCAGCAGGCGGTCGGAATACTTGCCTTCCCAGCGCACCATGGCGGGGATCAACTGGTCTTTTTTCAGGCGCTCGTCCGCTGGCTGCGGCGCGGCGCCGGCCAGGCAGGCGTACATCGAGGCGCCGACGCTGTAGATGTCGCTCCACGGTCCGAGGTGCTTGCGCTCGCCATAGTGTTCCGGCGAGGCGAAGCCCGGGGTGTACATCGGCTTGAGCATGGGCTGATCGCTGGTCAAGGTTTGCCGGGCCGCGCCGAAATCGATGAGCACCGGCGTCAGATCGCTGCGCAGATAGATATTGGCGGGCTTGAGGTCCAGGTGCAGCAGCTTGTTGGTGTGCACTTCGCGCAGGCCGTTCAGCATGCGGGTGAACACGCCGCGCATGAAACGCTCGGACAATTTGCCGTGGTGCCGGCGGATGTGCTCCTGCAGGGTGCAGCCGTGCTCGTATTCCATCACCATGTACACGGTATCGTTGGCTCGGAAGAAGTTCTGCACCCGCACCACGTTCGGGTGCGACAGCATGGCTAACGCCCGGCCTTCCTCGAAAAAGCATTTCATGCCGTAGCGAAAGGCGGCCAGATGGTCTTCCGTAATCACCGGGCGGGTTTCGCCGTTGGCGCGCAAGGCGAGTGTATTGGGCAGGTATTCCTTGATGGCGACTTCCTTGCCTTCCGGGTTGGCGGCCAGGTACACGATGGAAAAACCGCCCAGCGAGAGCTGGCGTTTGATGGTGTACTCTTCCAGGGCGAAGCCGCTGGGCAGGGGGGCGTTGGCTTGTTCCGCCATGGATCTCGCGGTTATGATGCAATCAAGCGGCCATTGTCGGTCGTGTTGCCCGCCCTGTAAAGCAAAGAGGTAGCTTCAATGATCTGCAGCATGACCGGATACGCAGCCTGCACCCGTCACGTCGATGGCGGCACCTTGCAGCTCGAAATAAAGAGCGTCAATTCCCGCTATCTCGATTTTCATTTCCGCGTCGGCGAAGAATTGCGCGCCAGCGAAATCCCGCTGCGCGAACTGTTCGCCAGCCAGATCAAGCGCGGCAAGGTCGAATGCCGGCTGTCCTTCCAGGCGCAGGCGCAGCGCAGCGAAACCTTGCAGTTGAACGACGAATTGTTTGCCGCGCTGGGCGCGCTGGAGAGTGAAGTGCGCAGCCGCCTGCCGGCTGCCGCGCCGCTCTCGGTCAATGACATCCTGCGCTGGCCCGGCATGTTCGGCGAGCAGCGCGTCGATTTCGCCGCCCTGGTGCCGGAAGTGCTGGCCGCCGCCCGCGAGGCGCTGGCCGACCTCACCGCCAGCCGCGCCCGCGAAGGCGAAAAGCTCGCCAATGTCCTGCGCGACCGCGTTGCCGACATGCGCGCCATCGTCGCCGAAGTCGCCCCGCGCATCCCGCAGGCGCAAGCCGCCTTCACCGAAAAACTGCGCCAGCGCCTCGAAGACGCCCTCGGCGCGGCCAACGACGAGCGCATCCTGCAGGAAGTCGCCGTTTTCGCCACGCGCATCGACGTCGCCGAAGAACTCGCCCGTCTGGAAGCCCACCTGAGCGAAGTCGAGCGCGTCCTCAAAGCCGGCGGCGCCACCGGCAAACGGCTGGATTTCCTGATGCAGGAACTCAACCGCGAAGCCAACACCCTGGCCTCCAAATCCGCCGTCACCGAAGTCTCGCAGGCGGCGATGGAATTGAAGCTCGCCATCGAACAGATGCGGGAGCAGGTCCAGAACCTGGAATAATCTGCGAAAATGCCGGCTTTGCTTTCTGTCGAGTCGCCATGTCGCCGCAACAAATTCAAGCCATTGCCCCTGTCGAAACCATCGTCGCCGAGCTGAAAGCCGGGCGGATGGTGATTCTGGTGGATGAGGAAGACCGCGAGAACGAGGGCGATGTGCTCATCGCCGCGGAATTCGTCACGCCGGAGGCGATCAATTTCATGGTCACGCATTGCCGCGGGCTGGTGTGTCTGACGTTGACCGAGGCGCGTTGCCGTCAACTCGGGTTGACGCAGATGGCGCGGGACAACAAGACGCCTTACGGTACGGCGTTCACCGTTTCCATCGAGGCGGCGGAAGGGGTGACGACCGGCATCTCTGCGGCTGACCGGGCGCGGACCGTGCATGCGGCGGTGGCGCGCAACGCGACGGCGGCGGACATCGTACAGCCGGGCCACATCTTCCCGATTACCGCGCGCGAAGGCGGCGTGCTGGTGCGCGCCGGGCATACCGAGGCGGGTTGCGATCTGGCCGGCATGGCCGGGCTGGAACCGGCGGCGGTGATCTGCGAGATCATGAACGAAGACGGCAGCATGGCGCGTCTGCCGGAGCTGATCGAATTCGCCAGGGTGCATGGGCTGAAAATCGGCACCATCGCCGATCTGATTCACTACCGGGCGGCTTCCGAAACCTTGGTCGAGCGCGTGAACAGCCGGACGATCAGCACCGCGCATGGTGATTTCCTGCTGCATGCCTACGTCGATCGCGCCGGCAATGCCACCCATCTGGTGTTGGTGAAAGGCGAGATTCCGGCGGGCGGCGAAACCCTGGTACGGGTGCATGAACCCTTGTCGGTGCTGGATTTTCTCGATCCGGCCAGCGCCCGCCAGTCTTTTTCGGTCGATCAGGCGATGGCGGCGCTGGCCCGCAACGGGCATGGCGTGATCGTCCTCATGCATCGCCCGGAGGACGGCGAAGCCTTGCTCGAACGCCTGCAAAAGCCGCTCGATGCGCCGCGCCCGCAGCGCAAATGGGATCCGCGCACCTATGGCATTGGCGCCCAGATCCTGCGCGACCTTGGGGTGAGCAAGATGCGGCTCCTCTCCAGCCCGCGCAAGATGCCCTCCATGGCCGGTTTCGGCCTGGAAGTGACCGCTTTCGTTTCCACCCTCGAGGAGCTTTGAGCCATGGCCCGTTTTGACAACGTTTTTGAATTCGACAGCAACCTCGATGGGCGCGAGCTTTCCATCGGCATCGTCATGAGCCGCTTCAACCGGCCCGTTTGCGAGGGCTTGCTGTCGGCCTGCGTGGCGGAATTGAAGCGTCTGGGCGTGGCCGACGAGGACATGGCGATCGCCACCGTGCCGGGGGCGCTGGAAATCCCGCTGGTGCTGCAGACGATGGCGCAGAGCGGCCAGTACGACGCGCTGATCGCCCTGGGCGCGGTGATCCGCGGCGACACCTATCATTTCGAGGTGGTTTCCAACGACGCCTGCCGCGCCATCATGGAGCTGCAACTGCACACCGGCACGCCGATCGCCAATGGCGTTCTGACCTGCGATACCGACGAGCAGGCCGAGGTGCGCATGCAGCCGAAGGGGGCCGAATGCGCCCAGGCGGCGGTGGAAATGGCCAATCTGCAAGGAGCGCTGACCGATGAGTAAGCCGCAAGCGGCTGGAAAGCCGAAATCCGCGAAATCCGCCCGCCGCCGGGCGCGCGAGTTCATTTTGCAGGGCCTGTACCAATGGCGGGTGGGCGGCGCGGACGAGGCGGCCATTGAAGCCTACGCGCCGGAAATGGAAGGTTTCGACAAGGCCGACCGCAATTTCTTCGTCGGCACCCTGCGCGGCGTGATCGCCCAGCGCGATGCCTTGGTCGAGCAGATCGGCGCGCACATCGACCGGGCTTACGAAGAGCTGTCGCCGGTCGAGGCGGGCGTATTGCTGCTCGGCAGTTTCGAGTTGATCCACCATCAGGAAACGCCCTACCGCGTCATCATCAACGAAGCCATCGAACTCGCCAAAGCCTTTGGCGGCACCGACGGCCACAAGTACGTCAATGGCGTGCTCGACAAGATCGCCGCCCAGGTGCGCGCACAGGAAGTCGCGGCGCGGCAGAACGGGCGCTGAACGGTGGCGGCGCAGGGTGAGTCGGGTAGTAAAGCGGGAAGTGAATTCGGGCTGATCGCCCGCCATTTCACCCGTCCGACGCCCTCGGCGCTGCTCGGGCCGGGCGACGACTGCGCGCTGCTCATGCCGACGCCGGGCAAGGCGCTGGCGGTGACGACCGACATGCTGGTGGCCGGCGTGCATTTTCTGCCCGACACCGACCCGGAGCGCCTGGGCTGGAAAACCCTGGCCGTGAATCTGTCCGACCTCGCCGCGATGGGCGCGACGGCGCGCTGGGTGACGCTGGCCGGCGCGTTGCCGGCAGCGGACGAAAACTGGCTGGCCGCCTTTGCGCGCGGCCTGTTCGCCTGCGCCGACGCCCACGGCGTGGAGCTGGTGGGCGGCGATACCACCGCCGGGCCGCTCAATCTGTGCGTCACGGCGCTCGGTGAAATCGAGCCGGGGCAAGCCCTGCGCCGCTGCGGAGCGCGTGCGGGAGACGAAATCTGGGTGTCCGGCCGCCCCGGTCTGGCGGCGCTCGGTCTGGCCCACGCCCAAGGGCGGGTGCGCCTGCCCGAACCCTGGCCGCGCCTGTGTCTGGCGGCGCTGGAAAAACCCCGGCCCCGGCTGGCCCTGGGCGCGGCTCTGCGCGGTGTGGCGCACGCGGCCATCGACGTTTCCGACGGCCTGCTGGCCGATCTCGGCCACCTGGCGCGCGCTTCCGGTCTGGCGGCCAGCGTGCATCTGGTGCAGTTGCCGCAATTGCGCGATCTGGCGGGGAGCGGCGCGCAGTACGATGCCGACCTGCGCTGTCTGGCGCTGGAATGCCAGCTTGCCGGCGGCGACGATTACGAGCTGCTGTTCACCGCCGCCCGCGAGCAGCACAACCGCATCGCCGAAATCGCCGCACGACTCGAATTGCCGCTGTGGTGCATCGGCGAGATGCAGACGGGTGAGCAGGCGGGCGCGGATGCGCCGGGCAGTGTGCGGGTACTCGATCCGGAAGGGCAGGAAATCGAATTCGCGCGGCAGGGATATGAGCATTTTGCCGTCTGATTTGCCACTCAACGCCCCATCAACGCCCAACCCACTCGCCAGATGAACCACCAGCGGAGCCGCCGATGAAAACACCCAGCCTGCGTTTCCTGCTGGCGCACCCGGCACATTTCTTTGCCTGCGGTTGCGGCAGCGGCCTCGTGCCTTGGGCACCGGGCACTTTCGGCACCTTGTTCGCCTGGGCGAGTTTCGTGCTGTTCCGCCCGTGGTTCAGCGACAGCAGCGTGTTGTTTCTTCTGGCGGCGGCCTATCTGGCGGGCATCTGGTTCATTGACGTTGCTGGCCGCGCCTTGGGCGACCCCGACCATGGCAGCATCGTCTGGGATGAAATCGTCCCCTTCTGGCTGGTGCTGCTGCTGACGCCGCCGGGCTTCCTGTGGCAGTTGGCGGCTTTCGTCCTGTTTCGCCTGTTTGACATTACCAAACCGCAGCCGGCGCGCTATTTCGATACCCACGTCAAGAACGGCTTCGGTGTCATGGCGGACGACCTGGTGGCAGCGGGCTATACGCTGTTTTGCCTAGCCCTGCTCAAATTCGCCGGCCTCGCTTTGCCCGCGCTGTAAACCAAAATAAATATGCCGGGAGCAGACTATGGCCGGAGCCAAGTCTGGTCGTGTGCGCGTGCCGGGAAAAGTTCGTAAAAGCGGTTTGCACAAATCGCGGTGAAGCAAGGTATATTCTTCGTCAGCGACGGTTTTTTTGCAGATTTCGCTTTTTTTTTTGGCTGCGGGTACGGGTGTTTTTTTAAGGGGATTCCTGAATGTTCAAAAACCTGAAGATCGGCCTTCGCCTGGGTATCGGTTTTGCCCTGGTGATCGTCTTGTTGACGGCAATTTCCGTGTTGTCCTATACGCGGGTCGGCATTTTGAGCCATGAAGTCAACGATATGGTCGATGACAAATTTCCGAAAACGGTCTGGGTCAATGACATCCTCGATCAGGTCAATGTCGTGGCGCGCGCCATGCGCAATCTGCTGATCATCAAGGATGAGGAGGCGATCAAGCGGGAAATGGAGCGGTTTGCCGAAGCGCGTGTCATCGTCGATGAGCGGATGGAGAAACTGCACGCGACGATCTTTCTGCCCAAAGGCAAGGAACTGCTGAAAAAACTGAGCGATGCGCGGGCGACCTACGCGGCGTCGCAGGGGCGCTTCCTGACCCTCGTCAGCGAACGCAAGACGGATGAAGCCGCTGAATTCCTGCTGACGACCGTGCGCCAGCAACAGAACGCCTACTTCGTCGCAGCGACGGAAATGATCAGCTTTCAGGGTGAGCGCATGGCCGCCTCCGGGCGCGAGGCGAGCAACACCGCCGCAGAAACGCAGAAGCTGATCCTCGGCATGGCGATTGCCTCCATTCTGATCGCCGTCGCTTTCGCCTGGTGGGTCACGCGCAGTATCACCCGCCCGGTGGCGGAAGCGGCCAGCGCCGCCAATGCCCTAGCAGAAGGCGACCTGACAGTACAGGTGCAGGTCGGGAGCAAGGACGAGATCGGCCAGTTGATGACCTCCTTCCAGACCATGATCGCCAAGCTGACGCAGATCATCAGCGAAGTGAATGTCGCCTCCAGCGCGCTCAACGATGCGGCGGGACAGGTGTCGGCGACGGCGCAGTCGCTGTCGCAATCCTCCAGCGAGCAGGCGGCTTCGGTGGAAGAAACCACGGCCAGCATCGAAGAGATGACCGCGAACATCTCGCAAAACACCGAAAACGCCCGCGTCACCGACGGCATGGCGACTTCCGCCGCGCAGCAGGCAGAGGAAGGCGGCGGTGCGGTGCGCGAAACGGTCGATGCGATGAAGCAGATCGCGGACAAGATCGGCATCATCGATGACATCGCCTACCAGACCAACCTGCTGGCGCTGAACGCGGCCATCGAAGCGGCGCGCGCCGGCGAGCACGGCAAGGGCTTCGCGGTGGTGGCGGCGGAAGTGCGCAAACTCGCCGAGCGCAGCCAGGTGGCGGCGCAGGAAATCGGTCAGGTGGCCTCCTCCTCGGTGAAACTCGCCGAAAAGGCGGGCGTGCTGCTGAACGAAATGGTGCCGTCGATCCGCAAGACTTCCGATCTGGTGCAGGAAATTGCCGCCGCCAGCAACGAGCAGAGCCAGGGTGTCGGTCAGATCAACGGCGCGATGGGCCAGCTCAATCAGGCGACGCAGCAGAACGCCTCGGCCTCCGAAGAACTTGCCGCCACGGCGGAGGAAATGGGTGGTCAGGCGGCCCAGTTGTCGGAGTTGATGAGCTTCTTCCGTCTCAACGACAGCAGCCGCAGCCGTTCCGCCAAGCCGGCGCCGGCAGCGACAGCCAAACGCGGCGGCGCGGCCAGCGCGCCGGGTGCCGGCCGTCCCCCCGCATCATTGGGA
>URNG01000099.1 GCA_900549295.1 uncultured Rhodocyclaceae bacterium
GGCTCGCCGCCGGTGACGCAGACGTGGCGCGCGGTGTGGTGCGTTGCGTGGTTTGGTATGAGGCGCGCCGCTTCGGCCAGGATGTCCGCAATCTCCCAGGCGCTGCCGCCGGTGAAGCTATAGGTGGTGTCGCACCAGGTGCAGCGCAGCGGGCAGCCGGTCAGGCGGATGAATACGGTCGGCAGGCCGACGCGCGCCGCTTCGCCTTGCAGCGAATAAAAGATTTCGGTCAGGCGCAGGCTCAATTACTTTTTCTTCAGACGCTCGCGGGCCTTGTCGGCAGCCGGGGTGCCAGGGTATTTGTCGAGCAATTGCTGCCACGACTGCATCGCGCCCTTGCCGTTGCCCAGCTCCTGCTGGCAGGCGGCGATCGCCAGCAGCGCGTCCGGCGCCTTGTCACTCTGCGGATAGCGGGAGATGACGAAGCTCTGCGCCTCGATCGCCTTGGTGCAGTTGCGCTGGGCGTACCAGGCGTTGCCCAGCCAGAATTGCGCATTGGGCGCGAGGGCGCTGTCCGGGTACTGCTCGACGAAGGTCTTGAAAGCCTTGGCCGCAGCCGGATACTTGCCGCCCTTGAAAAGTTCGAGCGCGGCGTCGTACTCGGCGCTTTCCGCGCCGGTTGCCGCCCGGATGGCGGGCGGGGGGGCGCTGCCGTCCTCGTTGGCTGCTGCTGCGCTGGCGGTTTGCGGTTCGAGGCGGCGCAAGCGGCTGTCGAGGTCGAGATAGAAATCCTGCTGCCGCTTGCGCGCCTGCTCCAGCTCGTAGGTGAGCGTTTCGATCTGGCCGCGCAGGCGGGCGATTTCTTCCGCCTGACGCTGGATCTGCGTGGCCAGATCGAGCTGCGCCTTGGCCTGCTGGTCAAAGCGCGCTTCGCTGCTGGCCTTGAGATCGGTGATCCACTGGCGCGCTTCCTTGTCGTCGAACAATGCCCAGGCCGGGGCGCTGGCCAGGGCGGCGATCATGAATCCCAGGGGCAGGCGGCGCAGCATGGTCAGAACTCGCCGCGACCGTCAGGGGCGCGATAGAGGATGTCGGCGCGGCGATTTTCGGCGTAGGCGGCTTCGTCGTGGCCGGGGTTCTTCGGCTTTTCTTCGCCCAGGCTGACCGATTCCACCTGATCTTCGTTCACGCCGAGCAGTACCAGCGAGCGCTTGACGGCATCGGCCCGCTTCTGGCCGAGCGACAGGTTGTATTCGCGGCTGCCGCGCTCGTCGGTATTGCCCTGCACCAGCGCCTTGAAGCCGCGATTGGCGACGAGGTACTTGGCGTGCGCCGCGACCAGGCCCTGATAGTCGCTCTTGACTTCGTAGCGGTCGAGATCGAAGTAGATGCTGCGCTGGGCGAGCTGACTCTTCGGATCGGTCAGTTCGCGCGGCAGGCCGCTGGCGTCGAGGTCGCCGGCGACGACGGTCTTGACGTCGGTGCCGCTGCCGGAGCTGCGGCTTTCGACCGGCGCGCCGGTATCTTCCGGCACCGGGGTGTTGCTACAGGCGGCCAGTACGGCGGCCAGGAAAACGACGGATAACAGTTTTTTCATGACAGGATGCTCCGGGCAGTTGGCTTACTTCAGAAAAGGCCCCCATGCCGGTTCGCGCACGTCGCCGGCGGCAATGGAAAGGCGTTGCTTGATGCGGCCGTCGATGGAAACGGCCGATAACACTCCGCGCCCGCCGATTTCCGTGGCAAACAGAATCATGCGGCTGTTGGGCGCGAAACTGGGCGATTCGTCGCGTGACGAATCGGTCAGAACCTGAACCTGGTTGCTGGCCAGATCCATCACCGCGAGCTGGAAACGGCCCTCGCGGCGGGTGATGAAAGCCAGGCTCTTGCCATCCGGCGAGGGACGGGGCGAGACGTTGTAGCTGCCGTCGAAGGTCACGCGCTGCGCCGCGCCTCCCTGGCTGCCAATGCGGTAGATCTGCGGGCTGCCGCCGCGGTCGGAGGTGAAATAGATGCTGGAACCGTCGGCGGAATAGCGCGGCTCGGTGTCGATGCCTGCGGATTGCGAGAGGCGTTGCAGGCCGCCGCTGCCGTCGGCATTGACGGTGTACAACTGTGAGTTGCCATCCTTGGACAGCACCACCGCCAGCCTGCGCCCGTCCGGCGACCAGGCGGGGGCCGAGTTGGAACCCTTGAAATTGGCGACGACCTTGCGTTCGCCGCTGGCCAGCGAGTGCACGATGATGATGGGTTTCTTCTTCTCGAAGGACACGTAGGCCAGCCGCCCGCCATCCGGCGACCACACCGGCGAGATGATGGGTTCCACCGAACTCAGGGCAGTTGCCGGGTTCTGCCCGTCGGCGTCGGCGATTTGCAGGTGGTACTGGCTGCGCGACTTGATGACGTAGGCGATGCGGGTCGAAAAGACGCCGCGCTCGCCGGTCAGCTTTTCATAGATGAAATCCGCCACCCGATGCCCGGCCATGCGCAACTGCGCGGAATTGGTGACGTAAATGGCCCCGCCCAAGGCATCCGCCTTCTGCGTGTCGTAGAGGCGGAAACGCGTTTCCGCCCGGCCATCGCCGGTGCGGGCCAGACTGCCGGCGGCCAGCGCATCCGCGCCGCGGGCTTTCCAACTGGCGTAGTCGATGGCGGCGTTTTCGTCGAGCATCATGCCGGCCGGATCGAGCACCTTGAACAGGCCGCTGCGTTCCAGGTCGCTGCGCACGGTGCCGGTGACGATGCGCGACAAGGTGGGCTCGCCGGCGAAGTCGGCAATGGCGACCGGGATACGGTTGGCGCCGGCGCCGGTGATTTCGATGGAAAGCTGTGCGTGGGAGATGCCTCCGGCAAAGAGGCCGCAACCCAGGCCGCAGGCGAGGAAAAGTCGACGGGAAATTCGGGTCATTGCTGTCATCTTCTGTAAGGCAGGCATCATCTTACTCTTCGTGGGGCCGGTATTTTATTTCGAGGTTGCGCTGGAACAGGGCCGGGTCGTCCGGCTGCGGCAGCGGCGAGGATTTCCGGATGGCGCGCTCGATTGCCTCATCCAGCGCCGGCACGCCGCTGGAGCGTTTCAGGCGGATCGAAAGAACGTCGCCGCCGGGCAGTTGGTTGACCTCGAAAACCGCTTCCGGGTTGCCGGCAATGGCGGGCGGCAGCACGATGTTGCCGCGCACCTTGGCGCGAATCCGGGCGGCGTAGCTTTCCAGGCCGCGCCGGTTGGCGGCGGCGCGCTGCTCCTTTTCGGCCAGTTCGGCGAGGCGGTTCTGTTCGCTGCTGGCCTGACGGTCGCGGCTTTCCCGCTCCAGCATTTCCTTGAAGGGGTCTTTGGGTTCGGGCTTGGGTTCAGGCTTCGGCTCGGGTTTTTTCGGCTCCGGCTTGGGTGGCTCCGGTTTTTTCTTTTCTTCCTTCTTTTTTTCTTCCTTGATCACGATGTCCGGCTTGCGCGGCGCTTCCACCTTGGGCGGTGGCAGCGGTTCCGGCTTCGGCTCGATTTTCGGTTCTGGTTTGGGTTCCGGCGGTGGCGCCACGCGCGTGGCTTTTTGCGGCGTCGGCGACCACAGTTCGACGTTCATCGCTTCCGGTTCGCTGCTTTTCCACTGCACGCCCAGAAAAAGACCGGCAATGAGCAGCACATGCACCAGCACGGTGAAGGTGATGGCCTTGCCTTTGCCGGGTTCTTGCGGGCGCGGGTCGATCATGTTCAATGCACCGAGGTTTCCAGCGCCACGCGCGCGAAGCCC
This sequence comes from uncultured Rhodocyclaceae bacterium, assembly GCA_900549295.1. Taxonomy (GTDB): domain Bacteria; phylum Pseudomonadota; class Gammaproteobacteria; order Burkholderiales; family Rhodocyclaceae; genus Azonexus. Next base: position 3,687 of record URNG01000099.1, read on the forward strand.
TGTTTCTTCACTTCGTCCAGGGTTTCGATCACGTTGCGGTAAGCCACCGCCTTGTCGCCCGCCACCAGCACCGGCATGTCCGGCGTTTTTTCGTGTTCGGCTTGCAGGGCGCGGCGCAGGGCCTTCGTGCCGTCCAGTTTCTGCTCCCGGCCATTGGCGTCGAACAGGGCGAGCGCGCCGTCCTTGTCGATCTGCACGCGCAGGAATTTGTCCGGTTTCTGCGGCGCGGTGCCGGCGGCGGGCAGGTCGACCGAGCCGCTGGTCATCATCGGCGTCGCCACCATGAAGATGACGAGCAGCACCAGCATGACGTCGATGTAAGGGACGACGTTGATCTCGTTTTTCAGGCGGCGTTGGCGCATGGCCTTACCTCATCTGCCGTTGCAGGATGTTGGAGAATTCTTCCATGAAGGACTCGTAGCGCACGGCGATGCGGTCGATTTCATGCGAAAAGCGGTTGTAGGCGAGCACTGCGGGAATCGCCGCGAACAGGCCGATGGCGGTGGCGACCAGGGCTTCGGCGATGCCCGGCGCGACCGAGGCGAGCGTCGCCTGCCCGACGTTGGCCAGCCCCCGGAAGGCGTGCATGATGCCCCACACGGTGCCGAACAGGCCGACGTAGGGCGACACCGAACCGACCGAGGCGAGGAAGGCGAGATGTGCTTCGAGGGCATCCATCTCGCGCTGGTAGGTGGCGCGCATGGCGCGGCGCGAGCCGTCCACGATGTCCTTGGAGTCGAAGTTCTTCTGGCCGCGCAGCTTGGTGAATTCGCGGAAGCCGGCCTCGAAGATGCGCTCCATCGAACCGGCGTGGTGGCGGTCGTTGACCGCGCTCTGGTAGAGGCTGTTGAGGTCGCCGCCCGACCAGAAATCGCGCTCGAACTGCTCGGTCTTGACGCGCGCCTCCCGGACCGCGAACCACTTCATCGCAATGTAGTACCACGACATCAGCGAGACGCCGGCAAGCAGCCCCATCACCAGCTGCACGACGGCACTGGCTTCGAGAATCAGGTGAAGGATGGACAGATCCTGGGTGACGTTCATTTGAGTGTTTCCAGCGCGGCGAGAAGGGAATCGGGAATGGGGGCGGGACTCATGGCGGCCAGCGCGACGCAGGCGATTTCGACCTGGCCGGTGACCAGCAGCTCGTTGCCGCGCCGCGCCCACTGACGGAAGATGACGCGCACCTTGGTCAGGCGCTCGACTTCCAGGCCGATGGTGAGTTCGTCGTCGAGACGGGCGGGTTTGAGGTACTCGCAGCTTGCCTTGCGGGCGACGAAACCGATGCCGTGTTCGTCGAGCAGCTGCGCCTGACCGTAGCCCGCGCTGCGCATCCATTCGGTGCGGCAGCGCTCGAAGAAGCGCAGGTAATTGGCGTAGTAAACGATACCGCCCGCATCGGTGTCTTCGTAATAGACGCGGACGGGGATCGTGAAAGCGTGAGCGGCTGCGGAATTCATCGCCGGGATTTTATATTGCACTGTAACAATGTTCTGTAACAGCTTGTTTCTCCGGCTGAAATAAGTCGGTCTTCCGGCTCAGCCGGTGCCGGACATCCGTTTCATTTCGCCGAGCAAGGGCAGGTGGGCGAGATCGCTTTCCTGGAAGGCTTGCGGCAGCTTGCCCTTGCCGCCGATGTCGACGACCGCAGCGGCGCTTTCCGGGGCAGCCGCCTCTGTTTCACGGCTGGCCGCCCGCGTCAGCGGGGACAGCCAGCCGGCGGTGGAGACGCTGCCGACGGTCGTCATTTCAGGCTTCCCTGGGGGCGAGCTTGCTGGCGAGGAAGTCGTCGTAGCCTTTGTGCACCAGTTCGTAGGTTTTCATCACGCCGCTTTCGACGTCGCCGTTGAACACGTTCAAACCCTGGAGAATCTGCCGGGCTTCGCCGAAGCCTTTTTCGAAACCACCGCGGATCAGGTCGACGAAATCCTTGGCGACCTGCTCGGGGTCGTCGTTGGGGCGCTTTGCCGCGTAGGCGTCGTAAAAGCCGGTGGACAGGCTCAAAATGCGCTGCGCCGTGGCTTCGGCGGAATTGTCCTGGGAGGCGGCATTCTGGATCGCGTTGCTCCCCAGTTCGGGCGCGAGGATTTCGTTGATGCGCTCGATGGCGGAGCGGAAAAGCAGCGCCTGTGAGTTGTCGCCGGCGCTCAGGGAAACCTTGGCGGAGGCTTCCAGAATCTGCACGTTGAGCTGCTGTTTGGCGGCGGTTCGGCTGCTGACTGGGGTTTCCCGCTCGGTTTGGGCGGCGGCACTGGCGCTGGTATTTGCGCTGTTGTTGGTGCTGGTGGGGGCGGTGGCGATGGACATGGCGTTCTCCTGCGAGCCGAAATGTATCGGTATGCTCACCTCTACGGCGACATGCTGGAAAACTTGATGTCCGGGTCAGCCGCCCGACCACAGATCGGGATTGGCGCTGCCCGGCACGGCGAGGCCGAGATGGCGGTAGATGGCCGGCGTTGCGATGCGCCCGCGCAGGGTGCGCTGCAGGTAGCCCTGCTGGATGAGATAGGGTTCGAGCACGTCCTCGATGGTGTCGCGCGCTTCGCCGATGGCGGCGGCGAGGTTGTCCACGCCGACCGGGCCGCCGCCGAACTTGTCGATCACAGCGGAGAGCAGCTTGCGATCCATCAGGTCGAGGCCGGCCGGGTCGACGTCGAGCATGTACAGCGCCTGATCGGCGACGCTGCGGCCAATGTTGCCGTCGGCCTTGACTTCGGCGTAGTCGCGCACGCGGCGCAGCAGGCGGTTGGCGATGCGCGGGGTGCCGCGCGAGCGTTTGGCGATTTCCAATGCGCCCTCGGGATCGATAGGCGCGTTGAGCAGGCTGGCGGAACGGCTGACGATGCTCTGCAATTCCTCGGCGTTGTAGAACTCCAGGCGGGCGACGATGCCGAAGCGGTCGCGCAGCGGATTGGTCAGCATGCCGGCGCGGGTGGTCGCGCCGACCAGCGTGAAGGGCGGCAGATCGAGCTTGACCGAGCGCGCTGCCGGGCCTTCGCCGATCATGATGTCGATCTGGAAATCCTCCAGCGCCGGGTAGAGGATTTCCTCGACCACGGGCGACAGGCGGTGGATTTCGTCGATGAACAGCACGTCGTGCGGTTCGAGATTGGTCAGGATGGCGGCCAAGTCGCCGGCTCGCTCCAGCACCGGGCCGGAGGTCTGGCGCAGGTTGACGCCCATTTCGGCGGCGACGATGTGGGCCAGCGTGGTCTTGCCCAGGCCGGGCGGGCCGAACAGCAGGACGTGGTCGAGCGCCTCGCTGCGTTTTTTCGCCGCCTGGATGAAGATTTCCAGTTGCTCGCGGATCTTCTGCTGGCCGGTGTAATCGGCCAGCCGCTTGGGGCGCAGCGCCCGTTCCAGCGCCTCTTCCTGGGCGGAACGGCTTTGCGGCGCGATCAGGCGCTCGCCGCCGGGCGGGCTGAACGAATCGGTTTCTATCATGCAGGCGCTTCCTTTTTCAGCCAGCGCAACAGGAGCATCTGGCCGAGCGCCAGCAGCACCGGCCCGAGAAAGATGCCGATGAAGCCGAACACCAGCACGCCGCCGAAAACGCCCAGCGCGATGACGAGCAGCGAGAGGCCCGCGCCGCGCGCGATGAGGATGGGTTTGACCAGATTGTCGATGCTGCTGATGACGAGCAGGCCGTAAAGCGCCATGAAAATCGCCCAGCCGGTCTGGCCGTCGCTGTACAGCCAGAACGCCGCGCCGCCCCAGATGAGGGGTGGGCCGACCGGCACCATGGACAGGAAGAAAGTGGCGAAACCGAGCAGCAGGGGGGCCGGGACGCCGGCGATGAGAAAGCCGATCACCGCCACCGTGGCCTGCGCCATGGCGGTGCCGATGATGCCGAGCATGACGCCGAAAACCGTGTCGCGCGCCTTGTCCACCAGGTGTTCGCCGAGGTCGCCGCCCAGCTTGCGGGCGCCCTGATAGAAGATGTCGGCCAGAATCTGCCCGTCACGGTAGAGGAAGAAAGCGACGAAAAAAACGAGCGCCAGTTGCAGCAGACCATTCGCGGCCACCGCGCCGGCACTCATGAGAAATTGCCGCACCGGGCCGATGCCCTGGCCCAACAAGGCATTGAACGCCTCGCGGCTGCCGGCGATTTCGTGCCAGAAATTGTCCAGCATGTCGCCGAACAGGGGGATGCTGGCAAACCAAGCGGGCGGATCGGCGGGCAGTCCCTGCGTCAGCAGGGTGCGCACGTGGTCGATCAGCACGTCGCTGCTCCTGACCAGCGCGCCGGTCAGGAAAACGGTCGGCACCAGAAACACCAGCGCCAGCGCCACCACCATCAGCGAAGCGCCGACGAAGGGCCGGCCGCCCAGGCGGGGCAGGATGTGGTCGCGGTAGGCTTCCCAGGTGCACAGCCAGATCACCAGCGCGAACAGCAATGCGCCGACGAAAGGCAGCAGAACGGCGATGCAGCCGACGATGAGCAACGCCACCAGGGCGATCTGCGCCAGCTTGTGCGGGTCGTCGGTGGAGAGCATCAGCCTTTGGACAGCAGTTTGAGGGCTTGCCGGATACCCTCGCTGGTGGACATGTCGGCGGCCAGTTGGCGCACGGCGGCGGTGGCTTCCTTCTCGTTGTAGCCCAGGGCCAGCAGGGCTTGCGTGACGTCGCTGCGGGCGTCCGCCGGCGCGCCCGCGAGGCTGACGCCGCCCGCTTGCGCCAGTTTGCCCTTGAGTTCGAGCAACAGGCGCTCGGCGGTTTTCTTGCCGATGCCGGGGATTTTGACCAGCCGTCCCAGTTCCTGCTGCGCCACGGCGGCGGCAAGATCATTGACGGACAGGCCGGAGAGCACCGCCAGCGCCGTGCGCGCGCCGATGCCGGAAACCTTGAGCAACTGGCGGAAGGCGAAACGCTCGGCCTCGTTCTGGAAGCCGTAGAGGAAATGCCCGTCGTCGCGTACCGCGAAATGGGTGAGCAGCGTCATTTTTTCGCCGATCCCCGGCAGGTTGTAGAAAGTGCTCATCGGCACGTCCAGCTCGTAGCCGACGCCATTGACGTCGAGCACGATCTGCGGGGGATTCTTTTCAACGAGCAGGCCGCTCAGTCTTCCGATCATGGGGAATTCACTACTGGATGTGCAAACAGTCCGCTATCCTATCAGCCGCCCGCCGCGAATGCGATAGCCGGCCTGACCAAGTTTGCCGCCCAGCTTGCCACCGAGCAGGCCCAGCCCCGCCTCGCCGTGGGCGTGGCAGATGGCGCAGGCCAGCGCGTCGGCGGCGTCGGCGCCGGGCGCGCCGGGCAGAGCGAGCAGGCGCGCCACCATTGCCTGCACCTGTTCCTTGTCCGCCTTGCCGTGGCCGACCACCGCCTGTTTGACTTGCAGCGCCGTGTATTCCGCCACCGGCAAACCGCCGTGCACCAGGGCGCTGATCGCCGCGCCGCGCGCCTGGCCGAGCAGCAGGGTGGATTGCGGATTGACGTTCACGAACACGATTTCCACCGCCGCCAGCGTCGGCCGGTAGGTGGCGACGACTTCGCTGATGCCGGCGAACAGGGTGGCGATGCGCGCCGGCAGGGCATCTTCGGCGTTCGACTTGACGCAGCCGCTGGCGACGTAGCGCAACGACCGGCCCTGGCGCTCGATCACGCCGAAGCCGGTCGTGCGCAAGCCCGGGTCGATGCCGAGGATGAGTTCGCCGCTCACCGCGCCGTCAGGTTCGGTCGTGTCAGTCGCAGACGGCGCGGCAGGCGCTGGCGTCGGCGGCGCAGGCCGCGGCGTCCACGATCTTGCAGTTGCCCTTGGTGCGCAGGCTGAGGGTGATGGCCTGCGGATAGCTGCACATCAGCTTGGTGATGGAGCCTTGTTTTGCCACCTTCATGCCTGTGGCGCGAACCTTCCTGACTGCTTCCGGCTGCACGTCGCAGGAAACGTAGCCGTTGAATGCGCCGTCGGCGGATTCCCACAGCACAGTGTTCTTCATCGCCCGGTAGTCCTCGTAGCGCGGGCAGGCGTCGGTTTCCTTGCCGTAGATCTTGGCGTTGTCGCTGCAAAAGCCGGTGTAGGTGTAGCGCAGCTCTTCCTCGCTCGGGCAGGCGTTGACCGGGCCGGCTGCCGCCAGATCGGGGCAGGCGTATTCCGCCGCCGAGGCCGGCAGCACTGGCACAAAAAGGCTGGCAAGGCCAGCGGCAAACAGCAGGGCGCGCAGCTTCATGGCTAAACTCCGTTTCAGTCTTCGATGATGGCGGTGGTGTAGATTTCCTGCACGTCGTCGAGGTTTTCCAGGGCGTCGAGCAGCTTCTGCATCTTGGTTGCGTCGTCGCCAGAAAAAACGTTCTCGCCCTCCGGCTTCATCGTCACTTCGGCCAGTTCGGCGGTGAAACCGGCGGCTTCCAGCGCGTCCTTGACGGCAATGAATTCGGTCGGCGCGGTCAGCACTTCGATCGAGCCGTCGTCGTTGGTGGCGACATCCTCGGCACCGGCTTCGATGGCGGCGTCCATCAGCGCCGCCTCGTCGGTGCCGGGGGCGAAGATCAGTTGCCCGCAGTGCTTGAACTGGAAAGCCACGCAGCCGTCGGTACCCATGTTGCCGCCGTGCTTGGAGAAGGCGTGGCGCACTTCGGCCACGGTGCGCGTCTTGTTGTCGGTCAGGCAGTCGACCATGATCGCCGCGCCGCCGATGCCGTAGCCTTCATAGCGGATCTCGACGTAATCGACGCCTTCCAGTTCGCCGGTACCTTTCTTGATGGCCGTGTCGATCTTGTCCTTCGGCATGTTGGCCGCCTTGGCCTTGTCCACCGCCACCCGCAGGCGCGGATTGAACGCCGCGTCGCCGCCGCCCATCTTGGCCGCCACGGTGATTTCCTTGGCGATCTTGGAGAAGGTCGCGCCGCGCTTCTCGTCCTGACGACCCTTGCGGTGCTGAATGTTGGCCCATTTGGAATGCCCAGCCATGGTGTGTTCTCACGCAAAAACGAAAGGCGGGATTCTACCTCGTCCGGCCTACATTCTTTCACCCTCGCCGCGCGCCGGGATTGCTAGAATGCCCCGGTTTTGAACCTGTGGAATTTCATGCCATGACCGAGCCGCTCCATCTCGCCAAATCCGCCGACGGTTTTCCCGCCCTGTTGCCGCAAATGGCCAATCGCCACGGCCTGATTACCGGGGCGACCGGCACCGGCAAGACGGTAACGCTGCAAACGCTGGCCGAGCGCCTCTCCTACATCGGCGTGCCGGTGTTCATGGCCGACGTCAAGGGCGACCTGTCCGGCATGGCGGCGGCGGGCACGCTGTCGCCCAAGTTGCAGAAACGCATCGACGAACTCGGCCTGGAAGGCTATGCCAACTACGCCAACACCGCCGCTTTCTGGGACGTGTTCGGCAATGGCGGCGTGCCGGTGCGGGCTACCATTTCCGACATGGGGCCGCTCCTCTTGGCGCGGCTCCTGAATCTCAACGACACGCAAAGCGGCGTGCTGCAACTGGTGTTCAAGATCGCCGACGATCAGGGCCTGCTCCTGCTCGACCTGAAAGACCTGCGCGCCATGGTGCAGTTCGTGGGCGACAACGCGGCGCGCTTCAAGACCGAATACGGCAACGTGTCGACCGCCTCTATCGGAGCCATCCAGCGCGGCCTGCTGACGCTGGAAGAGCAGGGCGGCGATCTGTTCTTCGGCGAGCCGATGCTCGACATCAACGACCTGATGCAGGTTGACAGCAACGGGCGCGGCGTCATCAACGTGCTGGCGGCGGAAAAACTCATCAACGCGCCGGCCTTGTATTCCACCTTTCTCCTCTGGCTGCTCGCCGAATTGTTCGAGTATCTGCCGGAAGCGGGCGACCTCGATAAACCGAAACTCGTGTTTTTCTTCGACGAAGCCCACCTGCTGTTCAGCGACGCGCCCGCCGCCCTGGTGGACAAGGTGGAGCAGGTGGTGCGCCTGATCCGCTCCAAGGGCGTCGGCGTCTTTTTCGTGACGCAGAACCCGCTCGACGTGCCGGAAAAAATTCTCGGCCAGCTCGGCAACCGCGTGCAGCACGCCCTGCGCGCCTTCACGCCGCGCGACCAGAAAGCGGTGCAGTCGGCGGCGCAGACCATGCGCGCCAATCCCAAATTCAACGCCGCTGAAGTCATTACCGAACTCGGCGTCGGCGAGGCGCTGGTGTCCTTCCTCGACGAAAAGGGGCGTCCCAATGTCGTCGAGCGCGCCTTCATTTTCCCGCCGGCCTCCCGCCTCGGCCCGCTGACGGCACAGGAGCGCCAGTCATGCATCGACGCATCCGGCCTGCTGGCGCGCTACAAGGACGGCATCGACCGCGAATCGGCCTACGAAATCCTGCGCGGTTCGGCAGCCGGCAGCCAGAAGGCCGCGCCC
>URNG01000100.1 GCA_900549295.1 uncultured Rhodocyclaceae bacterium
CGGGCCGCTCGGCCCGCGGGGCCGGCGGCGGGGCCCCCCTGCCGGTCGCCGACTTCTCGGTCGCTCAACGTCCTGCCGGTGTTCCGATTACGCGACGCCAGCGTCGACGTGCTCGGGTAATGAATCGCGATGTAGGCATCCATGGCGCGGGTTTCCTCCTCGGCCGGGACGAGCGCCGCCAGGTGGTCGACCGCAGCCAGTACCCAGCCCTCGCAGAACAGGTCGGCGCGGCGCGTCTTGGTCGCCACCTTGCAACGCTTCAGGCCCGTCTTGATGTATTCCTGCCTGGAACGCTTCAACTGCCGCAACAGTACCGTGAAGGCGTACTGGGCAATTTCCGGCGAGGCACCGCAGCCGATGAAACGCCACTCGGCCCGCCGCGCCGCCCAGCCGGCCACGAAGATCGACCGGCACCCGAAGGCGTCAGCGATCACGCACGCCAGATGGGTTTCATAGCGTGCCGGCTGGGAAGTGACGCCCGACCTGGCCTTGGCCTCGTCGGCGCGGATGGCGTCGATGTCCTGATCGCTGACCTTGTATTCCTCCATCAGCTTGCGCGCCTGACGCAGGGCGGCGGCCGCCTCGTGCTCGTTCGCGCTGGCCGACAGCGCCAGGCACTTCCTGATTTTCTCGATGGCTTTGCGCTTATCCATGCACGCCTCCCTGCAGATCGGACATCAGGGCGGAAGTACGATTTGCCGGGTGCCCTTCGTCAGCCTCCCAACAAGCAGCGAGTAAGTGCTCGGCCTTCTCAATATCGTCGACCAGCGGTTCGCTATCGATCCGCCCATCCATGCAATCCGTGTGCAGTTCAATGGTTGCGAGCAGATCGCGCAGAGACTCTTCCAGCGCAACCATGCGCTGCATTGCAAAGGCCATCGGGAGAACCGTCGGATTGCCAGAAACAGCCCAGCCCCAAAGTTCCGTTTGCCCATCCGTCCGGCGGTTATCGAAGATGGACAAGGGGGTCCATCCGGCCTTGCGCAGGATGCGCTTTTGCGCGGTATTGGTCGCGGCGACCGTGCATGTGGCGTAGTCGTACAGTTCGTTGAACAGCACACCCATCTGTTCCTTTTTGAGTTGGGTACCAAGCCCCTTGCGGCGGAACTCCGGAACAATAAAGAAGCCGTGGCAATGGCCGATCTGCGCTTGACCAGGAACGGGCGATATTTCGAACGCCCCGAAATCCGATGTGTAGCGGGTCGTCATGGTCACACCGCCGCCACGTCGAGAGGAATCGGCTCGTACTTGTCCGACTCGCCGACACGCTTGTGGAAGCGCACGTAGGACTTGCTGCCGATCACCTGGAGGCTTTCGCCAATGGCCTGCATGGCCTGCTGCCACTTGTCGCCCTTGATGTCGAGGCGGCGCAACTCCAGCACGCGGCCGACGTTGATCTTGCCTTCCTTGTCGGTGTCGAAGGCCGATTGAACCAGCACCTTAATTTCGTCGCGGCTGCCCTGGCTCCAGTCGATGATGCATTCGTCGATCAGGTGCTTGGCCGCCTGCAGGCGTTCGTCGAACACCATGTGGTCGGCCACGGCAACGCTGACGCGGTAACGGCCGTCGAAGCTGTGCAGCGTCACGTTGCCCTTGCTGCCGCCACGCTTGACGCCGTACCTCTCGGCCGACAGCGAAACAAAGGCGGCGACGTCGGCAAAGGCGCGCTGTTTGAACGCCGCGAGGCTTTCGCTGGCTTCCTCGGCGCCCTTGACGAGTTCGAGCACCAGATCGTCGCGCATGCGGTCAATCGGCCCGATCAGGCTTTCCGGAACGAGCCGGCCTTGCGCGTCCTTGCGATAGCCGGCGGGAATGGTTTGTTGATCCACGGTTTTCTCCTGGTGAAAGTGGTTACTGCGGTTTTGGTTCGATCCAGCTGACCAGCACGCCCATGAACTCGCCGCTGATGACGGTGCACGGGCCGTCCGGGCGGAAGCGGCGCGGCCCCATGCGGTCGAGCAGCGGCGCCAGCGACACGCCTTCGTCGCGGCGGATATGGGCCTGCGGCAGCGGGCCGGTCAGCTTCGACCAGACGACGTGCAGGCCGAGGTCGCGCAGCTCGCGGGTGGCCGCGTTGAGCGTGGCCAGGCGATCCGAGAAGGCAGGCGTCAGCACGGCCGGCGCATGCTGCGGCGCCAGCGCGGCCACAGGCGGGACAAGACGGAGGGCGGGCATGGCGACCTCCTACGCAACCGATTGCAGGCACAGGGCTTGTTTGGCCACCGCGTCCACCAGCTTGGTATCCAGCACACGGCCCTGCCGAAACTCGCGGATGGCGGCGATCAGCCCTTCCACCAGCATCCGGGCGCTGCCCTTGCAGTAGGCGTAGAGTCGGGCGATCACGTCTTCGCTTACTTCCTCACTGCCGAAGGCGGATTGCACCAGGGCGGCGGCATCCTCCGCCGTGATGCCCCGAATCGTTTCCGGCCAGAAGCCGGTGCGGGAACGAATCTGGTCAAACTGCCCGTGCAGCGGTTTGAGCAGACCGGAGAGGTGTTCCGTGCCAGCCAGCACCACGCCGATATTGGCGAGATCACGGATGCGGCGGATGGTGTGCAACTGGTTCGGCGTAAGCGTTTCCGCTTCATCAACGATCAGCAGGCTATCGGTGTTGCGCAGGCTGGCAACCACTTGGTCGAACTTGTCGGCGATGCTGCCTTTTTCCAGCCCGACCACCATGCGCGCCAGCAGCTTGGTCAGGCTCTGCGGCGTCATGGTCGGCGTGGCTTCGATCACATAGGTGTTGGGGTGGGTGGCAGCGTAATGCTTGATGGCGAAGGTTTTGCCGGTGCCAACGAAGGCGGGCAACACCGCGAAATTGCGATAGCGCCGCGCCATGCCGCAGGCGATGTCGGCGACGCGGAAAACGCTCGTTTCGACCGGGGCCACCGCATGGCCGCTCGCTTCATCAGCGTGGCGCATGGCCGATTCCACCTTGACCAGCAGCGGCGTCGGGCTGGTGGCATACACGCCCTTGAGGATTTGATTCAGGCTGCTGGCGCTGATCCGGGCCAGCCGTGCCAGCGCCGCCTGGGTATAGCTGCGGTCAACGATCCATTGCAGGCAATTTTCGATCAGTGCCGTATCGGCGGCGGTGTAGTGGCTGGGCCACTGGATTGGGTCAGACATGGTTTCCTCCTTCAAATGTCAAACAGCTTGATTTCGTCGTCGGTATCCGGCAGCAAACGGGTGGCCTGACCTTCAATGGCCGCGTCAGCCACGGCGTCGGCGTCAAAGAGCCGACCAGCGCGCGCCTGCTGCTCTTCCATCTTCCGTTGCAGGCGCTTCATGGCATCGGCAGCGCGGGCCTGGCGTTTTTCTTCCAGTCGGCTGGTCGGGATGGCGTCCATTTCGCTAACCAGGTGTGCGTCGCAAATCCAACGTCCGTCCTGGGTGCGCATGACGCCGACGGCGTTATCCATCAGGTCATACTCCAGCAGCAGCTTCTGGCCGTTGAAGGCATGCAGGTCGGGGTGCCGGTAGGTGCGTTTGCCATGCCTGACCATGGCGCGACCGACTGTGAGCAGCACGGCTTGGCGCTTGAGTTCCGTCACGTTACCGGCGGGCGGGATCGGAACCAGCTTGGCCCACAGTTCGGTACGGGTCACCCGCTGGTCTTCGGGGTGGGGCCGGTTGGCGTAGCGGTTGATCCAGGCGTTGAACGCATCGGCGAACTCGGCCAGAGAGGGCAATTGCAGCCGCCCCGCCTTCACCTCTGCCACGGTGCGGTTCAGCACCTCCGGGGCCATGTCGTCACCGCAGTACAGTTCCGGGTGCCAGAGCTTGAGGAAGTCATCCTTCATCGACCGGAAGAAACGCTCGATCCAGCCCTTGCCGTGCGGGTTGCCGGGAATGGCGTGGATGATCTGCTGGATACCGGCGCGGGCGTAGAAGCCGGTCATGTCGTCGCTCATGAGCCGGTTCTTGTAGCCAGAGCCGTTGTCCACGTAGAGGAAAGGCGGCACATGGTTCCACTTGGCAAAGCACTCGGCCCACATGTTTTGCACCGCGTAGGTGCCTTCATGTTCATCGGCACGCCAGTGCACCGGCATCCGGCTACGCATGTCCATGGCGACGGTGAGTTCCGGCCGCCAGATGTCGCCGGTCATCGGGTGGGCCAGATACACGTCGGCGCGGTAGCCGTCGGCCACATACACGTCACCGGGCAGGGCATTTTCGGTCGAGCGTTTGATATAGGCTTTCTCGGTCAGCTTGTAGAGGTTCTTGCCGATCCGGGCCGGGCTGTTGCGTCCAAGCATGGCGGGTACTCCTGTCAGATAGTTGCGCACCTGGTCGTAGCTGACGGCGAAGCCATCGACCTCGGTCAGTCGGCGGTGCACGGCGCTCATGTCCGGCTTGCTCGGCGCGTTGAAATACTCCAGCGCCGGCCCCCACCAGCCAGCGGCTTCCACCACCCGGCCCTTGTGGTCGGGCAGCAGCGCGGCGATGCCGCGTTCGCGGTACTGCGCGCACCATTCGCAGATGGCCGAGCGGGAGGGGGCCGAGCGGCCCGCCTTGGCAGCACCGACCAGGGCGGCGGAAAAATGAGCCGGGAGCCGGCTGGCCGCGCCACGTTCCAGCAGCAGCGCGACAGCGTTGTTTTGCGTCACGCCATCGTCAACCAGCGACCGGACGTAGGCGACAACGGTTTCCCGCCAAGTGGCGACCTGCCGGGCGCGGTCGGTGGCTTCGCGCCAAGGGTCGCGGGTGCGCAGCGCCACTACCTGGGCGGTGGGCATCACGGCAACCAGCCCGCCGGGGGTTTCGATGCGTTTGACCAATTGAACCGCCGCCATGGCTTACGCCTCCGCCTTGTTCTTGGAGCCTTTGGGCCGGCCGCGCTTATGTGGCTGCTCGGCCTCCCGCGCCTCCTGCCGCTGCGCCTTGCGGGCCTCGTATTCATTGAGCAGAAGGGCGGAGGTCTGGAGCCATGCCTCGGCCTCGGCCGGGGTGAGGATGTGTTCGCCGAGGACGCGTTCGGGGAGGGGTACGGGGGCGCTGCCCCGCATCATTCCGATCAAATCGAGCGCACGGGCGGCGATAGCGTTGACGGCGAGCCAGATGTGATCGACCCGCAGCCCGGCTTCGTCCGAGTCGACCCAGAATTCCCGCTCCCGCTCAAACAACTGGCGCAGCCCGTCTATCGGCAACTCGGCCTCGCGTTGCAGCGCGACGCACTCGGCGCGGACTTCCTCGGTGCGCTCCTCGAATTCGGTCAGGCGCTTCTTGGCATCGGTCAGGCGCTTGAGTTGGTGGTCTTTGCGCTCGCACTCAGCATCAAGGTTCTTGGTGCGGCGCTCCGATGCCTTGAGGTCTTCGGAGAGTTCGGCGTTCTTGACCTGGAGCTCCAGAGCGGCAGAGCGCTCTTTTTCGATGGCGTCGTAGGCCGCTTCCAGCAGATCGTCCCGGTCGCCGGTCTTGGCGATCACGGCCAACGCCTCCCGCTGGTCGGGCGGCAGCTTGCGGAACTGGCGCAGTTCGCGGTAACCGATGCCCATGCGGCTCATGCTTTCCAGGGCTTCTTCGCCGAAGGCGCGCAGGTTGGCGATGTCGGCATCGGCCTTGTCCACCGAGATACCCAGCAGGCCGCAGAAATCTTCCCAGGTACCGCGCAATTCCGAACCGTTCGGAATTCGCATCCCCGCCAGGCCCTTATAGAGGCCATTTTCCTTGACGTAAGCCAGCTTTGAGACTCCGAACGTTCGGATCAAACGTGAGGCCGCAGAGAACGCCTGAGCCTGGCCAAGCAACTGATTGATCAAGTCTCGGCCTTCCTGTTCGGTCGCCGGTTGGCCCATCGTTACCTCACCCGAAACCGGTTTCGCTTCGGCCTCATCCCGCAGCCGGGCCACTGCCGTTTTCGTGCCTTCCGAGTAAGTCGGTTCGTCAGCAGCCGGCTTCGGCGTTACTCCCGCAACGATGCGCTGGGCGTACAGCGACTCGGCCATGGTCGGCTCGACAGCCAGAGCTGTTGCATCGCCGATGCCGAGGTCGATTTCCGTATCGCTCTCCTGCTGTTTGATCTGTTGCTCCTGATAGGCAACCTCCAGAGCCTCAAGCGGGCCTACCGCAGTGACCCACTGGGCCACCCATGCAGGTTGCTTGCCTTTGCCGGTCCAGGTCAGGGAGTGGTCTTTCGGGTGCCGGAACTTGATTTCCGTAGTACGGGGTTGGGTTTTCACGGGGACATTCCCTCCGGTAGAATCAGACGGCTTGCTTGAGGCCAAGGGCCACAGCGATGCGGTGAGGGGTTCCGCGAAGGCACGGCGTGTAGCCGTTGAGGACGCGATAAACATCAGGACGCGGGAAACCGTGCTGGTCCGCCCACTGCCCAACGTTGACGCCTTGCTCGCGCAGCTTTTGTTTCAGGGTTTTTGCATTTTCCGGGGTCATGATTGGCTCCTTTTTTTGACTGGTCATAATGTAGTTTTAAGCTACTTAATATAGTTTAAAGCTACTTTTACCCATGTCAAGAGGTGACCATGAACTTTTTTGAAGAAGCCACGCTGCGGCTGAAACAGCAGCTGAAAGTTAACGAGGATCAGCAAGTGGCTGAGTTCTTCGGTATGACGGGAAAAGCATGGACAGCACGCAAACGGCGGGAGAGTTTCCCGAAGAAGGAACTGTGGGCACTGGCCGGGAGTCGCCCCGAACTAAATCTGGATGTTGACTACATCCTCAACGGGGACAAGAGCCTGATTGAGATCATCGATAAGTTCCTCGACTACTGTGGCCTGAGCAGCGCCGAGGCGGATGAGAAGCTAGGTCTGAAACCGGGGACAGTGGCCAGGGCGTTGTCGTATCAGCTCAAGGCAGAACCAGCAGGGAAAGCAAATGACTGCGGACAATAAAGACCCGCTCGGGATCGGCCACTGGCCGAAGTGGAAGCAGATAGCCTTTTTCTGCGTAGCCATGGTGATCTCACTAGCAGCGTTTGAATGGATTAAGCAGGCGTACATGGACAGCCCGGAAGCCCGCGCTATAAAGGCAAAGATGGAGCCTCTTGCCGAACAACTCGAGAAGGCGCAGAAACTCGGTGATAAGCCCACAGTCATGGCGTTGATTAAGCCTACGACCAGCATCCTCGACGACTACAACGGCCTTGATGCAGCCCGCAAGGAGCAAATCAACCGCTTGCCATTGCGCTACTGTGTTTTAGCCGCCGTCCACCTATCTGCTGGCCCAATCGAGGTTTTGGAGACGGGCTACTGGGCAAGCAAATCGAAATACGACGCTGCGCTGGAAGAATGTCAGTAGCCCACCCCTAGAGTCGGACACTTTCCCAAGTCCCGACAGGAAACGTTTCACGCCTAACCCTGCCTCGCGCGCCCACGTAATCTCCGGTTGCCATATCGCATGAACCACCGGAGATTACGCCGTGAAACTTCCCCGCTTGTACGGGTGGCTAATTGCCACCGTCCTGCTGCTGGCCGCCATTGGCCTGCTCTATCCACAGCAGCTTCCCGTCAGCCTCTATAAGCTCTCCCTGGTCAGCATGGCCGGGGTGGTTGGATACTGGCTTGACCGCTCCCTGTTCCCTTACGCCCGACCGGACTCATTCATGGTCGAGGTTATGCCCAGGGAAGAGGCTTGTGACATCGACCTGGATGGCGACTGCAAGCTGATCCCTTGGGAAATGGTCAATGGCGATGGTTTTCTGTTCGCCATGGCCATGCTGCGCCGCGCCGTCATCGTCGGCTGCGCCATGCTGGCCATTGGCCTGGGGGCTTGAATGGCTACCGTCACCACGCCTTACGCGGCCCTGCTGGTCTGCTTGCAGAGGCTGAATTCCGAATCCATCCTGCGCCGCATTAGCCGCGTGCTGCCGGTGTTGCTGCTCTTTTGGCTGGTCAGCTTGGCGGCCGTTGCGCAAACCGTGCCACAGGCTGCGCTCAAGCACCGGGCGAGCCTGACCCGCATCGCGCATGCCGCCTGGGGGCTGGATGCGCCGATTGCCGTGTTTGCCGCCCAGATTCACCAGGAAAGCGGCTGGAACCCCGAGGCGGTTTCCCGCGTCGGCGCGATGGGCATGGCGCAGTTCATGCCGGCCACGGCGCGCTGGTGGTGCGAGATCAACGGGCTGGGCGCTGCCGAGTGCCAGCCGACGAATCCAACTTGGGCCATGCGTGCTCTGGTGGGCTACGACCTGTGGCTGTTCCAGCGGGTGCGCGGCCCTTCCGAGTTTGACCGCCTGTGGGCCGCCCTGCGGGCCTATAACGGCGGGCTGGGCCATTGGCAGCAGGAGGCCGCCAAGATACGCCCGGCGCTGGATCGGCAGATGGTGGACAGCGCCTGCGGCAAGGCGCGGCGGCATCCTTCGCACTGTGCAGAAAACCTGGGCTACCCCCGGCGCATCCTGATCCTTTTGCAGCCGCGCTATCTGGCCTGGGGACGGGGGGTGTCGGCATGAAGTTGTCACCCATCCTGGTGTTCGTTGTTTCTTGCGCGCTGCTGGCGCTGGGCATCCATGTCCACGGCCTCATCCAGTTCGAGCAAGGTAAGAAGGCCGAGCGCGCCACCTGGCAGCAGCGCGAAAACGCCGAACTGATCGCTGCCAATGCCCGCATCCTCGAACTGACTGCCGCCGCCCGCCGGGCGGAACAAGCTCATGCGTCGGCGCTGGCGAAGGCTTCCTCTACCTATCAGGAGCAACTGCAACATGAAAAAACCCGCCATGACCGCGCTATTGCTGATGTGCAATCTGGCGCTCTGCGCCTGCGCATCGAACTTGCCCGCCGCGAAACAGCCGGTGGAGGTGCCACCACCGAAGGCGGCTCCAGCGCCGGCCGATGTGATGGTGAAACGCACGGCGAACTTTCGCCAGCGGCTGCTGGATTTCTTATCGGCCTCGCCAGCGAAGCCGACGCCGTCGTCCACCAACTGACGGCGGCGCAAACCATCATCAAAGCCTGCGAAGACTTGACGCACAGGGAGCAAGAAAAGTGAGTGAGATTAAAAACGACAACGCTCAGATCATGCACAGCATCGGCCAGTTGACCGGCGCGGTGCAGGCCATGCACCAGGGGCTGACAGCCCGCATCGAAGACATCAAGGCCGACATTCGCCGTATGGAATCGTCGCAATCCGAACGCATGGACAGGATTGAGGATAGCTTGGGTCAGCGGATCGACAACCTGGAGGCCAGCGTGGGCAAGCGCATTGATGGTTTGGGCGCTCGCGTGACCAATCTGGAAGCCGAAGACAAGCGTCTGATCGAAAAAACCGCCAAGCTGTCGGCGCTCGGGGGTGGCGTCGGTGGCGCGCTGGCTGCGGCGGCGGTCGAACTCATCAAGCGGATGTGACCATGGCGCACCCACAGGAAACCCGCGACAAGGTAAAGCGGCTGTACATCGAGGGCATGCCCTTGAACGGCGCGGCCATTACTTGCGGGGTCAGCTACGACACGGCGCGGGATTGGAAAGCGCGGGCAAAATCCAAGGGCGACGACTGGGATACCGCCCGTGCCGCCTTCCGCATCAGCGATCAGGGCATAGACGATCTGAACAAGCAACTGGTGGAGGATTTCGCCCGGCAGGTCATCACCACGACCCGCGAACTGGAAGAGGCCCAAATTCCCGCCGCCGACAAGGCGACCTTGCTGGCGCAGTTGGCTGATGCCTATGCCAAGTTCAGCAAATCGTTCAGCCGTCTGAATCCGCAGTATTCCGGACTGGCGGTTGCCCTAGACACCCTGAAGATCATCGCCGACTACCTGAAAGCCCGCGACCCGGCGGCGCTGCGGGCATTGCAGCCGCATGTCGAGGATATTGGAGCGGTGTTGGGGAAACGGCATGCGTGAAGTCACAGAGCGCGATCTCCGCGCGCCTGAATTCCGTGACTCCAAGGTGGAAGACCTGGAGTTTCGTGCGGACGGCAGGATTGTCCGCAAGGATCGCTGGGAAAACGGCATTCATCGTATTCGCCATGCGCTCGGCGACCGGCGGCGCGAGTTTGAGGTTGACGACATCGTGCAGGCAGTAAAGGCTCTGGTAGCAACCTTTCCCGATCTTCTCGATGAAGGTTACGACGACAGCAGCCGGGCAGGATTGGTGGATTGATGACCATGCGTGAATTCGACTGGTCTGATGATTACGAAGACTTCGCCGAGATCAAGAATCTGCGCGACTTCCAGCAGCGGATGGAGCAGTTCGCCGAAGAGTTGCGCCAGACCATTGAACTGGAGTGTGAGGCGTTCCCAAGCGATCCGGCGGCGAGCAAGGCCCGGCGCGAGCGGGCCGTGGTCGACTACCGCTTCTTCTGCCAGACCTACTTCCCGCACTACGTTCCGACGCCGCACTTCTCGCTGTTCCAGCAGTTCATCTTCGACCGCTTCCCGGCCGTGATCGACGGAGAGGCCGACGGCCGCGAGGTGCATGAGGCGCCACGCGGTGAGGCGAAGTCCACCTACGAGACGCAGCTCGGCAGCCTATGGTGCATCTGTCGCGCCAACTACCTGGCGGAGCTGGTGCCGACCGCGTCGAAGAAGGCGCGCAAGTGGTTGATCGGCATCATCATGAACACGCTGGAGCAGTCGGCGGAAATGCTCGAAGCGATCAAGGCGGAGCTGGACAGCAATCCGCGCCTGGCGGCCGACTTCCCGAAGGCTGTCGGGCAGGGCCGCATCTGGCAGGCGACGACGATCATCACGGCGAACAAGATCAAGATTCGCGTCGGCGGCACGGGAAAGAAGCTGCGCGGCATGAAGCACGGCCCGCACCGACCGGGGCTGATCTTCCTAGATGACCTGGAGAACGACGACAACGTCCGCGACAAGGAACAGCGCGACAAGGTGGAGGCGTTCGTCACCAAGGCCATTGTCGGCCTGGCCGGGCCGGCTGGCGGCATGGACATTTTCTGGCCCGGCACCTCGCTGCACTACGACGCCGCGATCAACCGCGTCTCGCGCAAACCGGGCTGGCGACGTAAGGTTTTCAAGTCGATCATGCGTTGGCCCGACCGCATGGATTTATGGGAGAAATGGGAAGGCATCTACACCTCGGCGACCGCCAGCGATGAAGATGGCGCGCAGGAAAAAGCAGAGGCCGAGGCGCTGGCCTTTTACCAGGCAAACAAGGCAGCAATGAATGCCGGAGCCGTGGTGTCCTGGCCGGACGTGCGACCGCTGTATCGCCTGATGTGCATGCGTGCCAGCGATCACGATGCGTTCAACCAGGAACAGCAGAACGAGGCTGGAAACGACGATACGGCACCGTTCAAGAACGTCCAGTTCTGGGTCGACCGCCGCAATGACTGGCTGTTCTTCGGAGCCATTGACCCGTCGCTGGGCAAGCAGGGCAAGAAACGCGATCCTTCGGCCATCCTGGTCGGTGGCCTGAACCGCGAGACGATGGTGCTTGATGTCGTTGAGGCGGACATTGCCAAGCGGGTGCCGGATTTGATTATCAGCCGCGCCATCGACCTCCAGGCTGAATATCAGTGCCTGGCCTGGGGCGTGGAAACTGTGCAGTTTCAGGAATTCATGTACACCGAACTGCTCAAGCGGGCAGCGCAGGCCGGCATTGCCTTTCCCGGTATTCCTCTGCCTGAGAACGTCGAGAAAGACCTGCGCATCATCAGCCTGCAACCATATGTATCAAACGGCAAGATCAGGCTGCACCGCTCGCAGACCGTAATGATCGAGCAACTCAAATTCTGGCCGGAAGCCGACCACGATGACGGCCCGGACTGCCTCGAAAAACTATACAAGCTGGCGAAGCAGTTTGCGGGGGAATGGCAATACACGTCGGCGGCCTCACGGCGCGGCCGCCGCCCGCCCCGCGTTCTTCCAC
>URNG01000101.1 GCA_900549295.1 uncultured Rhodocyclaceae bacterium
TTTCCGGCAGGTCGTCGGCCAGCGCCGGGTCGATCTGCGGCGGCAGCACGCAGGGCGGATTCTGCGCCGCGATGGCGGCGGCGATCTGTTCCGGCGAGCGTTCCCGGTGCGCGATCTGCCAGAACTGGTGGATCAACTGCGCATCCGCCAGCGCCCGGTGCCGCGCCGCCGCTCGCAGGCCGTGGCGCTCGATCAGCGCATCCAGGCTGTGCCGCTGGTGTTCCGGGTAGAGCGCGCGCGACAGCTTCACCGTGCACAGCGCCGGCCCCTTGAAATGCACGCCGGCGCGCTTGAATTCATGCTTCAGAAAACCATGATCGAAACGCGCGTTGTGCGCCACGAACAGCCGCCCCTGCAAGCGCCGCAGGGTTTCATCGGCCACCGCCGCGAACGGCGGCGCGCTGGCCACCATGCGGTTGCTGATGCCGGTGAGATTTTCGATGAAGGGCGCAATCGGCACGCCGGGATTGACCAACTGCTGCCATTCCGCCACTGCCCCGTCGGCATCCACAGTGACGATGCCGATTTCCGTGATGCGGTCGGCGGACGAGGTGGCTCCGGTGGTTTCCAGATCGACGAAGGCAAGCGGCTGCATGGGGGGAGGGAGGAAGGGGAAAGGGGGATTGTGGCGTAAAAGTGGGGGGAGGGGAACGGTAACGATATGGCAAGAAAAAACCCGGCGCGCGCTGCGGCCGGGTTTCTAGGTGGTGCAAAAAGCGTGGTCAGAAGCGGTATTCGGCGCTCACGTAAGCGTTGCGGCGATCTTCCGGGTAGGCGTTGAAGGAGGTGAATGTGCCGTTGGTGATGCCGTAAGAATAGAACTTCTTGTCCAGCAGATTGTTCACACCGGCCGCAAAACGCCAGTGCTTCAGATCGTGGCTCAGCTTCAGATCGACCACCGTGTAGTTCGGCATCTTGCGGAAGCGGTTGGCCTGGTCGTTGTCGTAGCGCTGGTTGCCGACATAGGTGGCGCTCAGGCCGAGGCGGCTGGCGGGCAGGAATTCCCAGCCGAGATTCAGGCTGAAACGGTTTTTCGGTACCAGCGGAACGTCGTTGCCAGAGACGTCGACGCCACCGTAGCTGCCTTTACGGAAGCGGGCCTGGGTGCGCGTGTAGCGGGCGGAAACGTCGAGCGTGTCGGTGAGCCAGGTACGGCCTTCGAGTTCGAGGCCGCGATGGCGGGTTGGTTCGAGGTTAATGTTGGAGAAGGTCAGCGCGTTGTAGTGGATTTCATTGGTGATATCCATCTCGAACAGGCTCAGGCGCATGTCGCTGCGCTGACCGCGCCAGTTGGCGCCGATTTCCCGGTCGTGCGAACGCTGGGGTTTGAGTGCCGAAGCGCAGGGAGCGGACCAGCAGCGGTTCTCGTCGATGTTGCCTACCCGGAAGCTGCGTCCAATGCGGCCATAGGCGCTGAAACCGGCGGACAGATCCTGCTGCACGGCGATTTCGTAGGCGGACAGATGATCGGTTTCCTTGCTGCTGTTCGGCCCGGCCAGGGTTTCGCGCTGGGTTTGCTGGACGCGCTCCTTGCGCCCGCCGATGCTCAGGCGGGTGCCTGTGGCAGTGAAGTAGGCATCGTTGCGCAGGTAGACGGCGCGGTTTTTCTGCTTACCTTCTTGGTCGAGTGGAGTCATCCAGCCGGTGGCGGCGGTGTCGTTCTCATACGACCAGCGGCTCCAGTCGGCACCGACCGTCAACTGGTTGTCGATTCGTGCGAAGGATGTCGACCACAACAGGCGCGGGGAGACCGTGGTTACATCGACGTCGGTCTTGGCGCGCGTGCTGCCCCAGGCCGAATCGTTGAACATGTCGGCCTTCTTGTGGCGATCGCTGATGTCCAGCGCCAGCGTGATTTCGCCGAGACGCTTCTCGCCACGCAAGGTGAGCAGGCGGCTGTCGGTGCTCATATGGTCGAAGGGGGTGTTGGCGCCGCGCCGGTCGGTTTTCAGCAGCGCTTCGCTGCGTGCGCCGGGCAGGCGGGTGTTCTGGCTGTCGACGTTGAAACCGAGGGCGACGAAACCTTCCTTGTTGCCGAAACGCAATTCGCCGCTGCCGGTATTCTGTTCGGCTTCGTTGTTGTCGCGGTAATTGTCGGTCTTGTAATGCTGGGCGTTCAGGCGCAGCCCCCACATTTCGCCGCCGGCGCGCACGCCGCCGCGCACTTCGCGCAGATCGTGGCTGCCGATGCGGGTGGAGACGTTGCCGGAAAGGGGCGCGTTGATCGTCGAGCGGGTGATGATGTTGATGGTGCCGCCGGTTGCGCCGCCGCCGTAGAGGACAGCACCCGAGCCGCGCAGGATCTCGATGCGCTCGATGGAGTCCAGCGGAATCGACGAAATACGGGCCGACACGAGTTCGTTCTCGGAGATGCGCTGGCCGTCGACCAGCATCAGGGTGTTCTGATCCCCGGTCACGCCGAAGCCGCGCAGATCCAGCGGGCTGTCCGGGATACCGAGCAGGTTCATCCGGGTATGCACGCCGCCGATCTTGTTGAGCACTTCGCCAAGGGTAGTCGCCGCGCTGTTGCGGATTTCTTCGGCGGTGATGACCTGAGCGGCGATCGGCCGGGCCTGCGCCGCCGTTTCAAAACGGGTTGCGGTGACGACGACCGGCTCGAGGCTGTTCTGCGCGTGCAGGCTGCCGGCGAAAAGCGGCAGCAGAAGAGCTGCCGCAGGGCGGAGGCGGAGTTGCATGATGGATTCCTTTTCCCCGGCGCGCGTCCCCGCGCGTCGGTTGCGTTGAAAAATGCGCGGAGAAAGGAAGGAGGCAGGAGCCGCCAGCGCCGCTTCCCCGCAGCACGATGGATGGTCGTTCGAGGCCGGTCTCCGGGCTGACAAGTCTTGGCGTATCGCCTTCCCAGGTGGAACACCCAGTGGCTGATGGATACGCCCGCACTTGATTACCGTTGCGGGGGCAGCAGCGGGATTGCCCGTGAGGGGGCGCACCGCTTTCCCGTTTCACCGTGGTCGAAGCTACGACCGACGGCACCTGGAACGGGCTGGATTGTAGCGGATCGGGGTGTGTTTGCCGCGTATCCGGGCAGGCACGCGGTAGATCGATGTGCGCAAAAACCACACACAGGCTTGTCCCCAGGAACTGTGGATAAGCCTGTGCACACCCCCTTGGCAGCGGGTGTAAGTTACTGCCAGAAAACGATTTTCACGGGCTGCCTGTTTTTCAGGCAGTTGCTCCGTCCACTGCATCCGCCGCGTCGAGCAGGCGCTCGCATTCCTGCAGCAATTGCCGGGCGAATTCGGAATCGTAGCGGGGGTCGAGCGCTTCCATCATTTCGTGCGCCGCGTACAGCCCCGCCTCGCGGGAGAGGCTGGCTACCAGGCGGCGGGCCAGTTGGTCGGCCAGTTCAGCGAGTTGCAGCCGCCGTTTTTCCGCCAGCGCCGTACCCCGCCGCTGTTGCCAGTCGCCCATCGCCCGCACCAGTTGACCGATGCTCAGCCAGTTGCCGTGTTCGTACCAGGCATTCAAGTGTTGCGCGGTGCCGGCAAAAATCAGGGCAATCGCCACACCGCGCGGCGAGGGAGGGGGCGAGGGGGGCGGCGAAAAGGGCATTCCTGGATCGCTCCGACAAGATGGCCGGCGATTCTCGCACACTGGGCGGGCGCAGTCTGCCGGGCAGTCAGGCCGGCCTGCGGCGGCCTACTTGCCGCGCATGAAATCGGGCGAAATGACAGTACGCAGCACGGTCTGCGGTTCGCCTTCGCGGACGCGCCGTGTCAGCCACCAGAGCGAGCCTTTTTTGATCGACCAGTCCGATTCCTGCCCCGCCAGAAGAAGCGAGGCCAGGTGGCCCAGTCCGGGTTGGTGGCCGACCAGCAGTACCGAGCCGCGTGCCGGTGGCCAGCCGATGGCGGCGAGCAGGTCCGGCGTGCCGTTTTCCGGGCCGATGCTTGCCATGACCTGAAACGGCAGGCCAAGCGCTTCTGCCGTCTGGCAGGTGCGTACCGTCGGACTGGCGATGACGCGCAGCTGGCGCGGCAGATGCTGCGATAGCCAGGCAGCCACGCTTGCGGCCTGTTTCTTGCCGCGCTCGGTCAGCGGGCGGGCAAAATCGTCCGGGCCCTCTTCTGCTTCGGCGTGGCGCCACAACAATACATCCATGTCTTGCTCCTGAAGAAGGCCGGCATGCTAGCAGGCCTTCATTACCGGCATGTTGCAGGGGCTTCTGTGTCCATTGTGAGTTCTGATTTGTAATCTGGGCAAAAAGGCCGCTGCCAGAACCTCAATCTTGAGCCTGGAGTCAGGTGTGCAATGACGGATGAAACCGTTTTGCCCGCCCTAGCGTCCTTGTATACTGACTGTCTGCTCATTCCACTTCTTCTCTCATGGCTATCTTTCGTTGCAACAAATGCGGTTTGCTTGCCGAGCAAGCCGACGATCAGGCCGGGCAAAGCTGTGCCTGCTCCCGCTGTGGTGCGAATGGCGCGATTTATCCCACCTTGTTTTTCATCGAAAAACTGCTGGATCGCTATTTCGCCGCCCTGAAGGAAAACATGCAGTTGAAGGGCGCGGCGGGGGAATCGTTTGCGCCGTCGGCGGTAGCGGGTGAGGAAAAAATCGACGCCATCGATCTGGCGAATACCGATTTCCTCGCCAGCGATCAGCAGCACGGCCCCATCTACGACTGGTTCCATAAAAAACAGATCAAGGCGGC
Source organism: uncultured Rhodocyclaceae bacterium (assembly GCA_900549295.1). GTDB lineage: Bacteria > Pseudomonadota > Gammaproteobacteria > Burkholderiales > Rhodocyclaceae > Azonexus. The sequence continues at coordinate 4,673 of URNG01000101.1, forward strand.
GGCCAATCTGCGCAGCGTCGATACCAGCGGATTTTTCGACGAGGTGGCCGAGGCCATCGGGGCCAATCTGCCGGTTCTGGAAGAGGTGGTGGAACGCATCCGCTGGTCGCAGCAGAAGGAATATGCCGGCACCACGATTGCCCTGGAGAAAAAATCGCCGGAAGAAGCCAGGGCGATTTCCGAGTTCTGCCAGCAACTCTACGATTTCTCCTTCGTCGCCAAGTGTTTCCACAACAAGAAACCGGAAAACAGCGTCCGCCTGATCCTGCAAACGGCTCCGGCCATCCGCAATTTCTTCAACGGCGAGTGGCTGGAATGGCATGCCCTGATGAGCGCCCTGCGCCATGCCAAGGAGCGCAAGCGCCGCTTTTCCTGCGCGCGCGGCCTGAAACTGACGCTTGCCAATGGCGACAACCACGAACTGGACGTGTTCATGCTCATCGACGGCACGACGCCGGTTTGCATCGAGTGCAAGAGCGGCGAATTCCGGCAGGACATCGACCGCTACCTGGCCTTGAAAAAACGCCTGGGCATGGATCGCAAGCAGTTCATCATGTGCATCGCCGGCCTGGAGGACGAAAAGACCCGCGCCTTCTCGGCCATGTACGACTTGAGTTTCACCAACGAACGCGGGCTGTCGCAGCAGTTGGCCAGCCTGTTCTGAGCCGCAGACGCGGGTTTTGCCCGCCGGAGAACGCAAACATGTCCGCCACGACCGACATCAATCTCGCCCTGCAAGGCGGCGGCGCGCACGGGGCCTTTACCTGGGGCGTGCTGGATGCGCTGCTCGAGGACGGGCGTTTTGCCTTCGAGGGCGTCAGCGGGGCGAGCGCCGGGGCGATGAATGCGGCCTGTCTGGCGCATGGCCTCTTGCAAGGCGGGCCGGAGGGCGCGCGCCGGGCGCTGGCCGATTTCTGGCTGGCGGTGGCCGACGCCGCGCCGCCGAGCTTCGCCGTCGGGCCGGCGCTCAACATGGCGCCGGCCATGAAAATGATGCTGCAATGGACGAGCCACCTGACGCCCGAGCAGATCAACCCGTTCGACTTGAATCCCCTGCGCGACGTGATCGAGGCGCAGATCGATTTTGCCGGCCTGCGCGAGCATAGCCCGGTCAAGCTGTTCATCGCCGCGACGCACGCCAATTCGGGCAAGCTGCGGCTGTTCCGCGACAGCGAACTGACCGCCGACATGCTGCTCGCCTCGGCCTGCCTGCCGACTTTGCACCGCACCATCCACATCGCCGGGGAACCGTACTGGGATGGCGGCTACAGCGCCAATCCGGCGGTTTTTCCGCTGGTGTATCACTGCCGCTCTGCCGACATTCTGCTGGTGCTGCTGACGCCCCTGCATTTCAGCGAAACGCCCGAAGGGGCCAAGGAAATCCGCGCCCGTCTGAACGAGCTGGCCTTCAATTCGACCTTCCTGCGCGAGATGCGCATGTTCGCCCACCTGCGCGACCAGATCGGCAGCGTGCCGTTGCCGGACTCGCTGTTCGCCTCGCTGCTCGACCGCCTGCCGCTGGCCCGTCTGGAACGCCGTCTGGCCGGCCTGCGCTTTCACGCGATCAGCGCCGACAGCGTGCTCGGCGAACTGCCGAGCGACAGCAAGCTCAACGTCAACCGCGAATTCTTCCTCGAACTGCACGCCGTCGGTCGTGCCGCTGCCCGCCGCTGGCTGGCGGCGCATGGCGATGCGCCCGGCCGGCAGCCGACGCTCGATCTGGGCAAGCTGTTCTACTGAGCGCCCTTCACGGTTTCCTGCATCATGCCCCTGCTTCGCCAGACGACGTTCGAGGCGCTTTCCGCCCGCTACGGAGAGCGCTACAAATGGATGATCCTGTTCATCCTCGCCGCGGGCAGCGTGGCGGGCGTGCTTTGCGCTTCCAGCTTCAACGTCGCCATGCCGGCGCTGACCGGCCACTTCAAGCTCGGGCAAGGGCAGGTGCAGTGGGCCATGACGGGTTTTCTGGCGGCGATGACGGTCGGCATGCTGCCGACCTCGTGGCTGCTCGACCGCCTCGGTTTTCGTGTCGTTTTCCTGCTCGCGCTGGCGGTGCTGACCGTCGCCAGCGTGGCCGGCTACTTCGCCCCGAGTTTCGCGCTCGTCGTTGCGGCGCGGGTGTTTCAGGGCGCTGCCGCCGGGATGCTGCAACCGATCGGCATCCTGGCGCTGATGCGCCTGTTTCCGCCGCAGATTCAGGGCAAGGCTTCCGGCATCCTGATTTTCAGCATCGCCCTGACGCCCGCCGTCGCGCCTTCTCTCGGCGGCGCGCTGCTCGACCATTTCGGCTGGGAAACCATCTTCCTGCTCGGCACGCCTTTCGCCGCGATTGCCGCCGTGTGCGCCGTTTACCTTTTGCCCGCGCCGCGGGAAATCAAGCGCAAGCCGTTCGACTGGCCGGGGTTGATCTGGCTGACCGTGGGCGCCATCGCCCTGATCGAAAGCGTGTCCAGCCTCCAGCACAGCGGCCTCCTCTCGCCGTGGACGCTCGGGCAGTTCGCCCTGGCTTTCATCGCCTCGGCGCTCTATTACCGGCACGCCCGCCGTTACGCCGACCCGCTGATCCATCTCGACCTGTTCCGGCAGCGCACCTTCACCCTGGGCACGCTCGTCGCTTTCGTCTATGGCTTCGGCCTCTACGCCTCGACCTACCTGATTCCCGTTTTTCTCCAGAACGCCCTGGCCTTCAAGGCCGGCGCGGCGGGTATGGCGCTGCTGCCGTCGGGTATCGCGCTCGTCGTCATGCTGCCGCTGGCCGGGCGGCTGGCCGACCGCTATCCGCCGAAGTGGATCACCGTCGTCGGCCTGATCGTCTTTGGCGCGTCCTTCCTCATTTTTTCAGCGCTGGGCGGCGGCATCGGCTATGCGGAAATCATCGCGGCCACCGTCATTGGCCGCATCGGCCTGGGCATGATCCTGCCGGCGCTCAATCTGGCGACGCTGCGCCACATGGAGCCGCACCAACTGGGCCAGGCCTCGGTCGTCACCAGCTACGCCCGGCAACTCGGCGGCGTGATGGGCGTCGCGGTGCTGGCAGTTTTCGTCGAATGGCGCGAAACCCTCCACGGCGCGACGCCGCCGGGCGTGTTCACCGCCTACGCGCAGGGTTTCCTGCTGCTTTCCGCCGTTTTCGCGCTGGCCGTGCTGGCGGCCTGCTTCATGAAGATCGAGGCGGGACAGCGGCTGTGAGCGGGGGATATGTGACGCACTGCGTCACGGTTTGCCTCGTGGCTCGACCGCCTGCCGATTGCCCAAAGTGGCGCGAGGTTTCTGTACGCTCAGAGATGCGCAAGCACGGCGAGTACGCCGCTGGCGTTGATGATGAGGCCGAGCGCCATTTTGACGGGATGTTGCTTGATTGATCTGGCAATGACGCGAGACATGATGCGCTCCTTGAAAACCGTGGACACCCCCATTCTGGCAAAGCGCTGGCAGTCGTTGCCAATTGGGATTGCTCATGTTTTCGATGAGGCATTGCTATCTCGGGAATACCGGGCCAGGCGGTTGCGTGCCGGTCGTCGTTGTGCGACACATCATTGCGATGTGCCAGCCTCATTCGACGCTTTTTCTGCGTTGAATGGCTTGCCTGTGCGGTGAATGGCCGCCATAATCACCGCATGAATAGCGGCGATTATCTCTACATCTGGCAGGCTTCTGACTGGCCCCGCTGGCGCTACGATCTCGCGGCGTTGGCTGGGCCAATGGCACGGGTCAGCCATGCTCAAGGGCTGCTCCTGGGGCGATTAGCCGACATAGGCTTGGGCCTGCGCGACGAGGCCTGCTTGGCTGCACTGACGGATGACGTCCTCAAGACCAGCGAGATCGAGGGCGAACACCTGAACGTCGCTTCGGTGCGTTCTTCCATCGCCCGCCGTCTAGGGGTGGACATCGGTTCTCTCGCACCAGTTGATCGCCATGTTGAGGGTGTCGTGGACATGGTGCTCGACGCCACGAGCAACAGTGCTCAACCGCTCACTACAGAACGCCTCTTCGCATGGCATGCGGCGCTGTTTCCGACTGGATATTCTGGTCTTGGCAAGATCAGCACCGGTACATGGCGCGATGATGCACATGGGCCTATGCAAGTGGTCTCGGGTCCGGTTGGGCGTCAGAAGGTGCATTACGAAGCGCCGCCTGCGGAGTACCTGGCATCCGAAATGGATCGCTTTCTATCCTGGCTGAATGACCCCAAGGCCACTGAGCCTGCCTTGATCCACGCCGGGTTGGGGCATCTGTGGTTTGTTACCTTGCATCCGTTTGATGACGGCAACGGCCGCATCGCCCGTGCGATTGGTGATCTACTGCTGGCTCGTGCAGATGGAAGCCCACAGCGGTTCTATAGCTTGTCCGCGCAGATCCAGCGCGAGCGCAAGGCTTACTACGATATGCTGGAACGCACGCAGAAAGGCACGCTGGAAGTCACTGAGTGGCTGCTGTGGTTCTTCCAGATGCTCGACGAAGCGGTAAACCACGCCCACGGGATGCTGGATGCCGTGCTGGTAAAGGCCCGATTCTGGCAGCGGCAGCAAGGCACCCCCTTGAACGCACGCCAGATCAAGGTGCTCAACCGTCTACTGGACGGGTTTGAAGGCAAGCTCACCTCCAGCAAATGGGCCGCGCTGGCGAAATGCTCTTCTGACACCGCGTTGCGAGATATCAACGAGCTGCTTGAGCGAGATGTGCTGCAACGCTCCAATTCGGGGGGAAGAAGTACCAACTATAAGTTGAAAACCGATTGAGGTAGTACAAAGACAAAGCCTCTGAATCTGTACAGCAGGACCTCTAGGTCGATGAAAAATTGTGTGTCGTCGGGTGAATTATCTGTCGCCCGACGGAGCCTTGCCTCAATCCCAGGCCAGCGCCCCGCCCGTCTGGTATTCCGTGACCCGCGTCTCGAAGAAGTTCTTTTCCTTCCTCAGATTGGCCTGTTCGTCCAGCCAGGGCAGGGCGTTTTCGGTGCCGGGGAAGGGTTCTTCGACGCCGACCTGTCTGGCGCGGCGGTTGGCGATGAAGCGGAACTGGGCGAGGTGCAGGTCGGCGTTGTAGCCGAGGATGGGGTCGCGCATGATGTAGCCGGCGTAGGCGCGTTCGGCGGCTTCGGCTTCGTCCCACAGTTCGCGCAGCGCCTGCGGGTCGAGCTCGAGGGATTCTTCGACCAGCAGTTCGCGCACGACGCGGATGCCGAAGGCGCAGTGCAGCACTTCGTCGCGCATGATGTACTGCAACTGCTCGGCGGCGCCTTTCATCAGGCCGCGCCGCTGGAGCGCGAAGATCGGCGTGAAGCCGTTGTAGAACCAGCAGCCTTCGAAGATCACCGCGAAGAAGAAGTAGGAGAGCGCGAATTCGTGCAGGTTGGCGCGGTCGGTGAGGTCGAAGTCGGAGCGCAGCACCTTTTCCAGCCGGCGGTTGGCGAGCGCGATCTTGCCGTGGATTTCCGGCACGACGCGGTAGCGGTTGTAGATTTCCTGCTGATCCAGCCCGATGCTCTCGATGCAGTGCTGGTAGGTCCAGGTGTGCAGGGCTTCCTCATAGACCTGCCGGGCCTGGTAGATCTGCAATTCCGGGGCGCTCATCTTTTCCATCACGGCCAGCCCGATGTTGCGCATGGCGAGGATGTCGGAAGTGGTCAGGTAGGCCAGCACGTTCTCGAAAACGTGGCGCTCGGCGGGGGTGAGTTTGTGGTGGTAGTCGTGCACGTCCTGCGCCATGCTGATTTCGAGCGGCGTCCAGTGGTTGCGGTTGGCTTTCAGGAAGAATTCCCAGGCCCACGGATATTTGAACGGGGCGAGCTGGTTGATGTCGGCCTTGCCGTTGACGATGCGCTTGTCGGCGGCGTTGATCGGGGCGAGGGCGTTCGTGCCGCCGGGGGGAAGGGAGGTAACGGCGGAGGCAGCGGCGGGCGCGGGCGAGATGGGTTGGGTAGGGGTCCGGTGGGCGGCTTGGGCGGCGGCATCCGGCAATCCGCCTGCGGCGCTGCCTTGCGGGGCGGCTGCGGGCGCGGCGGGGGCGGCGTTGGGGGTTTCCCAGTCATCGAAGCGGAAATTGCTGCTCATCGGTTCAACCTTTCTTTCTGTTTTCTTTGAGGGAAGTTCTGAATCAATCAGAACCGTTTGGGCTGAGCCTGTCGAAGCCCTTGGTTGCAGGTGATGCCCTTCGACAAGCTCAGGGCGAACGGACTTGTTCAGCGCGTCCTCAGTTCGGCGGCCTGACTTCGCGGAAGCTCCGCTCACCGTCCCAGTCCACATAAAAAATGCCGCCGTTCGGCGCGCTGAAGCTGAACAGGCGTTTGCCGTCCAGCGACACGGCGCTCTCGCCGGCGGAGAAATCGAGTTCCGGCTCCGTGCCGGCGCGGTTGGCGACGACCAGCGGCAGGCGGGTTTCCTGGCTGCGTTTTTCCCAGACGTCGCCCGGCCCATCCGCCCCGGCCGGCGGCCAGTTGGCGGGGGAAACGAGGATGCGCGCGCCAGCCTGGGCCAGCCGCGCCGCCGGGCCGGGACGCCAGGCGTCGGCGCAGATGAGCGTGCCGACGCTGACGCCATCGACGCGGAACACGCCGCCCAGATCGCCTGGCAAGGCCCAGGCTTCCGCTGGCCCGACCGGGCGCTGCTTGCGGTAGCTGCCAAGGATGCTGCCGTCGCGGTCGATCACCGCCACGCTGTTGTGCAGGGTGTCCTTGGCGCGGTCGCGCTCGGCGAAGCCGACGAAAAGCGCCAGCCGGTTGTCGCGGGCAATGGCGGCCAGACGGTGCATCCAGGCATCGGGGAAGGGCGCGATCCAGCGGGTGCCGATGCGCGGCGCGAAGTTGTAGCCGGTTTCGGCCAGTTCCGGCGTGACGATCCAGTCGGCGCCGTGGCGGGCGGCTTCGCGGATGGCGGCTTCGATGCGGCGGCGGTTGCCGGCGACGTCGCCCGGAATCAGGTTCAGATGCAGCAGCGCCAGCCGCCGGTCGCCTGCGGCTTTGGCCGGCATGGCGGGCGGATCGGCATAGGCGTTCGCGCCCGGCAGGTAAAAACCGTTCTGCTTGCCCAGGGCTTCGATCACCGCCGCGTGGGCCGCTTTGCCGAGCAGTTCGCCGATGCGGCTGTGGCCGCC
>URNG01000102.1 GCA_900549295.1 uncultured Rhodocyclaceae bacterium
AGGCATTCTGGCCCCCCCCGGCTCGCCGCTGCCGATGTCGGTGGCCAGGATGGAAAGCGGCAACGGCAATGTCTCGATCCGCCGCTCCAGGCGCTCGGCGCCGATCAGGCGATTGAAGAAGAGCTTGATCTTCTGTCCCGACACCATGCCCGACTGATAACGCACGCCATCCGGCCCGATCCCGGTTTCCGTGCCGGCCAGGTAGCGGCGCTGAATCTGCCGGTTGCGCTGGCTCAGTTCGGCCGATTCCGGGCTGTCGATGAAGATGTCGCGCCAATCCACCGCCTCCAGATTGGCCCGCATTTCCTGCGGCGTCAGCCCCGCCGACCACGCGCCGGCTACCAGGGCACCCATGCTGGTGGCGGCCACGCAGGCGATGGGAATGCGTTCTTCCTGCAGGACTTCCAGCACCCCGATATGCGCCGCGCCGCGCGCGCCGCCACCACCCAGCACCAGGCCGATGCGCGGCGCGGCCAGCGCGGGGAAAACGAAGGCTGAAAAAATGAGGCAAAGGCAGATTTTTTCCAGGCGCAGGGAAAGCTGCAAAGGCATGGGGTGGGCTTGAATGAAGTGGGTCGAGGTAGGTCGAGGCGGGGGGTGCAGGCTGCGGATATTAACCCGGCAGCAGGAAATTCCATGCTGGCGGGCGCAGTACAATACGCTTTTCATCTTGCATGATTCCAGGAGCGCCCCGATGCGTCTGCCCCGTTTACTCACCGCCGCGCTCGCTGCCCTGGGCGGTTTTTTTCTGCCGGCCTGCGATGGGGTCAATCTGCCGGAAATCAAGCCGGGCATCACCGCGCAGAGCGAAGTCCAAAGCCGCATGGGTGAGCCCGGTTTCGTGCACCGTGATGCCGACGGCAGCGTGACCTGGGAGTACAGCCGCCAGCCTGCCGGGCGCGCCTGCTACATGATTCGTTTCGATAGTCAGGGCATCGTCAGCGACGTGGCGCAGGTGTTGAGTCCGCCGTATTTCGCGCGCGCCACGCCAGGGTTGACGCAGGCGGAAATCCGCCGCCTGCTGGGGCAACCGGCGCGCAAGCAGGTGTTCGAGAATCTCGGCGAGGAAGTCTGGGAATGGCGGGTGGAGGGCGAAAACCCGCTGGATGACAGCTATTTCAACGTTTATTTCAAGCTCGACGATGCGCGCGTGAAGAAAAGCGGAATGCGGATCGAACATAAGGGCTGAAGCGCATACTGGCCGGGTAACACAAAGCCTGAGGTGGCAATTGCACAGCCCGGTTATCATCGCCCTTCCTGTGTTACCGGTAGCCCTGATTGAAACTGTTTTTCTCCCAGATACTGCGCCGCTTGCGCCGCCAGGACATCGATCCGCACCAGCGCCTGCACAAGGCGCTGAACGATTTCCGCAATCCCGACGCCGAGCCCCTGGGGTTGTGCCGCCGCCTGGTGGCCGCCTTGCGCCCGGAAGATGGCGATTCCGTGGCCTGCAGCGAGCGTTACGAAAGCATGCTGGTCTGTCTGGAAAACGACGCCGAGTTACTCGCGGGTTTTCGCCAGCATCTGCTCAATTTCATCGCCAGCCGGCGCGCGCTGAGTTTTCTCACCGATAGCGGCATCCTGCCCGGCACCGGGTTTTTTTCCGAGTGGTGGCACATCCTGGGCAGCCGTCTGTTGCCGGAAGTGCCGGATGAGCGCCGCCTAATCGATTCCCTGCACCTCATTTTCGACCGGCGCGACGACTGGGAATGGCTGGAAGCCATTCCGGGCAGTCTGTCGCAGCGTTTCTGGAGTTTGCTGACGCTACCCGAGATGGTGCAGGACATCAGCCAGCGCGGTTTCATCCAGCAGGTGCTGGATGCGGTGCTGCTGTTGGCGCATCGGGTGAGCGGTCTGGGCGTGGAAAGCGAGCTGATGCGCGCTTCTCCCAACCCGGATCAGGACGTGCCGCGTTTCATTGCCTTGTCGACCGAGGCGCAGGCCTTCGTCGATGCGTTTCGCGCCGGCCTGGAAGGCGAGCCGGAGGCTTTCGACGATGGCAGCCAACTGCTGGTGATCGTCGATCAGTGCCAGGACACCTTGAAGCGCATCCGCAAGCGGGCGCTGACGGTGGGGACCAGTCTGCGCCTGTCTTATTTCCTGACCCGCTGCGAGCAGAGCTTGCAGCGCATCGCCGAACTGGCGGAAATCCTGACGGCGCGGCTGCGCGGCGTATCGCAGACGGAGCGTCTCAGCCGCTGGGGCGCTTTTGCCCGCGCTGCCTTCCTCGCGGAAAACCGCCGCCTGAGCCTGCGCCGTTACTGGCAGCAGCTATCCGGCGTGCTGGCGGTGCGGGTGACGGAAAACGCGGCACAATCGGGCGAACATTACATCTGCGAGGATGCGGCCGATTACCGCAAGATGTGGCGGGCGGCGGCCAGCGCGGGCGTCATCATCGCCCTGATGGCCTTCATCAAGATTCAGGCGGGCGGCCTGCACGCGCCCTTGCTGATTGAGGCTTTCCTGTTCAGCATGATCTACGGGCTGGGTTTCGTGCTGATCTACCTGCTCGATTTCACCGTCGCCACCAAGCAGCCGGCCATGACGGCGCAGACGCTGGCGGGCCTCCTGGGCGACCTGAAACCCACGCGCAGCGCCGAACTGGAGCGCATCGCCGATGTGGCGGCGGCGGTGAGCCGCAGCCAACTGGCGGCGATTGCGGGGAACGTGATGGTGGCCTTGCCGGTGGCGCTGATCGTCGGCTTCGTCCTGACGCTGTGGTGGACGGACCCGGCCATCACGCAGGACAAGGCGGAGCACCTGCTGGCGGACCTCGATCCGCTTTCCTGGGCCGTGCCGCATGCGGCGATTGCCGGTTTCTACCTCTTCCTCTCCGGTCTCATCAACGGTTATTTCGACAATCAGGCCGCCTATGCCAACATCGGTGAGCGCATCGGCCGCCTGCGCTGGCTGCAACTGCTGCTTGGCAAACAGCGCGCAGCGCGTTGCGGCGCCTATGTGGGCGACCACCTGGGCGGCATCATGGGGAATTTTCTGTTCGGCTGCATGCTCGGTTCCACCGGCGTCATCGGCAAGATGCTGGGGCTGCCGCTGGACATCCGCCACATCGCCTTTGCTTCGGCCAACGTCGGCTACGCGGTGACGGGCTACGAATTCCGGCTCGCCTGGCAGGCGATTCTGCTCGCCATGCTGGGCGTTGCCCTGATCGGTCTGACCAATCTGGCGGTGAGTTTTGCCCTGGCGCTGCGCATGGCCTTGCGTGCCCGGCAGATCGAGTTTTCGCACTGGGGGCCGCTGCTCGGGGTCGTGTGGCAGCGTTTTCGCAGCCAGCCGCGCAGTTTCTTCATGCCGCCGCGCACTGCGACGGGGGCGGCTGATCCCCCGCCGTCCTGATGCGCTGGCTGGCCATCTGCCTGTGTTGCGGTGCCGCCGGCGCGCAGGCCGAGTTGCGCCTGGATGTGCCGGCAGAGCTTGCGGCCCGCCTGAAACCGCATCTGAATGCCGAAAGCGGCGAGCGCCGCTTGCGCGAGGCGAGCACGGACATTCTGGCTACCGAAGGCTATTTTTCGCCGCAGATTCATGTCGAGGCGCAGGCCGAGCCGCCGGCGGGCGATCTGCTGCTCAGGGTAGACCCCGGCCCGCGCACGCACGTCACCGTGGTCGAGGTCGATATTGCCGGGCCAGTCTTGCCGGAGCGGCGCGCGGCGCTCCTGAAGGACTGGCTGCTGCCGGTGGGAAAACCTTTCCGGCAGGCGGACTGGAACGATGCCAAGAACCAGATCCTGAACGATTTGCTGGCCGAGGAGCACGCGGGGGCCCGCTTGCTCGACAGCTTGGCCGACATCGACCCCGAAACGCAGAGCGCCGCCCTGCACGTCAGCTACGATGCCGGCCCGCGCTATCGTTACGGCGAACTGGAAATCGACGGTCTGCACCGTTTCCGTCCGGACCTGATCGCGCGCTACAACCGCGAGCTGCGCCCGGGCAAACCGTACCGGGCGGAGGAAGTGCAAGCGCTGGTGCATGCGCTGCAGGGCAGTCCCTATTTTTCCAGCGTGCGCGGTCAGCTCGATCTGGAACACGCCGTGCGCGAGGATGAAGCCGGGACGCTCCAGGCACCGGTGCGCCTGAGCGTGCGGGAGCAGCCCGTGCACCGCGCCCGTTTCGGCGCGGGAGCGAGTTCCAACACCGGTGCGCGGGTGGAGGCGAGCTACGGCAACATCGATTTCCTGCGCCGCGCCTGGCAACTCGATACGGGCCTGCGTTGGGAAGAAAAGCGGCAAACCTTCTACAGCGACGTTTTCCTGCCGCCTACCCGGGATGGCGAGCGTTACGGCGCGGGCTTCGTGGCGGAGCAGAGCGACATCGAGCAACTGCGCATCCAGCGTCAGGCCTTCGGCGTGCAGCGCATCGAGCAGCGTGGCCGGCTGGAAGAGCGTTTGTCGCTCAGTTGGCAGCATGAAAGGCGTCAGCCGGGAAATGGCGAATGGACGACCAGCCGGGCGCTGGTGCCCAATGTCACCTGGATCTGGCGCAATCTCGATCAGACGCTCGATCCACGGCGCGGCCTGGTGCTGCAACTGAGCGTGGGCGGCGGCGGCAAGGCGCTGCTGTCCGACCAGAATTTCCTGCGCCTCTATGGCCGCAGCCAGTTCTATTTGCCTATCGGCGCGCGCGACACCTTGAGCCTGCGCGCCGAACTGGGGCGTACTTTTGCCGATTCGCGCCAGCACGTGCCGCAGGATTATCTCTTTCGCACCGGCGGCACCGGCAGCGTGCGCGGTTATTCCTATCAGAGCCTGGGCATCAGGGAAGGCAAGGCCACGGTGGGCGGGCGCTATCTCGCCACTGCCAGCATCGAATACACGCACTGGCTGAACGCCAGTTGGGGGATTGCTGCTTTTGTCGATGCGGGCGATGCCGTCGATGCGCTGGACGACGCCCGTCTGGCCGTCGGCTACGGCTTGGGCGCGCGCTGGCGCAGCCCGGCGGGGCCGATCGGCGTCGACCTCGCCTACGGCGAACGCAGCCGCGAGATGCAATTACATTTTTCTCTGGCGATTCCATTTTGAAACCGATTCTGCGCCGCTTCCTTCTTGCCTGCCTTGCCAGTCTTTTCCTGCTGGCCGGTTTTTCTGCCTGGCTGCTGGGTACACAGAGCGGTTTGCAGCACAGCCTGGGCTGGTTGCAGACCTGGAGCGGCGGCAAGCTGCAGTTTGCAGCGGCGAACGGACGCGGGCTGGGGCCGCTGCGGCTGGATGAAATCGTCTGGCAGGAAGCGGATGCGGCCTACCGCGCTCGCGATCTGCAACTGGATTGGCAACCGGCTGCCTTGTTTACCCTGGGGCGGCGGGCGGTGCGGATCGACGCGCTGACGGTCGGCGAAATCAGGCTGGAGACTGGCCCCGGTAACGATAGTCCGGCTGCGCTGCCGCAAACGCTGGCGCTGCCGGTGGCGTTTTCCGTGGCGCAGTTGCAGGTGGGGCACTTGCAGATCGACGCGCTGCCGCCGGTGAACGATGTGGCGGCGGTTTTACGCAGCGATGGCGACACGCATCGTCTGGAAAAGCTGGGTTTCAACGTCGCCGGCGTGCGCGTTCAGGCGGCGGGCGAGCTTGGGGGGGAAGCGCCATTTGCCTTGCAGGCGCAGGCGCGCATCGACGGGCAGATCGAAGGGCGCCCGCTGGCGTTGGCGATCGACGCGGCGGGCAGCCTGGAGCAACTGGCCCTGGAACTCAAACCGGAAAGCGGTATGCGCGGCAGGGCGGCGCTGACGCTGACGCCTTTTGCCGCGCTCCCATTTGCCGACGCCGAACTGGATCTGTCGGCCATCGACCTTGCCGATTGGGCCGAAGGCTTACCCCAGGCCCAACTCGCCTTGCGGGCCAGTTTCAGGCCCGAAGGCGGTGCCGAAACGCCCGGCGTCAGCGGCGATTTCGTGTTGACGAATCGTCTGCCCGGCGCGCTCGATCAGAACAGGCTGCCTTTCACGCATTTCAGCGGCGCGCTGCGCTGGCGCGATGGCAAGCTGGCGTTTCCGGCTTTGCAATTGCGCTTGCCCGAATCTGGTGAAATCAGCGGCGAGGGGCGCTGGCTGGGCGAACTGAACCCGGCGGGCGACGCCCGGCTCGAACTGCAACTGGCGGTGCGAAAACTCGATGCCAGAACGCTGCTGACAAGCCTGGAAAAAACCCGGCTCGATGGTCAGGTACGCGCGCTGCTGGGCGCGGAAAAACAAACGCTGACTGCCGATCTGCGCGATGCGCGCTTTACCCTGGCGGCGAATCTTGCGCATGCGGGGGGCGAGGTCGATGTTTCCCGACTGCTGCTGCAGGCCAACGGCGCGGGACTGAACGCCAGCGGGCGGCTGCGGCTCGACGGCGCGCGCGATTTCTCGATACAGGCCGAACTCAAGGATTTCAACCCGCGCGCCTTCGCCGATCTGCCGGCGGCGCGCATCAACGCCCAGGCCAAGGCGAGCGGCAGCCTGGGCGACGCGCCGCCGGTGGGTGCCAGTGTGGATGCCGAATTCACGCTGCACGACAGCCACTACCGTCAGGCGGCGCTGGCGGGCAGCGGCAATGTCCGCCTTGCCTGGCCGCGTGTTTCTGCTGCCGATTTATGGTTAAGCCTGGGTGAAAACCGGCTCGCCGCGCGCGGCGCTTTCGGGCGCAGCGGCGATCGCCTGCAACTCACCCTGGATGCGCCGCGACTGTCCGATTTGGGCGCAGAAGGCAGCGCGCACGGGCAGTTCGAATTGGCGGGCAGCCTGGAGGCGCTGCGTTTGCGAGGTGGGTTGCAGTCGCCGCGCCTGGGCTGGCCGGGGCTGTTTCTGGCGCGCGAGTTGCAGTTGCAGGCCGATGTCAGTGAGGGCGCGGGCGGCAAGGTCGGGAGCGCGCCGTTGGCGATCGATTTTTCGCTCGCCCGGCTCGATCTGCCGACGCAGCCAAGCCTCGCCGAAAAACTGGCGCTCAGGATCAGCGGCAGCCGCCAGCAGCATGATCTGAATTTCGTCGGCCAGATAGCGGGCGGTGAGCGGCTGGAAATCGGGGCCAACGGCAGCCTGACGAGCCAGCCGACATTCGCCTGGCAGGGGGCGCTGACGCAATTGCAGCTGACGAGCCGCAACAGCTCCCGCAATGCCCGCCTGCAGGCACCGGCCAGCCTGCGCATCAGCCGTGACGCCTGGCAACTGGCCGACTTGCATCTTGCTGGCGCGCCGCTCGACTGGCAGGCCCGGCTGTCGGCACAGGTGCGCGCGGCGCGCCTGAACCTCACGCTAAAGGCCGACGGCACGCGCTTCGGCACGCTGGCTGCGCGCCTCGCGGCCAGCATGGACGGCGCCTGGGCGCTGGCGCAGCAGCAGCCGTGGCAGGGCGAAGTGGAACTCGAGGCAGCGGACTTGGGCTGGCTGGGCGAATTCATCGGCGAGGGCAGACAGACGGGGGGGAGTCTGCGCGGCCAGCTGCGTCTGGCGGGCAGCCCCGGCGCGCCGCAACTGCGCGGCGACCTGAGCGGGCGGGATTTGCGCCTTGCCCTCGCTGATAACGGCCTGCAACTGCAGGATGGCGAATTGCGCGCGAGCGTTCGTAACGAAGTGCTGCACGTGGAAACGCTGCATTTCACCAGCGTGCCGCGCGCGCTGCCGCGCGCCCTGAAACGATCCCTGGGCGAAGCCGCTGCCCGCCACGAAATGCCCGGCAAATTGAGCGCCAGCGGCGAATTGCGGCTGGATAAACAGGCGGCGGGCGGCGTGGCGCAGATCGCTGTCAAGCTGGATCGCGTCGGCGTCTGGCAACTGCCGGAGCAGTGGGTCAGCCTTTCCGGCGAAAGCCAGTTGAGCTGGCAGCAGGATCACCTGGGCGCTAGCGGCGCGCTGACGATCGATGCGGGGTACTGGCAGCTGGCCCCTGCGGGGGCGCCCTCGCTCTCGGACGATGTCGTGGTACGCCGGCCCGCGCAGGCAGCGCCGCAGACTCTGCGGCCCAGGCTCGATCTCGATCTGGGCGTGGATTTCGGGCGCAATTTCCTGTTCGAGGGCGCCGGCTTGAGCAGCCGCCTGGCGGGGAATATCCGCCTCACTGCCCAAGGGCGCGACCTGCCGCGCGCGCAGGGCAGCATCCGTACCCGCGACGGACGGTTTGCGGCCTACGGTCAGGCGCTGGAAATCGAGCGCGGCATCCTCAATTTCCAGGGTTTGCCCGACAACCCGGCGCTCGACGTGCGCGCCATGCGCCGGGGGCTGGCGGTGGAAGCCGGGGTCGAGGTATCCGGCACGGCGCAGAAGCCGCGCATCCGCCTGGTTTCCGAGCCCGAGTTGCCGGATGCCGAAAAGCTGACCTGGCTGATTCTGGGCCACGGCCCGGAAAACGTCGGCAGCGGCGATGCCAGCGTCCTGTTTGCCGCCGCCGGCGATCTGCTCGGCAACGGTTCCGGCAATCTGGTCGGCCAGTTGAAGGATACTTTCGGCATCGACGAATTCGGCGTGCACCAGGGCAAACTTGGCGGCGGCGCGCGCTCGGCCGGCAGCCGCATCGTCAGCAGCGGCAGCACCGAGAGCGGCAGTGTCGACCAGCAGATACTGAGCGTCGGCAAACGCCTCTCCAGCCGCGCGACGCTGACTTACGAGCAATCGCTGGGCACCGCCGAGAGCATCGCCAAACTGAGCTTTGCGCTGACCCGGCAAATCACCCTGGTCGGGCGCGTGGGCAGCGACAATGCCGTTGATGTCTTCTACGGCCTGAGCTGGGGACGTCCGCCGCGCGAGGGCAGAAACAAGGCGGGCGCACCGTCGGATGCGCCCACGCCGTGAACTCCGTTGCAGCAGGAGGCTTCAGCGCCGCTGCTTGCCTCCCTTGGCCGGGGCTTTGCCGGCATTGCCTTTCAGTGCTGCAACCTGGCGGCTGAAGGCCGGGGTGTTGCGCACGCTCTGGCTTTCCAGGGCGTCGAACTTGTCGCCCATGGCTTGCGCCAGACGCTCCAGGCGGTCGCTGGCACCGGGATGGGTGGAGAACAGCAGGTCGAAACCGGCCTGCCCGGCGCTGCTGGCGTACATCTGCAGGACGCGCGGCAGGCCGAAGGGATCGTAGCCGGCGCGGGTTGCCAGGACGACGCCCATGCGGTCGGCCTGGTATTCGTCGTCCTTGTCCAGCCCGGAGCTGTAGACGCCGCGCCCGAGATTGACCAGCGCGGTGTACTGCCCCTTGCCCTGGCTCTGCGCGGCGGTGTTGGCGAGATTGCCCAGCGCGGCGGCGCGGTCTTTCTTGACCATGGTCTGTACGTAGTGGCCCATCAGCACATGGCTGATCTCGTGTGCGATGACGCCGGCGAGTTCGGCCTCGTCCTGCAGGCGCACCAGGAGGCCGCGCGTGATGAACACATAGCCTGCCGGGGCGGCAAAGGCATTGACGTTGGGCGTTTCGAGAACGCCGAAACGCCACTGGATGTCGCTGCGGTCGGTTTGCTGCGCCACCCATTGTCCGATCTGGTTCACGTAGCGCTGCAGGCCATCGTTCCTCACCAGCGGCGCGGCACCCAGCAGGAGGGCGGCAGATTCGTCGCCCATCTGCTGTTCTTCCTGCGCGCTGACGCTCTGGCTGAAGCTGCGCGCGACGGTGCCGCCCTGTTCGAGGGCGGACTGGATCTGCTCCGGTTTACAGGCCGTCAGGGTCAGCGATGCGCAGGCCAGGGCGAGAAGGGTGCCGGCGGTTTTCATTCGTTTCAACATGCTAGGGCTCCTTAATTGCGCGTGCCGTCGGTCGGGTCGAGATAGGCCATGCTGCGTTTTTGCAGGCGACCGTTCTTGGCGTGCTGTTCCGCACCCTGGCGATTGCTGGCGTATTGCGCCAAGCGCTTCACTTCCTGCGGGTTGGGCGCGGCCTGGGCCAGATCGTCCTTGCTGATCCCCTTGGCGCCGGTGGTTGCCGTGGCGCCGGTGCTGCCGGTGCGGGCCACGTTGCCCAGCGTCCCCAGGCTGCTCAGGGCGTTGCCGCTGCTGGCGCTGTCCGGGCGCACGTAGAGCAGCCGCACCCAGCCGGTTTGCCCCTGCGGGCTTTTGACCTGCGACCAGCCGCCCTCATTGCCGAGGATGTCGACCTTGGTCTGTTCGGGCAGATTGGCGACGGTGGCGGCATCGACGAAAGGCTTGGCCTTCAGGTCGGCGGCGCGGGTGAGGGTGCCGGGCGCGGCCAGGGCCGAGACACTCAGGCTGGCGGCGCAGAGGAAGGAAGATAGATGCACGATTTTCATGCAGGGCTCCTTGGTTCAAACAAACGGACGGGGCGCTCGCGCCCCTTGACGGAAAATTCACCGCGGTCGATGAAGGTGAAACGTTCGGCATCCTCGGCCATGCAGGCGTCGCGGGTGCTTGCGGAAACCAGTACGCGGGCCACGCCCTTGGTCAGGCCTTCGATGCGGCTGGCCAGATTGACCGTGTCGCCGATGGCAGTGTAATCGAGACGCCGCGCTGCGCCGAGAAAACCGACCACGGCCGGGCCGCTGTGCACGCCGATGCCGACGTCGAAATCCGCGCCCGCGGCGCCCAGTTCCTCACGAAAGGCGATCAACCGCTCCTGCAGTGCCAGAGCCGCTGCGACCGCCTGGCTGGCATGCTGTGGCGTGGCGACCGGCGCGCCCCAGAAGGCCATGATCGCGTCGCCGATGAATTTGTCCAGCGTGCCTTCGTGAGTGAACACGATTTCGGTCTGCGCCGCAAAGTAACGGTTGAGCAGGCGCACGACGTCTTCCGGCGTGCGGGTTTCGGACAAGCTGGTGAAACCGCGTATGTCGGAGAACAGGACGGTGATTTCCTGGCGCTGGCCTTCCTGCGCCACCGCCAGGGCGTCGCCGCTGACCAGGGAATCCACCACGCGCGGATCGACGAAACGGCCAAACAGCTGCAAGGCGTATTCGCGCTGGCGGCGTTCGCGGAAATACGCTTCCAGCGCGCAGGCAGCATAGAAGAGCCACAGCGTCAGCAGAGTGGAGAAAGGCAGCCACAGGCGGTTGTGCGACAGCAGCAGATAGGCGGCGAAGAGGGCGAGGAGCGTCAGCAGGAAGAGGAGGCCGCCTTGCAGCGCGGGACTGGTCTGGCGGCGGGTGGCGAATGCCATCAGGCTGAGAAAGAGCGCTCCGAGGGCGGGAGCCAGCGCATCCGGCAATGGGCGCAGGTAATCCTGAGAGAGCAGGTTGGCCAGCGCCGTGGCGAGGATTTCCGGGCCGGGGGTCGCTACACCCAGGGGCGTCGGGCGCAAATCGTGCAGGCCGGGGGCAGCGGCACCGATGATGACGATCTTGTCGCGCAAATCGGGCAATCCGCCGGGATTTTCCTGCAGGCTGGCGAGGAAGAGGCTGGCATAGGAATGGTGGGCAAAGGGTTGACCGTAGAAATGCAGCGGCAGGCTCGTTTGTTGCGGGACCGCCAGTCCCAGATCGGTGGCCACGCGCGCGGGCAGCGAGGGCAGTGTCCAGCCGGCGTGCGGGAAATCAAGCCAGTAACGCCGGCCCAGGCCGTCGCTGTCAGCCAGAAAATTGATCAGGCCGGTGCGCCAGAGGTCCGGGGAGAGGGCTTTGGGGGCCAGCAGCGGCAGGCCGGCGGCGGGGTCGGCTTGCGGGCCGGGGCGGA
>URNG01000103.1 GCA_900549295.1 uncultured Rhodocyclaceae bacterium
GGTACGTGAGCTGGGTTTAAAACGTCGTGAGACAGTTTTGTCCCTATCTGCCGTGGGCGCTGGAAATTTGAGAGGACCTGCTCCTAGTACGAGAGGACCGGAGTGGACATTCCCCTGGTGTACCGGTTATGACGCCAGTCGTATCGCCGGGTAGCTAAGAATGGACGAGATAACCGCTGAAAGCATCTAAGCGGGAAACTTACCTCAAGATTAGATTTCCCCGGGGCTCCAAGCCCCCTTAAGGGTCGTCGAAGACCACGACGTTGATAGGCGGGGTGTGGAAACGCAGCAATGCGCTAAGCTAACCCGTACTAATTGCCCGTGCGGCTTGATCCTATAACCTTGAATCAGCACACAAAACCCAATAACCAATCACAACAAACAACCTTCTGCCAATAACCCATTCCGCGTTGCGGATAACACCCCACAACGCACACAAGCTTCGCTTGGCGGCAATAGCCTGCTGGACCCACCCCTTCCCTTCCCGAACAGGACCGTGAAACAGCATCGCGCCAATGATAGTGAGCACATCGCTCGCGAAAGTAGGTCACCGCCAGGCTACCCCATGCAAAACCCCCGCTAGAACACTGGCGGGGGTTTTTTGCGTGTACAAACAGAAAAATAACGATCAGGCGCGCTCGGCACGGCGCGTCATCCACCTAATCCGCGTCCAAGCTTGATGCAGCTAGCGGAAAAACCTCAATGCTCCCTTCCCGGCAGGTCTTGAAATCGCGTCCTCCCGTCCCGATATAGCGCAGGTCGATTTATTTTTCCAGAACGGGAGTTTCAATATGTCCGAGACCTTGCACGCCCAGAGCGAAACCCTGGGCTTTCAGGCTGAAGTCAAGCAGCTGCTGCATTTGATGATTCACTCCTTGTACAGCAACAAGGAGATTTTCCTGCGCGAGTTGATTTCCAATGCTTCGGATGCGTGCGACAAGCTGCGCTTCGAAAGCATGAACGACGCGGCGCTGTATGAGGACGACAGCGAGCTGAAAATCCGCGTCAGTTTCGACAAGGCGGCGCGCACCATTACGGTGTCGGACAACGGGATCGGTTTGTCCCGCGAGGATGCCGTGGCGCATCTGGGGACGATTGCCAAGTCGGGAACCAAGGAGTTCTTTTCGGCGCTGACTGGCGATCAGGCGAAGGATTCGCATCTGATCGGACAGTTCGGCGTGGGGTTCTACTCTTCCTTCATCGTGGCCGATAAAGTAACCGTCATTTCCCGCCGCGCAGGGTTGCCCGCCGATCAGGCCGTGCAGTGGGAATCGGCGGGCGAAGGCGAGTACACCGTTACCCAGGCCAGCAAGGCGGGGCGCGGCACCGACGTGATCCTGCATCTGCGCGAAGGCGAGGATGAACTGCTGGGCGGATGGCGCCTGAAATCCATTATCCGCAAGTACTCCGACCACATCATGCTGCCCATCCTGATGCAGAAGGAAAATTGGGATCAGGAGAAAGGCGAGCAGGTCGTCAGCGATGAACTGGAGACGGTGAATCAGGCCAATGCGCTGTGGACGCGCAGCAAGTCGGAAATTGAGGACGAGCAGTACAAGGAATTCTACAAACACGTCGCCCACGATTTCGAGGATCCGCTGTGCTGGACGCACGCCAAGGTGGAAGGGCGGCAGGAATACACGCAACTGCTCTACATCCCGGCGCGCGCGCCGTTCGACCTGTGGGACCGCAACGCTCGGCATGGCCTGAAGCTCTACGTGCGGCGCGTTTTCATCATGGATGACGCGGAAAAGCTGATGCCGCTCTACCTGCGCTTCGTGCGCGGCGTCGTGGATTCGGCCAATCTGCCGCTCAACGTGTCGCGCGAGATTCTGCAGGAATCGAAGGACATCGACACCATCCGCTCCGGTTGCACGCGCAAGGTGCTGTCCATGCTGGAAGGGCTGGCGAACAGCGAGGATGCCGCCGAAAAAGAGAAATACGCGCAATTCTGGAACACCTTCGGCGCGGTGCTGAAGGAAGGCGTCGGCGAGGATTTCGCCAATAAAGACAAGATCGCCGCTCTGTTGCGCTTCGCCTCCACGCATGGCGACGGCGACAAGCAGATCGTTTCCCTGGCCGATTACATCGCCCGCATGAAGGAAGGCCAGGAAAAGATCTATTACGTCACGGCGGATACCTTCAAGGCCGCGCAGAACAGCCCGCATCTGGAAATCTTCAAGAAGAAAGGCATCGAAGTCCTGCTGCTGTCCGACCGCGTCGACGAGTGGGTGGTTGGGCATCTGACCGAATTCGAAGGCAAGCCGCTGCAATCGGTCGCCAAGGGCGGCCTCGATCTGGGCCAACTGGAAGACGAGGCCGAGAAGAAGGAAGCGGAAAAAGCCGCCGATGAATACAAGGATCTGCTCGACAAGGTGAAAGCCGCGCTGGCCGACAAGGTCAAGGACGTGCGCATCACCCATCGCCTGACCGAGTCGCCCTCCTGTCTGGTGGCCGACGAGCACGACCCGTCCGGTAATCTGGCGCGGATGCTGAAGGCGGCCGGGCAGCCGGTGCCGAACAGCAAGCCGATTCTCGAAATCAACCCGCAGCACCCGGCGGTGGCGCGCCTGAAAAAGGAAGAAACCCGCTTTGCCGACTGGGCCGAACTGCTGCTGGAACAGGCCACCCTGGCCGAAGGCGGGCAGCTCGAAGACCCGGCCGGTTTCGTGCGCCGCATCAACGACCTGATGCTGGCGCTGTCCGGCAAATAAAGGCAACGGGGCGCAAGCCCCGTTTCTCGACATGCGCCCGGAAGATTTGCAACGCCTGGTCGATCTGGAAATGCCGTTCGGCAAGTACCAGGGACGGCGGTTGGCCGATCTGCCGGGGCATTATCTCGGCTGGTTCGCCCGCACGGGTTTCCCCAAGGGCGAACTCGGGCGGCTGCTCGCCCTGATGTACGAAATCGACCACAACGACCTGCGCGGCCTGCTCCATCCCCTGCGCCGGCAATGATGGCAGGGTGCTATAGTGCCGCCATGCCGATTCAATCCCCCGCGCCCGCGCCGCACGAACATCACCTGAATTTCAACGAACTGCTGCTCTGGCTGCAGGAAGACGGCTGGATCGCGGCGGATACCGCTGAGGCGTGCAAGGCGGAATACCGTTTGCAGGGCGGCAAGCAAAACCCGCTGATCGCGCTGGGCGAAGCGCAGTTGCGCCACGGCAATCGCCTGCTGACGGCGGAAGTCCTGACCGAATGGCTGGCCAAGCGCTGCGGCCTCGAATATTTTCACATCGACCCGCTGAAGATCGACTTCAGCGGCGTCGGCGACGTGATGTCGAGCGCCTACGCGGCGCGTTTCAGCATCCTGCCGGTGCGCGTCACCGCCAGCGAGGTGGTGATCGCCACAGCGGAACCCTTCCTGCGCGAGTGGGAGGCGGAACTGTCGCACATTCTGCGCAAGGACATTCGCCGGGTGATGGCCAACCCGGTCGACATCGCGCGCTACCTCGTCGAATTCTTTAATCTGGCGCGCTCGATCAAGAAGGCGACGGCGAAAGGGGAGTCGAACAGCGGCCTGTCCAGCTTCGAGCAACTGGTCGATCTGGGCAAGGGCAACCGCCAGTACGATGCCAACGACCAGCACATCGTGCATATCGTCGACTGGCTGTGGCAGTACGCGTTCGACCAGCGCGCTTCCGACATCCACATCGAGCCGCGGCGCGAACTGGGCATCGTGCGTTTCCGCATCGACGGCGTGCTGCATCAGGTGTATCAGATTCCGATGCCGGTGATGGTCGCCATGACCAGCCGCATCAAGCTCCTTGGGCGTATGGACGTGATCGAGAAGCGCCGCCCGCAGGATGGCCGGATCAAGACGCGCACGCCGGGCGGGCAGGAGGTCGAGCTGCGTCTGTCGACCCTGCCGACGGCCTTTGGCGAAAAGCTGGTGATGCGCATTTTCGACCCGGAAGTGCTGGTGCGCGATTTTCGGGCGCTCGGTTTTTCCGAAGACGACCAGAGCCGCTGGCAGCAGATGACCAGCGCGCCCAACGGCATCATCCTGGTCACCGGCCCCACCGGCTCGGGCAAGACCACCACGCTCTACACCACGCTCAAGCAACTGGCGACGCCGGAAGTGAACGTGTGTACCATCGAAGATCCGATCGAAATGGTGGAATCCTCCTTCAACCAGATGCAGGTCAGCCCGGCGATCGAACTGGGTTTCGCCGAGGGCGTGCGTGCCTTGATGCGGCAAGACCCGGACATCATCATGATCGGCGAGATCCGCGACCTGGAAACGGCGGAGATGGCGATTCAGGCGGCGCTGACCGGCCACCTGGTGCTATCCACCCTGCACACCAACGATGCGCCGAGCGCCGTCACGCGCCTGCTCGACCTGGGCGTGCCGGCCTATCTCATCAGTTCCACCCTGCTCGGCATCATGGCGCAGCGCCTGATCCGCACGCTGTGTCCGCACTGCAAGCAGAGCGCGCCGATCACCGAGGTGGAACGGCAAACGTGGCGCGGTCTGGTGCATCCCTGGAAGGCGGGCGAGCCGACGCAACTGCATCATGCGGTGGGCTGCCTGGAATGCCGCATGACCGGCTACAGCGGACGGGTCGGCATTTATGAAATCCTGCTCAACACGCCGGCGGTGCGCGGCCAGATTCGCCCCGGCGCGGAAATTCCCCGGCTGCGCGAACAGGCCTTCCGCGAGGGGATGCGTCCCCTGCGTATTTCCGGGGCGCTCAAGGTGGCGCAGGGGCTGACCACGCTCGAAGAACTGATGAAGCAGGTGCCGCCGGCGGATGCCGAGTAAGCGCTCGCTACAGGGCTCCCCGCCTCAAATGCGCTGCGCCGCGCGTTGCACCGCTTCCAGATAAGCCGCCGCATCCATCGCCCCGCCGCTGCGCTGGGCGCGCCAGATGGTTTCGCCCAGGCATTCGAGAATGACGTGCTCGGCCTCGTGCGGGTCAAGGCGCGCGCTCAGCTGCTTGAAGGCGGCGCGGATGCCCGGCGGCTGGTCGATGCTCACCTGCTCGTGAATCGCCAGATGCAGGGAGAGATGGAGAAAGGGGTTCATCTGCCCGCTCTCCGGCGACCATTCCTGCTGCAAGGCATGTTCCGGATGGGCCAGCAAGGCGTGATATTCCGGGTGGCGCGCCGCCAGTTCGGCGGCGGTGACCTCCGCGCCCTCCAGCGGCTGTCTGGCGCAATATTTTTGCCAGGCGCTGCAGAAAAACTGACGAACCTGATCGCGGCTTGGATTGAACATGATGGTCAGAGGGGGCTATGGATTCGCTTCGCTGAAGCTTGAGTTTTTCGGATTTCCGGCGCTCACGCGGTTTTTTCCTTCCAGGCGCACAGATCATACACGCTGCATCGTCCGCACTCCGGGCGGCGCGCCTTGCACACGTAGCGGCCGTGCAGGATCAGCCAGTGATGGGCATTGAGGCGGAAAGCCGGCGGCGTGACGCGCAGCAGCTTCTTTTCCACTTCCAGCACGTTCTTGCCCGGCGCCAGCCCGGTGCGGTTGCCGACCCGGAAAATATGCGTATCGACGGCGATGGTGGGCTGACCGAAAGCCGTATTCAGCACCACGCTGGCCGTCTTGCGGCCGACGCCGGGCAGGGCTTCCAGCGCCTCCCGGTCGGCCGGAACCTCGCCGCCGTACTGCTCGACCAGGATGCGGCAGGTGGCAATCACGTTCTTCGCCTTGCTGCGATAGAGGCCGATGGTCTTGATGAACTTGCTCAAACCTTCGACGCCCAGCGCCAGGATGTCGGCGGCGGTCGGAGCGGCTGGGAACAGGCGGGCGGTGGCCTTGTTCACGCCGACGTCGGTGGCCTGCGCCGACAGGATCACCGCGATCAGCAACTGGAAGGGGCTGGCATAGCAGAGTTCGGTTCGCGGTTCCGGGTTTTCGGCCTGCAGGCGGCTATAGAAGGTCTCGATGGCGGCTTTTTTCATGCAGCAGGCGCGTTTTTTCCAGAAAATCAGGGGACTGCATTTTAACCGAGTGTTGAGTATCGGCGTCGTGCGTGTTTTGTCATGGATTTAATATGGGTCAAAATTAATGTGCCCGGTGTTATCATGCGCGACCTGCTTTGATCCTCAAAGTTCCCTCGGTCTGCCTGAATATTTGTGCTGGATATGCTGAGAAAAAGCGTACTTTATCTTACCGCTCTGGGTCTGGCTTCCGGTCTGGCCTGGTGGGTCTTGTACGGGCACGAAGACGATCGGTCGACGACGGTTCAGGCGCTGTTTGGGTCCAAAGGCGCCGCCGATATCGGTTTTGCGGCGTTGCGCCCTCTGGGACGCCAGGAAGGTCTCGATCCGGCACAGGTGGCTCTGGGGCGACAATTGTTTTCGGATACGCGTCTTTCCAGGGATGGCAGCATCGCCTGTGTGTCCTGTCACCGCTTCGACAAAGGAGGCACGGACGGCCTGCCGCGCTCCTTCGGAGTGGGCGGCGCCGAGGGCGTCATCAATACACCCAGCGTGTTCAATAGTGACCTGAATTTCGTGCTGTTCTGGGATGGGCGGGCCATCGATCTGGAAGCACAGGCGGCGGGACCTGTCCATAATCCGATCGAAATGGCTTCTTCCTGGACGGAAGTGCTGGCCCGCCTCGGTGCCGATGCGACCCTGCGTGGAGCCTTCTCTGCTGCCTACCCGGAGGGCTTGACGGCCGAAAACATCGCGCATGCGCTGGCAAGTTTCGAGCGCTCCCTGCGTAGCCTGGGATCTCCGTTCGACCGTTATCTGGGGGGTGATGCAGCCGCGCTTTCACCGCTGGCGCTGGAGGGGTACGAGAAATTCCGTGATTTTGGCTGCATCAGTTGCCATCAGGGCGTGTTGCTGGGAGGCAACATGTTCCAGAGGTTTGGCGTCATGGGGGATTATTTCGCTTCCCGGCCGCTGACCCAGGCTGACCTTGGCCGCTATAACGTGACCGGACGGGAGGAAGACCGGCACGTCTTCAAGGTGCCCAGTTTACGTAACGTGGCACTGACGGCCCCTTACTTTCACGATGCGGCGGCTGCAAGCTTGCCTGGGGCAATCGAGATCATGGGGCGTTTCCAGCTGGGGCGTGAATTGGCAAAGCAGGATGTGCGTGCGATCGAGGCCTTTTTGCAATCCTTGAGCGGGCGGGTGCCGGAAAGCGCGGTGGTGCCGTGAGGCGCAGCCTGGGGCGCTTGCGTGCCAGTCGCGCATGGAAGATTTCGCTCTTCTGCGTGCTTGCCGCGTTGCTGACCTGGCTGTTCGCGCACTCCGGCGATGTCGACCCCAAGGGGCATCTGCGCTATACGCGGGCCGTGCATGACGTACAGCATCACGATGAACAACTGAATGCGCGCGTGGTGGCGGCCTATGCCGGGTTGGTCGAGAATTATGACGGTATCCAGTATCACCTGCGGGAAATCGAGGCGAGCTTGCTGATTCTGGGCAAACTGCCGGACTGGATCGATGGCGAAGGCAGGCAGCGTCTGCAGAGCCGGCTTGCCGCCTTGCGCGAAGTGCATCAGCGCAAGCTGCGCGATGTCGATCAATTTCAGCGCGACCATGCCGTGCTGCGCAATTCCACCTTGTATTTTCCGCAGGCTGCGGAGCATTTGCTCGCAGCGGCCGTTTGGCCCGACCGTCAGCGTTTTGCCGATTTTTCCCGGCAGTTGCTGGCGGCGCGGCTGAACCGGCGCCTCGATCAGGCGGGCGCGGTACGTCTGGAAAACGAGCTACGCCATTTGCAGGCGGCAGCGGACGCGCCGACAGGTTTGCCGGCGGTGCTGCTGCATGCGCAGGTGCTGATCCAGCGTGGCGCAAAACTGGCCTGGCGGGTGGACGACATCATCCGCGCGCCGACCGCAGTGCAGCTCGATGAACTGGGCCGCAACTACCAGGCGAGTTATCGCCAGGCCTTGACGCAGGCCGCGTATTACCAGCGCCTGCTCTATGTGATTTCCCTGCTTCTGGGTGTTTATGCCTTGTATGCCCTGTTGCGCATGGAGCGCGACCGGCGCGCCCTGGTGGTGGCGCACGGCGATCTGGCTCAGCGTTATGAAGCGCAGCGCCGGGCCGAGGCCCAGTTACGCCTGTATGGGCAGGTGTTTACCCACGCCGGCGAAGGGATGATTATTACCGATCCCAAGGGCGGCATCATCGCCGTCAATCCGGCCTTCTGCCACATCACCGGCTATCCTGCCGAAGAGGTGCTGGGACAGACGCCGGCCCTGCTCAATTCCGGGCGGCATGCGCCCAGTTTTTACCGCAACATGTGGCACATGCTGAAAGAAAGCGGCCACTGGCAGGGAGAAATCTGGAATCGGCGCAAGGATGGCGGGGTGTATCCGGAATGGCTGTCCATCGTTGCGACCTACGATGATGCCGGGGCGCTGGCGTATTACATCGGCGTGTTCATCGACATCACCGAGCGCAAGCAGAGTGAGGAAACCATACACCATCTGGCCTACCACGATGCGCTGACCGGCCTGCCCAACCGGATCCTGATGGAGGACCGGATCAGCCAGGGGATACAGCAGGCGCGGCAGAACCGGCAGTCCATGGCGGTGATCTACATCGATCTCGACCGTTTCAAGAACATCAACGACAGCCTGGGGCATGCGGTGGGCGATGAGTTGCTGGTGCAGGCGGCGCAACGGGCGCTGAATGTGCTGCGTCCGACCGATACCCTGAGCCGCCAGGGCGGGGATGAGTTCGTTGCCGTGCTGCCGGAACTGAACGATGCGCAGGAGGCCAATGCGATTTGCAGCAAACTGCTGGCGACCCTGTGCCAGCCCTATCGCCTGGCCGGGCATGAACTGACGGTGAGCGGCAGCGCCGGGATTGCGCTGTTCCCGGACGATGGCGACACGGTGCACGAGTTGCTGCGCAAGGCCGATGCCGCCATGTACCGGGCGAAAGACGAAGGGCGCAACACCTTCCGCCATTTTTCCTCGGAAATCAGCACGGCGACCCTGGGGGAACTGGTGCTGGAAAACGAGTTGTTCGGCGCGCTGGAGAGAAACGAATTGTTCCTGTGCTACCAGCCCAAGGTGGCGGCTGGGGATGGGCGTCTCATCGGTGCCGAAGCCCTGATGCGCTGGCATCACCGCGAGCAGGGCGTGATTTCGCCGCTGGTCTTCATTCCGCTGGCCGAAGAAAACGGTCTGATCGGCAGTTTTGGCGAATGGGCGCTGCGCAGCGTGTGCGCCCAGCAACGCGCCTGGCTCGATGCCGGCTACGAAGCCTTGCCGGTGGCGGTCAATATTTCGGCGCAGCAGTTTGCACAAAACGAATTGCCCGACCTGCTGGCGACGATTCTGGCCGAATACGATCTGCCGCCGCATCTGATCGAACTGGAGCTGACCGAATCGCTCCTCATGCGCAATGCCGCCCGCGCGGCAAGCGTGCTGGAGCGCCTGCGCACCATGCAGATCCGGGTGGCGATCGACGATTTCGGCACGGGTTATTCCTCACTCAGCTATCTGCACCAGTTCCCGGTGCATACCCTGAAAATCGACCGCAGCTTCGTGCGTCTGACCGATGAGGAAAACACGGACGGCAGCCCCAGCGAATCGGCCCGGCTTGCCGCCGCGATCATCGCCATGGCGCACCAGCTCGAACTGGAAGTCGTGGCCGAAGGCGTGGAAACCGATGCCCAGGCGGCTTACCTGCATGCGCATGGCTGTGATGTGCTGCAAGGCTACCTCTATGGCCGCCCGCAGGCGGCGAGCGAATTTGGTCAGTTGCTGCGCCGCAGCGGCTGATTTTCCTGCTTTTCGGGCCGGTTCGTGCCGTCGATCTGGCGCGCTCGCAATTGGCCGCAGCCGCCTTCCACGTCCTGCCCTGCGGATTGGCGCACGGCGACGCGGATGCCGCGCTGGCGTAAATGCCGCACCAGTTGCGCCACGGTTTCCGGGCTGGGACGCTGGTAATCGAGCGCGGCTGTCGGGTTGTAGGGAATCAGGTTGAGGATGGCGTATTTGCCGGTGAGCAGATCGGCAGCGGCATCCATTTCGGCGAGGCTGTCGTTGATGCCGGCGAGCAGCGTCCATTGCAACTGGATGGGGTAGCCGGTGCGGCGGGCGTAATCCTCGCCCGCTTCAACCAGCGCGGTGGGAGTGAGGCGCGGCGCGCGCGGCAGGAGCCGTTCGCGCAAGTCGGCATTCGTGGTGTGCAGGGAGAGCGCCAGCGCGGGTCTGACTTTTTCCCGGGGCAGCCGCTCGAAAATGCGCGGGTCGCCGACGCTGGAAAATACGAGATCCTTGTGGCCGAAACCGCCCAGGGTGCCAAGCCAGCCGATGGCTGCCAGCACGTTGTCGAGATTGTGCGCCGGCTCGCCCATGCCCATGAAGACCACGCGGCGCAGCCTCTGCTGGCGGCGGGCCAGCACGACCTGGGCCAGCATTTCCGGCGCGCTGACTTGCCGCAGCAAGCCGCTGCGCCCGGTCATGCAGAAGGTGCAGCCGACGGCGCAGCCGATCTGCGTCGAGATGCACACGCCGTCGCGCGGCAGCAGCACGCTTTCCACGCTTTGTCCGTCGGCCAGACGCACCAGCAGACGTTTGCCGTCGTCGCCGGGATGTTCGGAAATCACGCTGGCCAGCGCATCCAGGGCGGCGCGCAGGGCAGGCAGGGCGGCACGTAGCGCCTGTGGCAGGAAATTTTCCGCCGCCTGTTTGCGTGGCCCGTGATCCAGCGCCTGACCGTGCAGCCAGGCGCGCAGCACGCGCTCGCGGTGCGCGGGGCCGGCCCCGAGCGCGGTGAATTCAGCCTCCAGGGCAGCCAGGCTGGCGGGGGGAGTCATGCTTGTCGTGCTTGTTGCGCTTTGCGGCGGGCGTCGATGGCGTCGATTTCGGCAGCCTGCTCCGGGCGTAACGCCTCGGTATTGCGCGGGCGCACCGCCGCGCGCTGGGCTTGCGCGCGGGCCAGCGCGGCGGCAATGGCCGAGGATTCGGAGACCAGCGCGAGGTCGCCGGCCTGCGGAAAATGTGCGGCGATGCTGGCATTGAGCCGCGCGTGCGGCGCGATCACGCCCAGGCAATGCGGCCCGAGGACGCGCAGGCCATGCTTGCGCGCCACCGCCT
>URNG01000104.1 GCA_900549295.1 uncultured Rhodocyclaceae bacterium
AATCGTCCCTACATTCACGTGCGGTTTCGTACGCTCGAATTTTTCCTTAGCCATTCCAGTTCCTTAAATAATCAAATAAATCAAAAATCCAGAAGCAAGCTAATCGGTGGTGCCCATGGGCAGGATCGAACTGCCGACCTCTCCCTTACCAAGGGAGTGCTCTACCACTGAGCCACATGGGCGCACCTTCAAACTCCAGCCGTACCGCACCGTGGAGCGGGTGAAGGGAATCGAACCCTCGTCTTAAGCTTGGAAGGCTTCAGCTCTACCATTGAGCTACACCCGCTTACCGCTTAACTCCACCACGCAGCACAAGCCGCTACAGCATCAATCTGGTGGAGGGAGAAGGATTCGAACCTTCGAAGGCTGAGCCGACAGATTTACAGTCTGTTCCCGTTGACCGCTTGGGTATCCCTCCGGGAGAAACCGGGATTATCCAGAGCGATTTACAGACTGTCAACAGGGTCGCAGCCTGATTTGCACAAAAAAACCGGGCAGCGCCCGGTTTTTTTGCGACGGCCTGGATCACTTCATTCCCATGACCCAAGTTGCCAGTTTCTTGGCTTCGTCTTCGGTGACGTTGTTGGGAGGCATCGGGATCTGGCCCCAGTTGCCCTTGCCGCCGGACTTGATCTTGGCAGCCAGGGTAGCGACCGCGCCCTTGTCCGCCTTGTACTTGGCGGCAACGTCCTTGTAGGCCGGGCCGACCAGTTTCTTGTCCACCGCATGGCAGGTCATGCAGTTCTTGGCCTTGGCCAGGGCTTCGTCAGCCTGGGCCTGGCCTGCAACGATAACGCCGGCAGCAGCCATGAGGGCAATATAAGCAGCTTTCATTTTTCTCGCTCCATTTTTAGTGATTAACGCTTCGATAGCCTGACGACACTATCTGGGGCGGATCATACGTCCGCAGCCGGCGACGACAAACGATCAAATGCAACAAAAAATTTCCGGAGGTTTTCGCCTCCGGGCCGAATGATACCGGCTGACAGGCAAAAATCCGAGCCTTTTACTCAGGAACGGCGCTGGATTTGTCGCACATCGCGCACTGCGCCCTTGTCGGCGGAGGTCGTCATCAGGGCGTAGGCCTGTAGCGCGGCGGATACGGTGCGTTGCCGACTCTCCGGCTGCCAGGCGGCTTCGCCCTTCGCATCCATCGCCGCGCGCCGCGCCGCCAGTGTTTGCTCGTCCACCGCAAGATGGATGCGCCGCCCCGGAATGTCGATCTCGATGCGGTCGCCCTCTTCCACCAGACCGATCGCGCCGCCGTCCGCCGCTTCCGGCGAGGCGTGGCCGATCGAAAGCCCCGATGTGCCGCCGGAAAAACGCCCGTCGGTGAGCAGCGCGCATTCCTTGCCCAGGCCCATCGATTTCAGATAGGAGGTGGGATACAGCATTTCCTGCATGCCCGGCCCGCCCTTCGGGCCTTCGTAGCGAATCACCACCACGTCGCCGGCCACGACCTTGCCGCCGAGAATGGCTTCCACCGCCGTATCCTGGCTCTCGAACACGCGCGCCCGACCGGCGAATTTCCAGATCGACTCATCGACGCCCGCCGTTTTGACGATGCAGCCGTCCTCCGCGATATTGCCGTACAGCACGGCCAGCCCGCCGTCCTGCGAATAGGCATGGGCCTGATCGCGGATGCAGCCACCGGCGCGGTCGGTATCCAGTTCCGGGTAGCGCGCGCTCTGGGAAAAAGCCGTCTGCGTCGGGATGCCGCCCGGCGCGGCGCGGAAGAATTCGACGACTTCCGGCGCAACATCCTGTTTCACATCGTAGGCGGCGATTGCCTCGCCCAGGGTGCGCGCATGCACGGTCGCCACCGAGGTATCCAGTTTGCCGGCGCGCGCCAGTTCGGCCAGGATGCCCATGATGCCGCCAGCGCGGTGCACGTCCTCGATGTGGTAATCCTGAGTGGCCGGCGCCACCTTCGCCAGACAGGGCGTGCGGCGCGAAATGCGGTCGATGTCGGCCATCGTGAAATCCACCTCGGCCTCGCGCGCCGCCGCCAGCAGGTGCAGCACGGTGTTGGTCGAGCCGCCCATCGCCACGTCCAGCGTCATGGCGTTCTCGAACGCCGCTTTGGGCGCGATGCTGCGCGGCAGCACGCTGGCGTCGTCCTGCTCGTAATAGCGCCGGCACACTTCGACGATCTGCCGCCCGGCGCGCAGGAAAAGCTGCTTGCGGTCGGCGTGCGTCGCCACCACGGTGCCGTTGCCGGGCAGCGACAGACCGAGCGCTTCGGTCAGGCAGTTCATCGAATTGGCGGTGAACATGCCGGAACAGGAGCCGCAGGTCGGACAGGCGGAACGCTCGAATTCATCCACCTCGGCATCGGAACATGCGCTATCGCCCGCCTTGATCATGGCGTCGATCAGATCGACGGCGATGGTCTTGCCCTCCCACTTCACCTTGCCCGCTTCCATCGGCCCGCCGGACACGAAAATCGCCGGAATGTTGAGCCGCATCGCCGCCATCAGCATCCCCGGCGTGATCTTGTCGCAATTGGAGATGCACACCATAGCGTCCGCACAATGCGCGTTGACCATGTATTCCACCGAATCGGCGATCAGATCGCGCGAAGGCAGCGAATACAGCATGCCGCTGTGGCCCATGGCGATGCCGTCGTCGATGGCAATGGTGTTGAATTCCTTGGCAATGCCGCCCGCCGCTTCGATCTCGCGCGCCACCAGTTGCCCCATGTCCTTCAGGTGCACGTGGCCCGGCACGAACTGGGTGAAGCTATTGACCACGGCGATGATCGGCTTGCCGAAATCGCCGTCCTTCATGCCGGTGGCGCGCCACAGCGCGCGCGCGCCGGCCATGTTGCGGCCGTGGGTGGAAGTGCGGGAACGGTATTGAGGCATTCGCTATCTCCAGATGAACGGGCGAGAAAAGCCCGGCAATCGTGAGTCGATCCGGGCGGGGTCGATATAATCGGGAGATTCTAGCCCAAAGCCCTTCGACCATGCTGCTCCACCCGCAGTTCGACCCCGTCGCCTTTTCCCTCGGCCCACTTTCCGTGCACTGGTACGGCCTGATGTATCTGGTCGCTTTCGCCCAGTTCATCGCCCTGGGCCGGCTGCGCATCCGCCGCCACCTCGCCCCGGTGAATGCCGAGCAACTGGACGACCTCCTCTTTTACGGCGTGCTCGGCGTGATCCTCGGCGGACGCCTCGGGCAGGTACTGTTTTACGAACCCGCCTACTATTTCGCGCACCCGCTGGAAATCCTCGCCGTATGGAAGGGCGGCATGAGCTTTCACGGCGGCTTTCTCGGCGTGCTCGTCGCCATGACCCTGTGGGCGCGCAAGACCGGCCTGAGCTGGCTGACCGTCACTGACTTCATCGCCCCCCTGGTACCGCTCGGGCTGGCCGCCGGACGCGTCGGCAACTTCATCAACGGCGAACTGTGGGGACGGCTGGCTGACTCCGACCTGCCTTGGGCCATGGCCTTTCCGCAATCCGGCAGCCTGGAGCCGCGCCACCCCTCGCAGCTCTACCACGTCGGTCTGGAAGGCTTCGCACTCTTCGCCCTGCTGTGGTGGTGGTCGGCCCGCCCCCGGCCACGCGGCGCCACCTCCGGCCTGTTCCTGATCGGCTACGGCATCTGCCGCTTCCTCACCGAATTCTTCCGCGAACCGGACGCCGGCATCTTCGGCCAGTCCTACATCATCAGCATGGGGCAATGGCTGTCGCTGCCGATGGTGCTGGCGGGCGTTGCCCTGTTTGTCTGGGCTTGCCGGAAGCAAACGGGCCAGCCTTGACAACTGGATCGGCATACCACGCCGCAAAGCCGCGAACGCTGGAATAGCGTTGTCCTCCTGCCAGAGACTTACGGCAATCTGCCGTACGCACCAACGACTGGCCAGAAGGAAAAAATAAGCGCCGGGGCAACTCCCCCGACGCTCACCAAAACGAGCATTCAGTCCCGCCTCAATGTTCGGCGCTGCACTTTCCGGTCAAGGCCATCTCCAAGTCCGCGATGTCCGCCTTGCCCTTTTCTTCCGAAACCTGCTCCAGATCGGCGCCACCGACGAAAGCGCCCAGCTTGATGAATTGCCGGAAGAAATAATTCTTCCCCGCCTCAAGCATCAACTCCAAGGCGTTTGGAGAAAATTCGGATTCGGTTTCGATCCTGTGTTTCTCTCCGCCCTTGACCTGCGTGTAGAAAAAGATGTTCGGCGCACTCTCGCCAATACATTTGCCGTCAATCCACAGGTCTTTCTTGAGATGCTTACCTATAAGGCTATTGCGATAAATGTAAACCCCCGCCTTGCCCTCGCCCGGCGTTTCAAAGCGCTTGGCTTTCTCCGAGACTTCCGGCGAAGCCATGTCGACAGAAGCGCAGCCGGTAATCAGCAAGGTGGCTGCAAGGGCCAGGGGTACAAATTTGTTCATGAAATTTCCTTTCAGTTAGAGGTGGGTTGGTAAAAATT
Organism: uncultured Rhodocyclaceae bacterium; assembly: GCA_900549295.1. Taxonomy (GTDB): domain Bacteria; phylum Pseudomonadota; class Gammaproteobacteria; order Burkholderiales; family Rhodocyclaceae; genus Azonexus. The sequence goes on from URNG01000104.1 coordinate 4,439, forward strand.
TGAAGGGTTATTTATAAAGGCAGGCCAATCAACCGCTGTGCGTACAGGCCATCGCCCAGGCGCTTTTGCGCGGCGTCCGGGTCGTAGCCCAAGCGTTCGAGCAGGTAGTTCGAACTCAGGAAGGATTTGAGATTGGTCAGCGCCGGGTTCGTCTCCACCAGATAGCGGTGGCTGCTCGACGTCTGGAACAGACCGTTCCCGACACCGGGCAGCACCGCATCTGATACCTCCACCCGCTGCTGGCTCGTATCCGGCAGACTCTGGCCTTGCTGGGTGATTTTGATGAACGGGCCAGGAACCGGAATGTGCGCCAGCGCGGGAGCGGCTGAATTCAGGATCAGCGTGCAGATCACTCCAGATAGCGGCACGGTGGAACAGGCGGCATCGGGTCACATCCATGGACCTACGCCTCATTGCCTATTGGATGAGGCAGTGGAATCTTGTTCACTATTTTCAGCACCAACAGTTTCTTTATAGCTTTCTTTTGCTTTGCGCCAACCAAGGGGGTCATTGGTAAATGCCTGAAGATTTAGGGTAGCTGATTGAAGAGCGACAGAGGCAAATACCATCATTGACGTCCCAATCAGAGCACCACCTACGACAAGATAGAGGTGCAGCTCGAAATACAGGGGAGCAAAAGTCAGTACAGCACCTAAAACCCCCAATAAAATTGACACATGGGAATTCAGATTCCCATTTTTATCAAATAAATTAATTTATACCCCCTCACAGTTTGCCTTCATGATTCATTGAGTTCAGAAGCCAGGAGCAGGGCGCCAAGAAATATCTTCCGGTAAGTCTCTCCCCTCTAGAAAACAACAAAAAGCCTCAGAAATTTTATCAGCAATGAGCCACTCATCAGACTGCATTGCTATTTCCCCCGCACGAAAAACCAGCAAAGTTCCATCCGGGAAAGCTTTATTTTTTTTACTGCCAAACGCCCGATACCTCTTCCCTGTATTTGAATCATAAAATTCCAACAGACAAGTCACTCCACCGCCAGCAACCTGTAGGTACGAACCTTGAGCATCTGTAATTGAGGCATAAGATGAAGGCCCGTAGCTTCGCAATGAGGAAACCATTTTTTTAACCATAGTTGGTTTGGGGTTTTCAACAGGGAGTTTCCCTTCACACTCTAATATCATTCAGCCCCCATCAAGGCAAATAATCGGCCAGTCGGCTCATTCGCTCCGTCACCCGCGTCTCATGCGCTCTAAAGCGTTTCCAGAGCCTTGCAATCATGGTTTCTGCTCCTTCCCGTTATCCAAGGGAATGAAGGATGGAATCCCCTCCCCACGATATGGGAAGCAGCCTCCCCTGCCAGCCCGGGAATTGCAGCCCAGAATTCAGGGTTGCGATACATGACCATGGTAGGCGCCGGCCCAGAAGCAGGAATCACCAACATGGGGTTTCCGAGCAGACGGTTGGTCGTGGGTCAGACATGATTTCTCGGAATCGTATCTGGCTCCGTTTTCCCTGTGGGCGGATGAATAGAAGCCTCCCCGCTCTCTTTTCCTCTTTCTTCCATTTCCTTCCGACGTGCCTCGATCTGACTTTGGTAACGCTTGCGATCACGGATATTGAGAAAATAAAGAATAACCACCGAAACAATGCCGGGAAGGCAAATGGCAGTCGACCACATCCTCCGCCAGCGCACCTTGCCAGGGGAGTCAATGTCATGCGGCCCGATACCCAAAAAAACATCCAGCCACGGCCCAATGATGTGAGCATTCCAGGCAAAGGCCCAAGCTGCCGAAAACAGGCCCACCATGAATAATAGCGATCTAAAATTTTCGAGCTTCTCATGCTGCCGCATTCGCTCTGTCATTCGTGCATCATGTGCTTTAAAGCTTTTCCAGAGCCTTGCAATCATGGCTTCTGCTCCTTCCTGTTATCCAAGGGAATGAAGGATGGAATTCCTCCCACGATATGGGAAGCAGCCTCTCCTACCAGTCCTGGAATTGCGGCCCAGAGTTCGGGATTACGATACATGACCATGGTAGGCACCGGCCTGAACGGCTGTGCGGCGAGGGAAGAAAGTCAGGGATGGAGAAAGAAGAGTGAGCGGCGGAATTCATGGGGCATGCGCATCAAAAACGAAGCCTCAGGGGGTTAGCGTTCGGCGCTGCACTTGCCGGGAAGCGCCATCTCCAGTTCCGCAATGTCCGCCTTGCCCTGTTCTTCCGAAACCTGCTCCAGATCGGCACCACCGACGAAAGCGCCCATCTTGATGAACTGCCGGATAAAGTAGTTCTTCCCTGCCTCAAGCATCAACTCCAAGGCATTTGGAGAGAATTCAGATTCGGTTTCGATCTTGTGTGTTTCCCCGCCCTTGACCTGCGTATGGAAAAACACATTCGGCGCGCTCTCGCCAACGCACTTGCCATCGATCCACAGGTCTTTCTTCAACGACTTGCCGACAAAGCTGTTGCGGTAGATATAAACCCCCGCCTTGCCTTCGCTGGGCGCTTCAAACCGCTTGGCTTTTGCAGAGGCTTCCGGTGAAGCCATGTCGACAGAAGCGCAGCCGGTAATCAGCAAGGTGGCAGAAAGGGCCAAGGGTGCAAAGTGACGCATGAAAATTCCTTTCAGTTAAAAAAAAACAGCTTGTGAAAACGGGTGGTGGGATTCATCCGCTTGGCACCTCACTTGCTTAGCCAACGATGAAAGAAGCGGCGCAATCCCCTTGGTTCAGCGGGCTTTTCTGGTTCGGACAGGTGGGCTTCTTCCTCGGGAGGAGGGAGTTCGTCGAGGATGGCGCTTGGTGTTTCCCCATTAGCTTTGATCTGTTGCAAATAAATTGGACTAGATAACCAATCTAACATCGCCTCATCTAATAGAATTGATGCTCTAACAAGAGGATGATTTCCATTTGTTTTATAAGTATAGCGATCTGCAATACTTGACCCCCCCCACCAAGACAGGTCAGGGTTTACAAAATAACTTCCTATTCTGTAATCATGGCAAGGCAATCGGATTTCTTTCTGTTGAATTCGCTTATGCCAAGGCGTGAACATTTCTAATACCCACTCAATATCATCATCCTGTTTTGCATATTTTTCCAGCGCAAGATAAAACGCCTCTGCCCGCTGACGCAGTAGCTCATATTTGTGCATAAACCCCTCCGGTCAACGAAGGGTAGTCGGATTCACAGGCTTTGGGTCAGACCATAGTGTTCGGTTTGGAACAATTATTTGCGTTGTATTTGGTGTAGTCCTGATAGAGCCTTGACTTGTCTGTGCTACCTCTGAGACAAAAACCATCGGATTTGCCCCTGGTTTTGGCGTGATCGCATAATATTCGACGCCGTTCTGGAGCATCTTGGCCGCTTGCGCAGCCGGTAGCCCTAGCGCCTGTCCTACCTGTTGAGGTGACATTTTTGCCAGAGCCTGTGCTTGTTCAGAGGAAACCCAAAAAGCGGTAGTTGGGCTGACACCATTACCTTTGGGCACTACCTTCAGTAGCATTGTCTCGGAATTGACGACCGCAGCGGTCGGTAACGAGTTGCCTGATTCAAGCCATTCAATAATAAATCGATTTGCCAAATCATCGCTCAACCCCGGACTTCCCGCCTTCAACTCTGCCATCATGGCTTGCGCTTGCGGCGTAGCCATAACCTCATTGGTCACTTTGACGCCTTGCGGCGTGAAATCCGCATAACTTGCCCTAGCCAACGTGTTGTACTGCGCCACGTTATTGACCGCCCTAGCGGCCAGCACTGCCTCCAACGTGACCGGAGCCATACCCAAAACCGCATAAGTATACGCAGCCGCCTCTGGACTCATCCCCAGCGATTGCAGCACCTGCTCACCGTAAGTTGTCGCTACATCGCCCGTCCACGCCTGCTTCATACCCGCCTGCGCGTAGTCGGCGCTGATCGTGCCGGTCACGGCGCCGGCGGCGCAGCCGATGCCGCTGGTGCAAAGCGCCGCACTACCAGCAACGCCCAATGAGCCAAGCGTTCCCTGTGCTGCACCAGCAAAGCGCGGGCCGAGCTTGTTCTGCGACCAAATGTCTCCGGCTTGGTCGAACACGCTGTACCGGAACAGCGATTCCCCGCTGGCATCTCGTTGAATGCCCAACATGGCTTGTTCCGCAGTCATTGACGTACCCGAATCCTGCAAGCTCCTGAGGTAGCTGTAAGCGGGATCAGTGATAGGCACGCCATCGGCGCAGCGAACCATTGCGCATGCGGCAGCCGTCAAACGACCTTCTTTTTCCGGGTCGCCTTTCGCCAATTCCTTGATGCGCAGCTTCTCATCCGGATGCAACTGCCGGTTATAGGTATCGACCATCTGCGCGGCATTGATGGCCGCATTGGCGTCCTTGCCGAGCAGGGTCGCCGCCAGCGCCGCGCCCAGGCTGGCCGCCACCGACCCCAGGGACTGCTCGAACCCGGCTTCCTTGAGGCCGCCGTCCAGATCGTTCAGCCACGGACTCAGCAATTCCGCCGTCGCCGCGCCCAGGGCCGCGCCGCCGCATTCGCTGCCTTGCACCTTCGCCGCCGCGCATTGCACCGCCGCATGGGCCAGGGCCTTGGCGATCACCGTTTCATTGCCCCGCCCCCAATCGCCGATCTCGCTCGTCAGCGTTTGCGCCAGCGTATTCACCAGCGCCGTTTGCAGGGTTTCGTTCAGCGGCTTGCCGAGCACCACCGATTGCACGCCCGCGCCAATCGCGGCTTTCGTCGAGTAGAGCGCGAAGCGTTCGGCAAAGCTGGCCTGACCCGGATTCAAGACCAGCAGGCCGTCTTTTTGCAGGGAACCGACCACGCCTTGCGTGATACCCGCCGTCAGCATCGAGGCGACGTAACCTTTCAGGGCGTCGTCCGAGAAGGTCATTTTCAGGGTGTCGCCCAGGTTGCCTTTGTTGTTGATGAGGTTAACCGCGGCGCTGCCCGCCATCGACGAGATGCCCGCCGTCAGGGCGACGTTGGCCCAACCGGCGGCGGCGGTGCCAACCGCCGTACCGGCATTGACCATCGCCGTAGTGCCGGCGGCTGCCATCGCAGAGCCGGAACCCGCGCCCGCACCCGCTGCCGAGCCGATGGCTCCACTCGCTGCCCCGGCCGTGAAGTACGCCACCACGATGGCGATCACGGCAGCGGCGACGCCGCCCAATCCCGACTGGCTGTACTTGAAGCTGTCGTGCACCTCCTTCACCTGTCGCCAATCGACCTCGCCCCGCGCTTCCATCTCTTTCAGCCACGCCAGTTGCGGCTCCGCCGCCACCATCGCATCAATCGCCTGGCTCACGCTCTGGCCGTTGATCTCCTTGAGGTCGATCTGGATGTTCCCCGCCGCACGGATCGCCAATTCACCGGCGGCCATCAGTTGGCTCTGCACCACGGTTTCGTCCGTGTGCCCCTTGCCCTTCGCGCTCTGCCACGCCCAACTGCTCTTGCTCTTGTGGTGCGCTTCCTGGATAAGCCCTTTCATCGCTTCGAAAGTGATGTCGCCGCCCGCATCCAGCGTCAGGTCGTTGCCGCTACTTAGTTTTGCGGCCTGATAGTGTTGGTCGCCCAGGCTCGCCAGCACGAGGTCTTTGCCCGCCTGGATATCGCTGCCCGCCACCGTCACCGTCGTCACATCGTCCAGGCGCATCGACTTCTTGCCGAAGCTGCCTTTCTTCTGCTTCTCGTAAAAGTGCCGGGTGAGTTCTTCGCCGGCCAAGAGCGACAGATCGCGTCCGGCGTACAGATAGGCCGACTCGCCTGCCTCAACCTTGCTCGCCGCCACCGTCAGGTCGCGCCCCGCCAGCAGGGCAACGTTGCCGAGCGCCGTGAGTTCGGTGGCTTGCTGCCGGATGCTCAAATCCTCGGCATTGACCTTCTTCTTGCTGCTCTTGTAGTGGTACTCGCTGTGCTCGGCATTCGCCGCGGCACTGAGCGTCAGGTCGCGGCCGGCGCTGAGCAGGGCGTCGCCGCCGGCGCTCACCCGGCTGGCAACGACGGTCAGGTCATTACCGGCAGCAATGTTCAGGTTGCCGCCCGCGCTGACTTCCGAACCCAGTTGCCGTACGCTCGTGGCTGACCACGTGTGCCGTTTGTCTTTCGTGTACCGGCTGCTGCTCTCTTCCACCGCCGCAATCACGATGTCGTTGCCCGCGTTCAGGCTCAGGGTGTTGCCGGCAGTGAGTGCGCCGCCCAGGTTCAGAATGTCCTGGCCGGCAGAGAGGCTCAGATCGTGCGTGGCTTCGATGCGCGCCGCCGTGCCGATGACGCTGCCGCTGGCCGCAAAGCCCGGGCCGCTGTTCTCGTACCGGGTCACGCTGCGCTCATTGACAAGGCTGCCGGTCAGCGCCGTCACCGCCACGTCCTGGCCGCTGATGATGCCGC
>URNG01000105.1 GCA_900549295.1 uncultured Rhodocyclaceae bacterium
GCTGCGGCTGAAGATGAGTGCAGCGTTGTTGGTCACGTCGCCGCTGATGCTGCCGCTGGCGCCGCCGTTGCCAATCTGCAACGTACCGTTGCTGATGGTGGTGCCACCGCTGTGGGTATTGTCGCCGGTCAGGGTCAACGTGCCCGCGCCTTGCTTTTCCAGCGTGCCGCTGCCGCTGATGTCTCCGGCGAAGGTCAGCGCATCGCTGCGGTTGAAGATCAGCGCGGCGTTGTTGGTCACGTTACCGACGATAGCGCCGGTGGTGCCGCCGTTGCCGATCTGGAGCGTACCGGCGGAAATCGTCGTGCCGCCGAGGTAGAAGTTGTCGTTGCCGGTGAGCGTCAGCGTGTCCGTGCCGGTTTTGACGAGGCTGCCGCCGAGACCAGAAATCATGCCTGCGTAAGTGCCGCCGCCGTCGATGGTGAGGGCTTGGTTGCCGAGAGATACATTGCCGCCGCTCGTGCCGCCGCCGTTCAGCGCCTTGATGGTCGCGCCGCTGGTGGTGTGGAAAATATCCAGCCACGCGCCTGCCGTGTCGGCCAGCGTTACGCCGCTGCTGGCGGTGATGCTGCCGCTGCCGGAGAGAAGCAGCGTACCGTCGCTGATGGTGGTAAGGCCGGTGTAGGTGCTCGCGCCAGTGAGCGTCAGCACGTCGGTGCCTTGCTTTTCCAGCGTGCCGGTGCCACTGATGGTTCCGGCGAAGCTGGTGATATCGCTGCGGTTGAAGATGAGTGCAGCGTTGTTGGTCACGTTGCCGCTGATGCTGCCGCTGGTGCTGTTGTTGCCGATCTGGAGCGTGCCGTTACTGATGGTGGTGCCACCGCTGTGGGTATTGTCGCCGGTCAGGGTCAACGTGCCCGCGCCTTGCTTTTCCAGCGTACCGGTGCCACTGATGTCTCCGGCGAAGGTCAGGGCGTCGCTGCGGTTGAAGATGAGTGCAGCGTTATTGGTCACGTCGCCGCTGATGCTGCCGCTGGTGCTGTTGTCGCCGATCTGCAAGGTACCGTTGCTGATGGTGGTGCCACCGCTGTGGGTATTGCTGCCGGTCAGGGTCAACGTGCCCGCGCCTTGCTTTTCCAGCGTGCCGCTGCCACTGATGTCTCCGGCGAAGGTCTGCGCGTTGCTGCGGCTGAAGATGAGTGCAGCGTTGTTGGTCACGTCGCCGCTGATGCTGCCGCTGGTGCTGCCGTTGCCGATCTGCAATGTGCCGTTGCTGATGGTGGTGCCACCGCTGTGGGTATTGTTGCCGGTCAGGGTCAACGTGCCCGCGCCTTGCTTTTCCAGCGTGCCGGTGCCGCTGATGTCTCCGGCGAAGGTCAGCGCATCGCTGCGGCTGAAGATGAGTGCAGCGTTGTTGGTCACGTCGCCGCTGATGCTGCCGCTGGTGCTGTTGTTGCCGATCTGCAATGTACCGCCGCTGATGGTGGTGCCGCCGCTGTAGCTGTTCGCGCCGGTGAGGGTCAACATCCCCGCGCCTTGTTTTTCCAGCGTGCCGCTGCCGCCGATGGCCCCGGCGAAGGTCATGTCGTTGCTGCGGTTGAAAATCAGCGCGGCGTTGTTGATTACGCTGCCGATGCCGCTGATGCTGCCGCTGGTGCCGCCGTTGCCGATCTGGAGCGTGCCGTTGCTGATGGTGGTGAGGCCGGCGTAGGTGTTGCCGCCGGTCAGCGTCAGCGTGTCCGTGCCGGTTTTGACGAGACTGCCGGCGCCACCATCAATCACGCCCGCGTAAGTGCCGCCGCCGTCGATGGTGAGCGTTTTGGCGCCGAGATACACATTGCCGCCGGTGGTGCCGCCGCCGTTCAGCGCCTGGATGCTTGCGCCGCTGGTGCTGACGCCGGAAATATCGAATTCCACGCCCACCGTGTTGGCCAGCGTTACGCCGCTGCTGGCGGCGATGCTGCCGCTGCCGAAGAGAACCAGCTTACCGCCGCTGATGGTTGTACCGCCGGTGTAGGTGTTGTTGCCGGTCAGCATGAGCGTGCCCGCACCTTGTTTTTCCAGCGTGCCGCTGCCGCTGATGACATCGGCGAAAGTCAGCGAAGTGGAGCGGTTGAAAACCAGCGCGGCGTTGTTGGTCACGTCGCCGCTGATGCTGCCGCTGGCGCCGCCGTTGCCGATCTGCAAGGCGCCGCCGCTGATGGTGGTGCCGCCGCTGTAGGTGCTGTTGCCGGTCAGCGTCAGCGTGCCCGCGCCCTGTTTTCCCAGCGTGCCGGAGCCGCTGACGACACCGGAAAACGTCAGCGCGTCGCTGCGGTTGAAGACCAGCGCGGCGTTGTTGGTCACGTCGCCGGTGATGCTGCCGGTGGTGCCGCCAGCGCCAACCAGCAAGGTGCCGCCGAGGATGGAGGTGCCGCCGGTATAGGTGTGGTTGCCGGTGAGCCGCAGCGTGCCGGCGTTGCTCTTGGTGAGGCCGCCGGTACCGGAAATCACGCCGTCGTAGTAGCTGGTGCCATCCAGGGCCACGACAAGCGTCTTGCTGCCCAGCACGATGTTGCCGCCCGCCGCGCCGCCGCCGTTGAGCGTCTTGATGGTCGCGCTGGCGGTGACGTCGGAGATGTCGAAGGTCGCGCCCAGCGTGTTGGCAAGCTGCACGCCGGTGCTGTTGGCAATGCTGCCGCTGCCGGAGAGCGCCAGCGTGCCTGAGTCGATAAAGGTTCCGTTGGTGTAGGCTTGGTTGGTGGTGAAGGTCGTTTTGCCGCTGCCGCGCTGGTACACCGAGACGTTGCCCTCGATGGGCGTGGCGAAGATGATGTTGTCGGTCTGGTTGAAATTGACGGCGCCCCGAGTACCGGCGCCGCCGTAGAAAATCCGGCCCGTCGTCACCGTGCCCGCCGTGTCGGAACCGTTGTAGTTGCCGATGTTGAGCACGCCGCCCCGGTTGAGCGACACCTCTGTACTCGTCCAGTTGCCCCCGCCGGTGACGGTCACCGAGCTGCCGGTGCTGCTGGCCTGCTCGCCGATGAAGCCCGCGCCGCTGAGAACCGTACCGCCATTGGCGATGATCAGCGTCCCCGTGCCATATTGGCCGACACGCAGCACGTTGCCATTCGTTGTCCATTGGGAGCCGGCCCCGGTCACGGTGACGGTGCCGGCACTGCTGCTGGCCTGAACGCCGAGGCGTCCTTCCTGGCTGCTGACCTGGCCGCCGTTCTCGATAATGAGCTTGCCGGTGCCGTTGTAGCCGATGCGCAGGGTGCCGGAATTCGTCCAGGTCGAGCCACTGCCGGTGACGGTAACGGTGCCGTTAGCGCCGTTACTGTCACCGATGCTGCTCAAGCCGTTGCTGACCTGGCCGCCGTTGGAGATGGTGAGATCGCCCGTGGCGTAGTCGCCGACAAACAACCAGCCGCCAACGTTCCACGGCGAACCATAGGTACCGCCACCCGTGCCAATGACCGTGTTGCCGGTGCTGTCGATGAACGTATCCCCCGCCAGCGCAAGCGGCGTGGCGCAGAGCAAAGCCAGCGCCGCCCCGCCTGCGCACACTTTCGCAGCCTTCCCGCTATCCCCTTTGCCATGCGCCCGCGCGGTTTCCGGCGCGGCCTGGGTGCAGCCCAGCGTCCGGTTAAAGACCAGTCGATAGATGTGGTTCATGCGTCATGCGCTCTCTGCTTGTCAGACCCTGGCTGGAAGCCAGCGCGCCGCCGATGGGGCGGCGTGTGCATTGGCGCGGCGGAGTCTGGTTGGTGATAGATAAGCCGTTCATTATAACCAGGGGGAATCCGGGGCGCCCCCTCTCCCGCGAGGGGAGAGGGGGCGGCGGCTGGCTATCGGCCTCAATCCGGCATCACCTCGAAGTGGGAGGCGAAGCGCGGCGGTTCGATCAGTTGGGTTTTCTTGCCGTCGGGGGTGACGCCGAGCATGACGTGCACTTCGACCCAACTGGTGTCGGGCTTCAGGATCTTGGGATCTTCGCCGACCGGCGCATCGGGCCGGGTCACGTGGCGCATGGGAATGCGCAGGGTTGCGCCCAGGCGGAAGCTGCCGTCAGCGTTTTTCTCGAGGTCGAAGTTGAAGTGCCCGGCACCGTTGGGATCGACCACCGTACCGTCGTCGAGCTTGAAGGGCGAGCCGTTCCCCATTTCTTTCAGGGCCAGCACCATGTTGGCACCGAGTTCCTGGGTCATCAGGCGGGTCAGCGCCTCGGTGGAGTCACCCCCCACCCGCCGCAGCGCGTCGAGCGCCTCGCCCATCGAGGCGTCGTGGCCGTCGTCGGGCAGGTCGCGCGGCCAGGTGGAGCGCACCGGGGTGCTGTCCTCGACGCTGGCGCCGTGTACCGACAGCGAGATGCTGGGGCGCTGGATGGCATCGACGTAGAACTCCTGGCTGACGGAGAATTCGGTATCGACGCCGCGCACCGGCAGCGTCACCGTCTGCGGCGCGCCACGGGGGACGGGGGCCATGTCCATGAACGGGGCCATGCGGGCGCGCATGGCGTCGGTCAGGTCGAGGGTGCTTTCGCGCGTCTCGGGGTCGAAGCGCACGCCGAATTGTCCGGTCAGCGCCTGTTCGTATTCGGGCGACAGGTGGGCGACCTCGATGTCCTTGTAGGTTTTGCCCTCGGGCAGCAGGGCTTCGCTCAGGCCGGAGAGGACGGCTTCCATCGTCTTGATCGGCTTGATGAGTTCCTCCATGCCCTTCCCGTACTCGCCGCCGCCCATGACCGCCATGCCGAAAATCGCAACGGAATATTGTTCCGACAAGCCCTGGAGCAGATCGAGGCGGTTGGCGGCGCGGTTTGCCACGTCGTCCCGGCCCTGCTCGCGCAACTGCCCGATGGCGTTTTCCATGAGCGCCAGCATGGATTTTCTGCGCCCGTCGATGTCGACGCGCTCGCCGTAGTTGCCCAGTTGGGCGAAGAGCTGGGTGCGCTGGAATTCCAGATCGCACAGCTCACGCAGCTGGCTTACCAGGGTGTGCGGCGGCACCTCGTCCAGGGCGAGGGTGTTGAGCACGTCCACCACGCTGCCGATGGCGTTGCGGTCGAGATCGCGCAGGCGGAACTCGGTTTCGGCCAGGGCGTCCGGCTTCGAGCAGCTCAGGCCGTAGTTGCGGAGCACGGCACCGGAGCGGCGGACAGTGCCCAGGGTGTTGTCGTCCAACTGGCGCAGCGAGTCGCGGTTGAGCGGGCCATCCGGGTTCTTTTCCTTGTCGCGCAGCACCTCCATGGTGGCGCTCATGGACGCTTGCAAAATGGCTTTGCCGCTTTCCGGCAACTCGGCACCGAAATTCTCGCGCAGCGTGCTGACCAGCGTGGCGAGGCCGATCAGATTGTCGCCGATGGCGATGCGGTTGCCCTCGGCGACGGCGGTATTGAAGGCGGTCATTCCCGTCGTCAGGCGCTGTTCGACGCGAATCTGCGCCGCCTTGTCGACCGCTTCGCGCAGGCGCTCCAGCATGGTTTCACTGCGCTTGACCTGCTCGGCGTTCATGTCCTTGATCTGCGCCAGCGCCTGCCGGGCGGTGTCCGCCTTGGGGCCTTGCAGGAGGAGATAGAGCGCGCCGAGCGACTTGTCGGAGAGGTTCTGCGTATGAGCGTCGAGCAGGTCGCCGCCGAACAGGGCGGCGTGGTCGGCCAGCTTGCCCAACTCGGCTTCGAGCGCGGGGCCGTCGATGTCCTTGCTGGTGAGCAGGCGTTCGACCTTGGCCAGCGGTTCGCTGAAGGTGCGTTGGCCGACCTGCTGGTTCACCGCGTCGCTGATTTGCGTCAGCACGCTTTCGGCCTGGGCGCGCAGTTCGGGCGGCTCGATGCTGGCGAGCAGGTTCTGGCGTGCTTCCGGGCTGGCGAGAACACCGCCCCGCAAGGCGTTTACGTCCATGACGGTGAGTTCGGCCAGATAGGTATTGAGCGCCTGTCCGCCGCCGGGCAGGGTTGCCAGATCGCCGCCTGCGCGTTCGCCGAGCCGGACGAGACTTTGGGCGAGTTTCTGCTGTGCCTTGGCGTCGCCCTGCGGCGCGGTCAGGTGGCCGAGCAGGTCGCCGACGCGGCGGCTGTTGTCGCGCGCCTGATCGAGTACCTGCTGCTGCGCGCGCTGTTCGGGGCTGGCGGTCATGCGGAACAGCGTGCTCGACAGGAATTGGCCGAAGCGCTGCAAGGCGTTGGGGCTGCTGGCACGCGGCGTGGCCCCGGATTCGGCTTTGAAGCTGAGGTTGCCGACGCGGCCGAGCGGGCCGCTTTCTAATTGTTCACGTTGGAAAGTCTGGAGGCCGGGTTGGCCGAGGGTGTGGATGCCGGGCATGGTGAAAATCTCCTTCGGTCAGGCGCGGATGCCGAAATCCGGCATGGCGGCGGGGGTGGCGTCGGTGTTGTCGACAGCGGATTGGCCCAACTGCGCCTGCCAGTGCGCGGCGACGGCGGCCATCGAGGCCACGGTGGCGCGCAGGCTGGCGGTGTCGGCGTGTGCCAGTTCCAGACGGCGCGACAGCACCAGGTCGCCGCTGATTTCGTCCAGCCCGAGCGCGGCACCGTCGGTGTCGCGGCCAAAGGCGTTGGCGGCGAGCAGGCGGCGGAACAGTTCGCCGCGCTGTTCGGCGTCGGCGGGGGCTGACCCGAGCACGGCGTAGCAATGCAGGATGTCGCTGGCCGGGTCGTGTTCCAGATGCAGCGTTGGGCCGTTCTCGAAGGCCAGCGCCGCCGTGCCGGATGCGCCGAGCGTCAGTGGGGTGCCGCTTTCCTGTCCGAACAGGGCGACGAGGGTGAATGCGTCCATGAGGCTTTCCTTCGTTTCAGGCGGTGAACATGCCGGGCGGCAGCCGTCCGGCATCCAGCGGCAGCGCGCTGGCCTTGCTTTGAAGCCGTTCCTGTTCGGCGCGGGCAACGTCGGCAAAGCGCGCCAGTTCGCGTGCCAGTTGCTCGGCGTCCAGCCCCGCGAGCGGCAGCAGGCGGGCGAGGGTGATCTGGTCGTCGAGCAGTGACCAGGTGGCGCCCTGGCTGCCTTCCCAGACGTGGTTGGCGGCGAGCAGGCGGCGCAGCGCGCCGTCCGCGCCAACGGCGGGCAGGCTGCCGACCGGCGCGTAGGCGAGCAGCGCGGGTGGCTGGTTTTCCAGGCGCAGGGTGAGTTCCAGGCGGTCGTCGATGCGCAGGCCGCAGGCGCCGTTGGCGTCGAGCGTGAGTTTCAGTTGCAGCTTGTCGCCGAGGGCGCGCACGAGGGCGTCGGCTTGTTCGCGGGTGTCCATGATTGAGTCCGTGTGAAGTGGGTTGTTGGGCGCACCCCTCCCCCGCCAGGGGAGGGGCCTTTGCCTCAGCTCTTGGTGTAGCCGGAGAGGCCGAGGAAGTTGGCGGTGACTTCGTCGTGCTTGTTCTGGCCGCCGAACTGCTCGTACAGCGAATTCACGCCGAGCAGCTTGTAGCCCGCGTAGCCGGTGTTCAGGCGCTGCATCTCGAAGTTGCCGCTGTGCGTCACGACTTCGTGGAACTGCGCGATTTCCGACGGGCTGCGCGTGCGCTCGTAGTGCGGCACCTTGCCGGTGAGGCCGGTTTGCAGCTTGAAGTGCTTGATCTCGGCATCCAGTTCGCCGGTGCGATCCTTGCCGCTCTTGCAGTTCCACATCACCTTGACATCGAACATCTCGGCCAGCACGGCGAGCCGGGTCGGCATCTTGTAGGGTTCCGAGCCGGCGATCTTGTAGCTGCCGTCCTGCTGGATCTGGGCGATCTGCTGCGTCAGTTCGCGCGCCTGGGCGAGTTTCGGTTCGTTGAGGCGCAATTTGGCGCTGAAGTGGGCGATCATTTCCTGGTCGCCGATACCCTGCCAGCGGGTCAGGTTTTCGCGGTCGGCGTCGATCTGCAACTCCAGATCCTGCATGCGCTGGCCGATCAGGCCGCCGGGCAGGCCGCCGTTGGCGATGGATTCGATGTCGTCGCCGAGCAACTGGCCGAGCGCCTCGCCGTTGAGGCCGGCGACGTTGTCCCAACCGCCCGCCAGCCACGAGGCCGAGCCGACGCCGCCCGCATTCACGCCGTAGTTGCAGGCCACCGGCCGCACGTCGACGGTGATCTCGCGCGCCTGACCATCCGCGTCGGTGACGGTGAAGGTCTGCGGGCCGCTCACGTCCTGCCACGCCTGCATCTGGTCCTGCACCATCTGGCGCTCGTTCTCGTGCGCGCCCTTAATCATCGGGCGGATGTTGTCCGGCGTCAGCAGCGAGATGGAGAGAATGTCCACCGGCACGGTTTCGCCGGCCAGTGCACGCTCCATGAGCTGCGGGTCGGTCAGCAGCGTGGCGAGCACGGTTTCATGGGCACGGTTGAAATTGGCCTCGCGGCGCATGGCGTCGACCAGGCTGGCGTCCTCGCGCACAGCGGCGAGGGTTTCCTTCAGGCTGATTTCGCCGATCTGCGGCCTGTCGTCGCCGTCGTCGGCAGTGATGCCGATGTTGTCGAGCGTGCTCATCATGTTGACCAGGCGCTCGTTCTCGCGCACCCACATTTCCTTGGGCAGCAGCGTCTCGACCATCGGCGCCAGTTCCTCGTCGCTCATGTGCTTGATTTCGCCGGCGTTGATGCCGAAGGCCGAGATGACGCCGTGGCGCAGGCCGTCGAACAGCACCGTGCCTTGCCCGTCGGTCAATTTGGTCTGCGCCAGATTGACCGCGTGCGTGTATTCGGTGCTGCTGTGCGCGTTGAAGCCCTTGCCTTCATACGCCTTGATGAAGTTGCCGGCCGGGGTCGTCTCGCTGTAGCTCAACACCGTTTCGCTGCCCGACTGCAACTGGATTTCCTTGACGATGGGCGCCCATTCCTGATCCTTGTTGAGCACCTCGTTCATGGCGTGGTTGAGGGCATGGTCGAGGGCGAGGCCGATGCTGCGCACGGGCAGGCCCGCATCCTCGAAGACCAGTTTGAGGGCGTCCTGGACGATGGTCTGCTCGTCGATCTTGGGCGTGTTCAGGGGGGTGTGGCCGCCGTGGAAGAGCTGCTTGGCGTGCAATTCCCGCGCGCGGTTCTGGTCGCCCGCGAACAGCTTGCCGAGCAGGCCCTTGGCGGGTTTCTTGCCGACCACCTCGTTCGGATCGCCCAGCTTGCCCGTGTTCTCGCTGGCGGCGCGGCGCAAGTCCCTGGCGCGGTCATGGAAGATGTTGTCGCGCGCCCATTCCAGCCGGCCGCGGTTCGTATAGGTGAGGTCGGTGCGCTTGAGCTGCTCGTTGATGACGCGGATCGCGGCGTCGGAAAACTGCGCCTTGCTCTCGTACATCTTGGAGAGCGAAAACGGCGAATCGGCGATGGTGTGGCCGAGGTAGGCGACGCGATCCTGCACCTGCGCGCGCAGGTTCTCGCACAGCGAGCGAACCTGCCCCTGCACTTCGTCGGGCAGGTGCTCGAAGCCTTCGTTCAGGCGCGCTTGCAGGGTTTCGCCCAGACCTTCGAGGCTTTCCATCCGGGCCATCAGCTTGTCGCCGACGGTCGGGCCTTCGGACAGTTGGGCAAAGGTGTCGCCGAGCAGGTCGATGGTTTCGCGCAGCGCCTGCCCCTGCGGGCTGAGTTCGCCGCCGTTGCTGGCGCGGTCGGCCTCGATGGCGTTGATGAGGGCGTTGATCTGGCCGACGGTCTGGTCGCGCTTGGTGCCGATGTCGCGCGGAGGAATGCCGTCGAGCTTGAGGTCGGACAGCCGGCGCACGCCGTTGTCGCTGCCGTTGACCGTGCCGTGCACGCCGCCGGGCGTGGACAGGCTGATGACGCGCTCGCCCTTGGCGCCTTGCAGTCCGGTGACGGAAGTCTGTTCGACTTCCTGCGTCTCGGTGTTGATGTCCGAGATCAGGGTGGTGTGCTGAAGCTGGCTGCGGTTGCCGATGGTATCGAGGGGCATGGTCGTGTCTCCTGTGGTGATCGGGGCGGCGTCGCGGCGCGGCGCCGGGTCTTGGGCAATGAGTAACGACCGGGTGGGGGCGGTTCCCCTCGATGTGCGGTGTTTCGGTACGGATGGCGAACAGGAAAAAGCCCCTGCCGACGGTTTGCCGACAGGGGCTGAATACAGCACGAACGCGGTGGTGCCGACGTTCAGGCGGATTTCTGGATGATCGACTTGAGCGCGTCGGCGATTTCCTTGACCAGCGTGCTCTGGATCTGCGTCGTCATCGTCCATTGCTGAATCTGCTGCTGCATGGCCAGCAGGTCAGCCGTGGTCGGCGATTCGCCCAGGTTGGCGATCTGGGTCTGCAAAGTCGCCTCCCGGCTCTGCACGACGTTGGCGATGGAGTTGTTGATGTAGTCGAAGGTCAGGCCGGTGCCTGCGGATGTGATGGCCATGCTGCTCTCCTCTGGGTGAAAAACGGGATAAAAAAGTTGAAAAATCTACGGGCGCACCGCCGGATGCGCGGCCAGCACCTCGCGCGCGGCCTCGACGGCCTGTGCCACGGCGGCCAGATCCTGATAGTCCGCGCGCGGCACGCTGCTTGCCTGTTGCTGGCGCAACCGCCAGTGCAGGTCGGCGAGATGCGCCAACAGGGCGCGGCGCGTGGCCTCGCCGTCAGGCGCGGCCAGACGCTCTTCCAGTTCGGTCATGGCGGGGGCGGCTGTCGTGTTCATGCTGTCGTGCTCATGGTTGCTCCTCCAAGGTTCAGCGCGGCACGCGGATGCGCGCTGCGCGGCCATTCTCGAATACCGCCTCGTGCGCATCGACCGCCACCAGCTGCCAGCCGTTGCGGCGGGCCACGAGCAGCCGCCTTGCCGCCGCGCCCCAGCGCCTGC
>URNG01000106.1 GCA_900549295.1 uncultured Rhodocyclaceae bacterium
GGTCGGCGGTCGAGCGCCCGCCCGCTCCGGCGGCCCCTCCGCCGACATCAACGGTCTTTTCGTCGCCCTGTGCCGCAGCATCGGCATTCCCGCCCGCACCGTCGCCGGCCTGCGCCTCGGCCCCTCACGCCTCCTGCACAGCCTGGGCATCGACAACGGCGACGCCACGCACGCCCAGCACATCCGCGCCGAGTTCTACGTTCCCGGCTACGCCTGGATTCCCGCCGACCCCAGCGACGTCTGCCGCGCCATCGCCCGCGAACGCCTAAGCCCGCAGGACAGCCGCCTCAACGCCCTCAAGCGCGTCCTGTTCGGCGTCTGGGAAATGAACTGGATCGCCCTCAACAACGGCAGCGACCTCAATCTCCCCGGCGACGGCGCTCGCCAGCCCTTCTTCGCCCATCCGAGGGTGCAGCTCGGTCAACAACTGGTCGATAGTCTCGATCCGCTGAATACGCCTTATACGATCGGCACGCGCAGTATCTGATCCCCCTGCACACGATGCCCGAACGCCAGCACACTTCTTCCAGCCTGTTGGGCCGAACCTTACTGGGCGCATTCGGGCTATTTCTGCTGGGCGTCGGCCTGTACGCTTTGTTCTTCTCAAACGCCGAAGCAGGTTGGCTGAAATATTTGTTCAGCCTCGTATTCATTGCCTTGGGCAGCAACGCGCTCTATGCGGCGAGGCGAAACACGCGCGCCTGGTTATTCCGGATCGGCCCCCTGCCCTGACGGGGTTTCCTCGATGTTTCTTTAATCCCGCGCTTCCCGGTACCCGCCGCCTGCCAGGTTCTCGAAACGGGTGTATTCGCCGAGGAAGGCCATGCGCACGGTGCCGGTGGGGCCGTTACGCTGCTTGCCGATGATGACCTCGGCAAGCCCCTTGTCGGGCGAATCTTCCTTGTAATACTCGTCGCGGTACATCATCAGGATCACGTCGGCGTCCTGCTCGATGGCGCCGGATTCGCGCAGGTCGGACATCATCGGGCGCTTGTCGGTGCGTTCCTCGACCTTGCGCGAGAGCTGCGACAGGGCGACGATCGGCACTTGCAGTTCCTTGGCCAGCGACTTGATCGAGCGGGAGATTTCGGAGACTTCGGTGGCGCGGTTTTCCCCCTGCCGGTTGCCGCTCATGAGCTGGATGTAGTCGATCACCAGCAGACCAAGCTTGCCGCCGTACTGGCGGGCCAGGCGGCGGGCGCGGGCGCGCAGGTTGGCCGGGGTGAGGCCGCCGGTTTCGTCGATGTAGATCGGCGCTTCATGCAGCTTGCCCAGGGCGAAGGAGAGACGCGACCATTCGTCGTCATTCATGCGGCCAGTGCGCAGGCTCTGCGAATTCAGCCGCCCGATCGAGGCCAGCATCCGCATCGCCAGTTGCGCGCCGCCCATTTCCATGGAAAACACGCCGACCGGCAGGCCGGTATCTACCGCCACGTTTTCCGCGATGTTGAGGGCGAAGGCGGTTTTACCCATCGAGGGGCGACCAGCGACGATGATGAGGTCGCCAGGCTGGAAACCCGAGGTTTTCTGATCCAGATCGACGAAACCCGTGGGAACGCCGGTGATGTCGGAAGGATTGTCGCGGTCGTGCAGTTCCTGAATCCGCTCCACCACCTGCGTCAAGAGCGGATTGATGTGCACGAAGCCTTCGGCGTGGCCCGCCCCGGCTTCGGCAATCTTAAAAATCTTCGATTCGGCTTCGTCGAGCAGGGTTGCCGCGTCGCGCCCCAGGGGATTGAGCGCGTCGGTGGCGATTTCATCCGCCGTGGCGACCAGTTGGCGCAGCACCGCCCGCTCGCGCACGATTTCCGCGTAGCGGCGGATATTGGCGGCGGAGGGCGTGTTGGCGGCCAGTTCGCCGAGGTAGGCCAGGCCGCCCGTCTGTTCGCTTTCGCCGGCGGCGTCGATGGCTTCGGCCACCGTCACCACGTCGGCAGGCCGGGCCTTTTCAAGCAGGCCGCGAATCTGGCGGAAGATGCGCCGGTGTTCGTCGCGGTAAAAATCGCTTTCCGTCACCAGATCGCCGATGCGGTCCCAGGCATTGTTGTCGAGCAGCAAGCCGCCCAGCACCGACTGTTCCGCCTCGATGGAGTGCGGCGGCACGCGCAGAAGCTCCAGCGAGGGATCGTGCGGTTTGGGTTTGTTGGCGCGGCTGTTCATCGAGGCTTCCGGGAATTAAAAAGGCCCCGCCAAGCGGGGCCTTGCAGCGTAAGTGAAAGCGCCTTATTCGGCAACCACATTCACCGTGACAGCAGCCAGCACGTCGGTGTGCAGGGCCACTTCGACCGGGAATTCGCCGATCATCTTGAGCGGGCCTTCCGGCAGGCGGACGGCCGATTTGTCGATATCGAAACCGGCGGCCTTGAGCGCTTCGGCGATATCGACGTTACCGACCGAACCGAACAGGCGGCCATCCATCGCCGACTTGCGGGCGACAGAAACCGCGGTGCCGTTCAGCTTGTCGGCAACTGCCTGGGCGGCGGCGAGCTTCTCGGCGGCGAGTTTTTCCAGTTCGGCGCGGCGGGCTTCGAATTCAGCCAGGGCAGCCGGCGTGGCGCGCTTGGCTTTTTTCTGCGGAATCAGGAAGTTACGGGCATAACCGTCCTTCACCTTGACCACTTCGCCGAGGTTACCGAGGTTCAGCACCTTTTCGAGCAGAATGATTTGCATGTTTCGTCTCCTCGATTATTGATGGTTGTCGGTGTAGGGCAGCAGGGCCAGGAAGCGGGCGCGCTTGATGGCGGTGCCCAGCTGGCGCTGATAGCCGGCCTTGGTGCCGGTCAGGCGAGCTGGCATGATCTTGGCGTTTTCCTGGATGTATTCCTTGAGCACGTCGACATCCTTGTAATCGACCTGCTCAACCTTTTCCGCCGTGAAGCGGCAGAACTTGCGGCGCTTGAAGAGGCTGCTACCGCGGCGTTTTTTCTTGTCATCAAGCTTTTTCTTGAAGAATCGTGCCATTTTCGTTTCCTTCCAAATATTCAATCGTCTGCGCGTGCAGGACGGGGGTTTTGCTGTTGCGGCTGCGGGCGGCGAGAAAGCCTTGAATTTTCACTGCCCCGCCCAATGACCCGGCCGCCAGAAGCTGCGCCAGATCACCCAATGCCACTACCGCCAACTCGACTTCCACCTGCCGTTCGCCACCGTTTTCAAGCTGTTGCGAACGATGTTGCAACCGCGCTTCGCTGACCGCCACCCCAGCCGGGGTGTAGCGCATGGGTTTGCGCTCGATCAGGCAGCCGGATAAAACGAGGGTGTTCAGTCGCTATCCCGTCTCGACGCCAATCAGGCCGCTTCGGCCACCGGCTCGGCATCACCCGCGAGCAGGGATTTCGACTTCTCTTCCTTCATCATCGGCGAAGGGGAGGTGACGGCCGCTTTCATCTTGATGGTCAGATGGCGCAGCACGGCATCGTTGAACTTGAACGCGAGTTCGAGTTCGCTCAGGGTTTCGCCGTCGCACTCGATGTTCATCAGCACGTAGTGCGCCTTGTGGATTTTCTGGATCGGGTAGGCCAGTTGACGGCGGCCCCAGTCTTCCAGACGGTGCACCGTGCCGCCCTTGGCGGTGACGATGGCGCGATAGCGATCGACCATGCCGGGCACTTGTTCGCTCTGGTCCGGATGGACGATAAAGCAGATTTCGTAATGACGCATGAAAACTCCTTTTGGGATAAACCCTCCGTCATGCGAACGGTAGGGCAAGGTGGAAAACGCGCGAGTATACCACCCATCCCGACTTCCCGAAACAGGATTCGGGAAGTTTCTGGCCTGGAAATTCAGTGCAGCATTCAGGCCTCGGTCAGTTCACGCTCCATGTTGAGCGCGGTTTCCTTCAATTCGATCAGGAACAGAATTTCTTCCACCACCGGCAGTGGGAAGCCCTGGCGCTGGCCAGCGCGGTTGTCGCGCAGCAGTTGCTGCATGTAGACAAGCACTTCAGGAGAAGCCCACTGCTTGGTCAGACCGGCAACGATCCGTGGCATGTCCTCCACGCCCCGCGCCCGTGCAGACTGTTCCGTTTCAATCGCATTGTCCTCTGCCGAGGCAGGCGCGACCGAATCGGCTACTTCCCACGGCTGGATTTCGACGTTGAAATGCTGATTCAGGCTGCTGGCCACCGCCGTGAATTCATCGCGCATATCCGCCATGCGATACACCTCCAGCAGGCGGACCCAAGGCTGCAGCGCTTCCTGCGGATTATTGTCGATGTACTCCTGCAAGGCTTGCGCCGCCCCCTTGACCCGCCCGAAGGAAAGCATGATGTCGGCCAGTTCCATCACCGGATTGGCTTCGAAATGCTCATCGACCGAGGTCGCGTTGATCGAGAAAATGGAATCTCCATGACGCGGCTGAAGCGCGGCAGGCGGTGCCACAGGCGCAACCGGCGCAATGCTCGCCCCTCCATCCAGTTCGAAATCCACCGCTACGGATTTAGCGCCGACACCTGGTTCGAGATGCACATCGACATGCTGCTCCGAGGAGCGGGACTGGGCATTCAACTCGGCTTGGCGCGGCGCGTCCACCAACGGCTCGCCATGCAGCAGATTTTCATCGCGCCCTTCCTGCTCCCGGCGCTGACGCCAGTACAACCCACCTGCCAGCAGCAACACCAGCGCAAGGATCAAGCCGTACCAGCCCCAGTCGGAAGTACTTTCTTCCGGTTGAGCCACAGGCGTGGCCGGCTGCGCCGCCGGCCGGGAAGAAACCGCATCGGCGGTCGCTGCGCGCTCTTGCAAGCCGGCAGCACGCCCCTGCAGATCATTCAAGGCACCTTCCATGCTGCGCAATTTCTCGGCCATTGCCAGTTGATCGGTTGCACGCTCATGCAAGGCAGCAAGCATCTGGTATTCAAGGCGCAGCGTTTCGCGCTGCTCCTGGGAAAACGCACTTTCACGCAGCATGTGCTCACCGAGCACCATGGACAAACGCAACGACGTTTCGCCGCTCTCGTCGCTGGCCGACAGGAAGAAACGATCCCCGCCCTGCTCGCCGGCAGCCGGCTGGCTGTACGCCGGGGGACGATCCTGCGCTGCGCCGCCGCCCGGGGGTGTCTGCATATCCGCAGCACTGGCACTCGTTGCAAGCGCCTTGGGCCGGGCAGGCGCACGCCGTGCTTCGCTGCGTTCACGCTTCTTGCTCTGGCGCGGCGGTTTTTCCACCACTTCCGGTGCTGCCTGAACCGGCGGCGGCGCTTCTGCCAGGACGGGATTGGCGAGCAGGGTGTACTCGCGGTAGAGATCATTGCCGCACCCAAGGTCGATGGCGATCTGGAACAAGGGTTCCCGCACGACGTCCGAACGCAGCCTCAAGCGTGGCACGCTACCGGCGACAACCTGTATGTCGGCCTGCCTCAGCCAGGGCAGATCGCCCGCAGCACGCGGCTTGACCACACGAAAGCAACTGGCATCAGGGAGCGATTGGCCCACGCCCAGAAGCGGAATACTGAGATCGAGACGCTGACCCAGCACAGGTTCCTGCCCCGGCTCTCCCAGGCCAATGGCCTGCACTGCCGACGGCAGTGCCAGCACGCCCCAAAGAAACAGAATATACGCAAACTTTTGCTTCAACGAAGCACCTCTGATGACGTTCAAATATATCCCAAGATTATAACGTCTATTTATGAAAAAGGTAGCGCGCATCGTCAAATGACTCCACCCATTGCGGGCGATAAATGACAAAAAGCGTCAGTACACCACCTGACAGCCAAGCTTCCGAAAAAGCCAGGAGCAGAAAATACGGCAGATATTCGTCGATCAGGTAGCGTAACGGGTAAGCATCTCCCAAGCCCAGCAGCAGGGTCGAAGCAAGGCCGACGCCCAAGATCACCAAGCCTCCGCACAAGAAGGCATTGACGAAAATATAGATGAAATACTGCCTCGGCAAACGCGCCGTCAAAAAGCGGAACAACCCGTGACTGAGCGCAACGCCGACGCCGATCAGCACCAGCGCATTGGCTGCATAAGCAAACCAGGCACCGCCGTCGTTCAGGCTGATACACAGCAGGACGATGGAAAGCCCGATCAGCGCAAGATGCGGGCCAAAGGCCAGGGTGAATACATTGGCCCCGAGCAGATGCAGACTCAAGCCGGGCTGTGCGCTGGCCTTCAGGTTCCAGACCAGCACCAGAGCGACGATCATGCCCAGCCACAGGTTGGATTGCTCCGAATCCGCCAGCCGCTTCCACGGCGCGCGCCAAAGACTGTGGGCGAAAAGCGGCAGCCAGACGAGCCATGCCGCCCAGTACCACGTTTCGCCCAACAGGTTATCGGTCAGATTCACCCGGGCATTTTAGCCCAGCGCGCTCTCCAGTTGCGGCACGGCCTCGAACAAATCCGCCACCAGACCGTAATCCGCCACCTGGAAGATCGGCGCATCCGGGTCCTTGTTGATCGCCACGATCACCTTGGAATCCTTCATGCCCGCGAGGTGCTGGATCGCACCCGAAATGCCGACCGCGACGTACAACTGCGGCGCCACCACCTTGCCGGTCTGCCCGACCTGATAGTCGTTCGGCACGAAGCCGGCATCGACCGCCGCGCGGCTGGCGCCGAGGGCGGCACCGAGCTTGTCGGCGAGCGGCTCGAGCAGCTTGTGGTAGTTGTCGCCGCTGCCCAGGCCGCGGCCACCGGAAACGATGATCTTGGCAGCGCCCAGTTCCGGACGCTCGGACTTGGTGAGTTCGCGCCCCTGCAATTGCGTGCAGCCGACGTCGGCGGCGGCGGCCAGGGCTTCGACCGGCGCGTTGTTGCCGGCGGCCACGGCGTCGAAAGCGGTGGTGCGCACCGTGATGACCTTGATCTTGTCGGCGCTTTGCACGGTCGCCATGGCGTTGCCGGCGTAGATCGGGCGCACGAAGGTATCGGCGCTTTCGACGGCGGTGATTTCGGAAATCTGCGCCACGTCCAGCAATGCAGCCACGCGCGGCAGCACGTTCTTGCCGAAGGTGGTGGCCGGAGCCAGGATGTGGGAATAAGCGCCGGCCTGCGCCACCACCAGGGCGGCGACGTTTTCGGCAGTCTGGTCGGCATAGTGGGCGGCGTCGGCCAGCAGCACCTTGCTCGCACCTTGCAGGGTGGCGGCTTGGGCGGCGGCAGCGGCGCAGCCGGCACCGGCGACGAGCACATGAACATCGCCCCCGATCTTGGCGGCGGCGGCCAGGGTGTTGAGGGTGGCGGCCTTGACGCTTTGCTGGTCGTGTTCGGCAATTACGAGAATCGTCATGTCAGATCACCTTTGCTTCGTTTTTCAGTTTATTGACCAGTTCGGCCACGTCGGCCACCAGCACGCCGGCGGAACGCTTGGGCGGTTCGGTGACTTTCAGGGTGGTCAGGCGCGGCGTCACATCGATGCCGAGGGCGTCGGGCTTCACCGTGTCGAGCGGCTTTTTCTTTGCTTTCATGATGTTCGGCAGCGTGGCGTAGCGCGGCTCGTTCAGGCGCAGATCGGTGGTCACCACTGCCGGCAGAGACAGCGCCAGGGTTTCCAGGCCGCCGTCGATTTCGCGCGTGACCGTCGCCTTGCCGTCGGCCACCACCACCTTGGAGGCGAAGGTCGCTTGCGGCCAGCCGGCCAGCGCGGCCAGCATCTGGCCAGTCTGGTTGGAATCGTCGTCGATGGCTTGCTTGCCGCAGATCACCAGCTGCGGCGCTTCCTTGTCGCACAGGGCCTTGAGCAGCTTGGCCACGGCCAGGGGCTGCAGGTCAGCGTCGCTTTCGACCAGGATGCCGCGGTCGGCGCCGATCGCCATCGCCGTGCGCAGGGTTTCCTGGCAGGCCGCCGGGCCGCAGGAGACGACCACGACTTCCGTCGCCACGCCGGCTTCCTTCAGGCGAACCGCTTCTTCGACGGCGATTTCGTCAAACGGGTTCATGCTCATCTTGACGTTGGCCAGATCGACACCGCTGCCGTCCGCCTTGACGCGAACCTTGACGTTGTAATCGATGACCCGCTTGACGGGAACGAGAATTTTCACTGACATCTCCTTGTACTGTACTGCCTGATTTTTTGAATGGCCTGCCTGCTGCCGGGGCATGCTCGGCGGTTTGACAGGCAGCTTGGCAAACCGCAGAATCCCCATACCGTGTCGTATGGAAGAACATACGTTAGTGTATGAAAAAACAAGCTGTCACGCCACTCCCCACAAATTCTGCCGCAACCACCCATAAAACAGGCCGCAGGAAAACCTCGCCTGCCCGCCAATCGCTGGATCGGGACGACTGGGTGCGCGCCGCACTCAATCTCCTCGCCGGAGAAGGCGTTACCGGGGTGCGTATCGAGCTTTTGGCCAAACGCTGCGGCGTGACCAAGGGAAGTTTCTACTGGCACTTCAAGGACCGTCAAGCACTGCTCGATGCCACGCTGGAAGCTTGGTGTGCCGGACGGATCCGCGACATCGAAAAAAACACCACCGTCGCGCCCGGCAAGGAAGCCGACCAGTTACGCCACGCCATCGACTGGTACGGCGCCAACCGCAATCGCAAGGGCATGGCCATCGAACTCGCCATCCGGGACTGGGCGCGCCACGACAAGCGCGCTGCCGCCACCGTGGAAACCGTCGACCTCTACCGCCTGCGCTGCACGGAGCGCCTGTTTCTTGCCGCTGGCACCCCGGCTGCGGACGCCAAAAGCCGCAGCCTGCTGCTCTACGCCACCACCTTCGGCCTGTCGCTGATGCACTACGCGCCCTTCGACGACGATCCCGGCGCCTTGAAGGCGCAGATCAGCGCACATCTGGTCGGCAGTTGATTCGGTCGATTCATTTCCCGGCGACGACCTGAAAATCCCGCCCGACCTGCCGCCAGAGGTGCATCTCGTCGCTGAGCGCCGCGGCCGTCCAGGGATTTTCCTCCAGCCACGCGACCGGCAGCCGCACGCTGAATCCCTTACCCTGCTGCGCCACCTCGATGGGCAACTGCTCGCGCTCCTCGCGCGCCCGGCAGAACAGGGCGGCCAGCCGCAAACAGAAAATCAGCGGCCAGAGCGGATCGCCCGCCGGCATCTGTGGCAATTTATCGAGCTTGCCGCGATGCCCGAGCACCAGCGTCGCCAGTTGCGCCTGATCCTTGCGCGAAAAACCGGGCATGTCGGCGTGCGTCAGGATGTACGCGCCGTGCCGGTGATAGGCGTTGTGCGCCACTGAAATTCCGATTTCGTGCAGGCGGCAGCCCCAGGACAAAAGCTGCCGCTCCACCTCGCATTCCCTGCCGGATCGCAACTGCGCAAGAAGCTCCAGCGCCACTCGCTCGACGCGCGCCACCTGTTCGCGCTCCACCTGATAACGCTTGCGGAACTGCTCCACTGTCGCATCACGCATGTCGTGCTGGTGGAAGCGCCCGAGCAGGTCGTACAGGACGCCCAGCCGCAGCGCGCCGTCGGCATAGACCATGTGTTCCAGCGCGAAGGCGTCGAAGACGGCCTGCATGATGATGACGCCGCCCGGCAGGACCGGCAGGCGGTCGGCCTTCAAGCCGCGCAGATCGAGCTTGTCGGCGCTGCCCGCCTTGATGAAAAGCGCCGACAGCCGCGCCAGTCCTTCCCGCGTGATGCCTTCGCCGCCGTCTGGATTGAGCGCATTCTGTTCGAGCAGATCGGCAATCGCCTTCGCCGTGCCGGACGTTCCCACCGCTTCCTTCCAGCCGCACAGCCGGTATTCCTGGACGATGGGCTGGATTTCCCGCGCCGCCGCCACCAGCGCCTCGCGCCAGCGACGCTTGTCGACCTTGCCGCCGGGAAAGAAATTCTGCGTGTAGCTGACGCAGCCCATGTACAGGGATTCCGTCAGTTGCGGCACGTGGCGCTTGCCGATGATGAATTCGGTCGAACCGCCGCCGATGTCCACCACCAGCCGCTTGTGCGCGGCGCTCGGCAGGGAGTGCGAGGCGCCGACATAGACCAGCCGCGCCTCTTCGCGCCCGGCGATGACTTCGATCGGGAAACCGAGCGCCGCTTCGGCCTGCGGCAGAAAATCCGCCGCGTTCTTGGCCACGCGCAAGGTATTGGTCGCCACGGCGCGCACCGCGCCCGCATCCAGCCCGCGCAGGCGCTCGCCGAGGCGGCGCAGCGCTTCCAGGGCGCGTTCCTGGATGGGCGCATCCAGAAGCTTGCGCTCGTTCAGGCCGGAGGCCAGCCGCACCGATTCTTTCAGGGAATCGAGGGGATAAATCTGATTGCCGACGACCCGCCCGACCTGCAAGCGAAAGCTGTTCGAGCCAAGATCGACGGCAGCAATGGTTTCGTAAATCATGGCCGGAGTAACAAAGACGGGGACGACGAAGGGAGCGCGATTCTAACGCAGCCCTCGATCAGGGTTTATTTCAGCGCTTATTTTTTGCCCGCGTTATCCGCCGCCCGCCGCTGGATCACTTCCATCGGCAGGCCCAGGGTCAGGGTCTGGTCCATCAGCGCCAGCAAGGGCAGGAGTTGCGCGAGCAGCACATCGAGATGCGGCAGCACGGCATCGGAGCGATGCACGCGCAACAGTTCGAGCGCGTGCGGGATGCTGATCGGCCGCTGCGCCGGCGCGTCGGCATTGCTTTCGACACGATTACCGCCCGCCTGCAGCGCTTTTTCCATGCGCTCCATGGCCAGATCGAGGAGCGCCCCCGCCGAAGTGACGGTATCGGCGGGGGGGGCCCCCACCCAGCCCCCCGGCGCGGTTTTGGCCTC
>URNG01000107.1 GCA_900549295.1 uncultured Rhodocyclaceae bacterium
CCGAAGTCGAGCCGAATGAAACGCTGATCGTAACGGTGGATGGCGTGACCGGCACCGGTACGATCCTCGACAACGACAAGCCGTCCATCACTGGCATTGAACCGAACGGCCCGGGGATCACGGACGATGCGGTGGTGGAAGGCAACCCGCTGTCGTACACGGTGACGCTGTCGGAAACGACGCAGACGACCGTGACCTACAGCTACACGACGGGGGGTAGCGCAACCGCAGGCGCGGACTACGGTGTGCCGAGCTTTGACCATGGCGTGACCTACGACCCGGTGACGGGGACGATCACGGTGCCGGCGGGCGTGGACAGCTTCACGGTGACCTACCCGACGATTGACGACACGCTGATCGAAGGAGATGAAACCCTGACGGTTACAGTCGAAGGGGTCACTGGTATCGGTACCATCATCGACAACGATTTCAACACTGCGCCGACCATCGTGAATGGCAGTGTGGCCGTTTCCGAAGAAGGTTTGCCGCAAGGCTTGCCGGATGGCACCGGGGTTTCTGATACCACCAACGACAGGCAAGTATCTGGCAAACTGGCCATTACTGATACTGAAGGCGACTCGCTGACGGTTACGCTAACGGCCCCGGCCACGGCGCTGACTTCCGGTGGACAGGCCATTACGTGGTCGGGTAACGACAGCCAGGAGCTGATTGGCAAGGTCGGTGGCGAAGAGGCAATTCGCATCACCATCGATAACGACGGCAACTATCAGGTCACCCTGAGCAAGCCGCTGGATCACCCGCTCAATAGTGTTGAGGATGTGCTCAATTTCGATATTGGCGTACAGGTCAGCGATGGCCAGAACACCAGCAACGGCAAATTGACAGTGACGGTGGAAGACGACATGCCCTTGCAGGTCGACAGCACCAACAACATTGTGGTCGACGTGCCGCAGATCATCATTGGCGGTTTGCAGGCGGGCTGGATCAACCCGGTGTTTGAATCGGGAGCGGGACAGGTCACGCAGAGCAATACCGACAGCGATGCCTATATCGACAAGCTGATGTGGGGCACAGCCAACAGCGGCACTGGCCAATCCGGCTACAGCTTGGTCGATAACGCGGCTTTCAGCGGCAGTGGCATGGTGGTGACGCCGGGCAGCGTGTTCAAGCTGGCCGAATTCACCCACCACAACTGGCCGATCAACTCGAACTCGTCCACGCTGGACAAGGTCACCATGGAAATGAAGATGAACGTGGTGATTGATGGCGTGGTCACGCCAATCACCTTCCAGGTGCTGCTCGACCATACCGAAACGCCGAATACCAACGGTTCGCAGGACCCCGCTTCGCGCGACATCGTTACCCTGCCGACCCAGGACGTGACGGTGCAGATCAACGGCCAGCACTATGTGTTCACCCTGGAAGGCTTCAAGGACAAGAGCGGCAATATCGTCAATACGATTTACACCGACGAGGAAGCCAACAACACCTACGATATCTACGGCAGCGTGCGTTCTACCGATGCCTTGCCCAGCATCAGCGGCTCGGTGCCGATCGAGGCCGGGGCGGATGGCCTGGGTTCCTTTGCCTGGGGCAATCTGGACAGCCAGTACGGCACGATGCAGGCGAACCCGGACGGCAGCTACGTATTCGTGCTCAACCGCGAAACGCGCAACAGCCTGCAACCAGGACAAACCCTGAAGCAGACTTTCACCTACACGGTGACGGACAAGGATGGCGATATGGTGCAGAACACGCTGACCATCGACATCGGTACGCCGCAGGTGATCAATCCGGGTTGGACCATTACCGCAACGGTGTCGGAAGAAGGTTTGCCGGGCGGTATTCCCGATACGACCGGGGTTTCCGATATTACCGATAGCGCAACGACCTCCGGTTCGCTGGCCATACCGGGTATCGACGGCAGTCTGGAAGTTACGCTCGGCACACCGAGTGTGGCGCTGACTTCCGGCGGGCAGCCGGTTGCCTGGACGAGCAATGGCTCGAATACCCTGATTGGTACGGCGGGCGGTGAAGAGGTCATCCGCATCACGGTCGATAGCCAGGGGCATTATCAGGTCGATCTGAGCAAGCCGCTCGACCATGCCGGCAAGAACGTCGAGGACGTGCTCAAGTTTGATGTCAGCATCAAGGTGAGCAACGGCAGTTCGGTGAGCACGGGCACGCTGAGCGTGGTAGTCGAGGACGACATGCCCAAGGCCGTGCCTGAATTCGAAACGGTGCATGTCGCCCAGCAGGACACCAACGTCATGCTGATTCTCGATGTTTCTGCCAGCATGGCCGGCACCCGCTTGCAGGTCATGAAGGAATCGGTCACCACCATGCTCGACCAGTACGATGCGCTGGGCGACGTCATGGTGCGGATCGTGACTTTCTCCAATACGGCCTCGGCTTACCAGAGCACCTGGATTTCCGTTGCCGATGCCAAGGCGTATGTCAATGCGCTGACGGCGCCTGGCAGTTCGACCAATTACGACGCGGCGTTGCTCACCACGATGACGGCGTTTACCGCTGCAGGAAAAATCGAAGGGGCAAAGAACGTTTCCTACTTCCTGACTGACGGTGCGCCCAACGCGGGTACGGACTGGCCGCAAATCTCCGGTAACCAGACGACCAGCGGCATCCAGGCCAATGAAGAAGCGGTTTGGAAGGCTTTCCTCGAAGCCAACCAGATCAATTCCTTCGCCTACGGTATGGGTACCGGCGCCACGATGACCCAGATGAATCCGATCGCCTACGATGGTGCCGGCAAGCTCGACACCAACGCAGTGGTCGTTGCCAATGTCGCCGAGTTGCCACCGATCCTGCGTGACTCGGTCGGCATCAACTTCAGCGGCAACATGCTCAACGGTACGCTGGGCAGCGGTTCGGGAGCAGGTGCCGATGGCGGGCAGATCGACTCGGTGGAAATC
This sequence comes from uncultured Rhodocyclaceae bacterium, assembly GCA_900549295.1. Lineage (GTDB taxonomy): Bacteria > Pseudomonadota > Gammaproteobacteria > Burkholderiales > Rhodocyclaceae > Azonexus. Next base: position 2,895 of record URNG01000107.1, read on the forward strand.
AATGGCACGACCTACGGTTTCGGCGGTACGGTCAGCGGCACCTCGCGTGGCACCTACAACGCGGCGACCAACGAGTGGACGATCAACACTCTGCGCGATGGCAGCGTCAGCAATGGCGGCAAGCTCGTTATTAACATGGATGACGGCACCTATACCTACACGCCGCCGATCACCAATAGCCAACTCGTCGAAACCATCGGCTTCACGTTGCGCGACAACGATGGCGATACCGCTTCGTCGACGCTGGCGATTACCGTCAAGCCAGCGGAGGTGCAGCTCGGCAGCACGGTGCAGACGATTACCGGCGTCAACCTCGGCCTGGGTGGCGAGTACTTTGGCTACAACGACAATCGCAATGGTACTGCCAGCGATAATACGGCCAAGTACTCCGGTAACACGCGTGTCCATGCAGACGATCGCATAGGTGGCAATCTGGAGTCGCTGGCCCAGATCGAATCGATCATCGAAGGCCGTAATGGCGATTCCACCTTGATCGGCAGTGCCCGCTCGTCGAGCGCCAGCGCCACCGATGCGGTTTTCTCTGCCAACAAGCTGGAATTCGGCTTCAGCAGCGCTGGCGGCTCGAACACGGTTTTCAGCAATGACCTCGGCCAGAACCGGGAGATCTCGGGCAGCGGAACGACCGTTGGGCAGACCACCGGCTCTGGTTCGGGTAACAACAACCTGCAACGCTTCCTGCAAGGCACGACGTCTACCAATGCCGACAGCCTGCAAGTCACCAGCGGCCTCGGTGATACCACCGACGCGGTCATCCGCATGGTTGGCTACATCAACATCCCGGCTGGCGGCAGCTACGATTTCCGGATCACTGCTGACGACGGCTACCGGGTGTTGATTGGCGGTCAGGAGGTTGCCCGGCGCGACGCCATCCAGTCCACGACCACGCACACCTATACGGGGCAGGTCATCGATGAAGGCTTGCAGAGCATCGAGGTGCTCTACTGGGATCAAGGCGGCAGTGCAACCCTGCGTGTGGAAGTCAAGGTCAGCGGCGCAGCCGATTCGACCTACAAGGTGCTCGGTATCGACGAATTTGCCCTGTTCTCGCCGGAGGATTACGCCAGCCTCAACCTGGCTAATCTGGCGGCCAATCAGGACATCGTCGAATCGGCGACCAATGGTGTCTACCAGATTCGCAGCGGTGCCATCTACGATGGTGACGACCATGCCGAACGGATCACCGGCAGTGCCGGCCGCGACATCATCAATGGTGGTGGCGGCAACGACATCATCGATGGCGGTGATGGTTCCGACACCATCCGCGGCGGTGCCGGCAACGATACGCTGACCGGCGGCCTTGGCTCCGACACCTTTGTCTGGGCCTTCGGCGACCAAGGCACGGCTGGGGCACCGGCGCGTGACACGATCACCGATTTCAACGTCGCTGCCAAAGCAGCGGGTGGAGACGTGCTTGATCTGCGCGACCTGCTGGTAGGTGAGCATCATGCGAGCGGTACCGGCAACCTGACCGATTACCTGCATTTCAGCAAATCGGGCAGCGATACGCTGATCGACATCAAGCCGAATGGCAATGGTGACGTGTTGCAGCAGATCACGCTCTCCGGTGTCGACCTGACGGCCAACAGCACGCTGAACGATCAGGCGATCATCCAGGATCTGCTGACCAAGGGTAAGCTGATTACCGATTGATCCTTGCGGTCAACGGCAAAGCGGGGTGGCTTTCGATCCACCCCGCTTTTTTTGCCTGCTCGTTTCTGGCGGCCGTTCTACCCCAGCGTCCGGCGCATCTTCTCCAGATCCGGAATCTCGATGCTGCGCCCATTGACCACGATCAGCCCGTCCGTCACCAACTCGTGCAGGATGCGCGAGAAGTGTTCCTGGGTGAGGTTGAGGCGCGAGGCAATGACGCCCTTGGTGGTGGAGAGAGCGACGGTGCCTGAGCGCGCGCCGGGTTCTTGCGGCGGGAGTTCGCGCAGCAGGTAGCTCATGATGCGCTCCTTGCCGGAGTGCAGCGAATAGGCTTCCATGTCGTGCATTGCCTGGTGCAGGCGCATCGCCATACTGGCGAGCATCTTGCGGGCGAGCTTGGGGTCGTTGTCGAGTTCCTCGTACAGCGCCGTCTTGGAAATATGCAGCATCTGCGCGTCCGACAGTGCCTGGGCAAAGACGATGTAAGGCGTGTCCATGAACATGATGGCTTCACCGAAAGTCTGTCCGGCGGGGATGATTTCCACCACCTTCTCATTGCCCTGGGAAGAAGTGAAGGCCAGCTTGATCTGCCCGGACAGCAGCAGGTGGAAACCCTGGCAAGGGTCACCCTTGTGGAACAGGATGTCCCCTTTACTGACACGCAATTCCCGGGTGCCCCGGGCGATGCGCTCGATTTCATCGGGCGACATGCTGGAAAACAGGGGCAGGCGTCCGAGCAGGGCAGGAATGTCGAGGTTGGATGGGGTGTGCATGGAAATTTGATTTATGCGAAGAAACGGCGTGAGTGTGGCCTCGGTATGTGAGTTTTGCAAGGTGGTAATGGGTGTGGGCCGGCGTAAACGCAAACCGGCGGTTACGACCGCCGGTTTGTCGTGGCCGGATGCAGCGTTTACACGCAGGCACCGTCCTCGTTGGCCCCTTCGGCCACCGGCTTTTTCGCCCGAATGAACTGCTCGCGCGAAACGCCCAGCCACATCACCAGCGGGCTGGCGACCAGCACCGAGGAATAGATGCCGAAACAGATGCCGATGGTCAGCGCCAGCGAGAAGTTGTGCAGGGTTTCGCCGCCGAAGATCAGCATGGACAGCACCATCACCTGGGTCGAGCCATGGGTGATGATGGTGCGGCTGATGGTGCTGGTGATGGCGTGGTCGAGAATCTGCGGCGTGGTGGTGAGGCCGCGGATCTTCCTGAAGGTTTCGCGCACCCGGTCGAAGACCACCACCGATTCGTTCACCGAATAGCCGAGCACGGCAAGCACGGCGGCCAGCACCGACAGCGAGAATTCCCACTGGAAGGCGGCGAAGAAGCCGAGGATGATGATGACGTCGTGCAGGTTGGCGATGATGGCCGACACCGCGAAGCGCCATTCGAAGCGGAAGGCGAGGTAGATGATGATGCCGACGATGACCACGAAGAGCGCCATCGCGCCGTTTTCGGCAAGTTCCTTGCCGACCTGCGGCCCGACGTATTCGACGCGTTGCAGGCTGGCCCCCGGCGCGCCGCTGGCGAGCGCCTGCATCACGGCTTCGCCCTGCTTGGCGCTGTCCTCTCCGTCGCGCAGCGGCAGGCGGATCATCACGTCGCGCGAGGAGCCGAAATTCTGCACCGAGTAATCGGTAAAGCTGCTGCTGCCCAGGGTGCCGCGGATTTTCTCCAGATCGGCGCTCTGCTCGTACTGCACTTCGATCAGGGTGCCGCCGGTGAATTCGACCGACAGGTGCAGGCCCTTGGTAGCCAGAAAGAACACCGCCAGGAGGAAGGTGAGCAACGAAATGACGTTGAACACCAGCGCATGGCGCATGAAGGGAATGTCTTTTTTGATGCGGAAAAATTCCATGGCGCGTGCTCCTCGTTAGCCTTGTTTTCTGCCGCCGACGGTAGCCAGACCCTCTTTCCAGACGGTGCCGACGGCGATTTTGGTCAGTTTCTTCTGGCGCCCGTAGATCAGGTTGATCAGGGCGCGCGAGATGACCACGGCGGAGAAGATCGAGGTCAGGATGCCCAGGCAATGCACCACGGCAAAGCCGCGCACCGGGCCGGAACCGAAGATGAGCAGCGCCAGACCGGCGATCATGGTGGTGACGTTGGAGTCGAGAATGGTGGCGAAGGCGCGCTCATAGCCTTCCGAAATCGCCGCCTGCGGCGGCAGCCCGGCGCGCAGCTCCTCGCGGATGCGCTCGTTGATGAGCACGTTGGCGTCAATCGCCATGCCGAGCGTCAGGGCGATGGCGGCGATGCCGGGCAGGGTCAGCGTCGCCTGCAAGAGCGACAGCAGCGCCACCAGCAGCAGCAGGTTGGAGGCCAGCGCGATCACCGAAATCAGGCCGACCACCTCGTAGTAGAGGATCATGAACACGGCAATGGCGACGAAGCCCCACAGGGTAGCGTGGAAACCGCGGTTGATGTTCTCAGCGCCGAGGGAGGGGCCGATGGTGCGTTCCTCGATGATTTCCATCGGCGCGGCGAGCGAGCCGGCGCGCAAGAGGAGCGCCACGTCGTTGGCTTCGCTGGTGGTCATGCGCCCGGAAATCTGCACCCGGCCGCCGCCGATCTCGGTGCGGATGACCGGCGCGGTAACCACTTCGCCCTTGCCTTTTTCGATCAGCAGGATGGCCATGCGCTTGCCCACGTTGTCGCGGGTGATGTCCTTGAAGATGCGGGAACCGGCGGAATCCAGCGTCAGATGCACCGCCGGTTCGTTGGTCTGGCCGTCGAAGCCGGGCTGGGCGTCGGTCAGGCGCTCGCCGGTCAGGACGACCTGTTTCTTGACCAAGAGAGGCGAGCCGCCGCGTTCGGTATAGAGTTCGGTGCCAAACGGCGCGCTGCCGGCCAGACCGGCTTCCAGCGCGCCGGGGCTGTCGTCCACCAAGCGGATTTCCAGGGTGGCGGTGCGCCCGAGGATGTCCTTGGCCTTGGCCGTGTCCTGCACGCCCGGCAGTTGCACCACGATGCGGTCGGCCCCCTGCTGCTGGATCACCGGTTCGGCGACGCCCAGTTCGTTGATGCGGTTGTGCAGGGTGTTGATATTCTGCTTGATGGCAAATTCGCCGATTTTCTTCAGGGCTTCCGGCTTCAGGGTGGCGATCAGGCGCAGGTCGTCGCCCTGGCCGATTTCGTTCAAGGCCAGATCGTCGTTGCCGTTGCTGACGGCTTTCCGCGCGGCGTCGCGGGTGGCGGCGTCGCGGAAGCGGATCACGATGCGCTCGCCGTCGCGGCTGATGCCGGCGTGGCGCACGTTCTTGTCGCGCAAGAGGCTGCGCAGGTCGGCGGCGGTGGAATCGAGGCGCTTGGTGGCGGCTCCCGGCATGTCGACCTGCAGCAGGAAGTGCACGCCGCCGCGCAGATCGAGGCCCAGGTACATGGGCAGGGCGCGCAGGCTGGTCAGCCACTGCGGCGAGGCCGACAGCAGGTTGAGCGCGATGACGTATTGCGGATCGGCGGCATCCGGGTTGAAGGCGCGTTCGAGCGCGTCCTTGGCCTTCAACTGGGTGTCGGTGTCCTTGAAGCGCGCCTTGACGCCGACGTTGTCGAGCAGCAGGCCGTCATGGACGATGCCGGCGGCCTGCAAGGTACTTTCGACGCGCGAGCGGGTGCCTTCGTCGATCTTGAGCGTCACCTTGGCGCTGGACACCTGCACCGCCGGCGATTCGCCGTAGAAATTGGGCAGGGTGTAGATGAAGCCGATGACCAGGGCGACGGCGACGAGAATGTATTTCCAGAGGGGATAGCGATTCATTGCGGGCAGTGCCAGTAAAGAATGGAAAGTGGAACGGCGCATTCCTGCGCCGCTCGGCTGTCGATTCTCGATTACAGCCCTTTAAGGGAACCCTTGGGCAGGACGATGACGACCGACGGCTTCTGCACCACGACTTCGACGCCGTCGGCGATTTCGACGTTGACGTAGGCTTCGCCGACCTTGGTGACGCGCCCGGTGAGGCCGCCGCCGGTGACGACTTCATCGCCCTTCTGCAGGGCGGCGAGCAGGGCCTTGTGCTCCTTGGCCTTCTTCATCTGCGGGCGGATCATCAGGAACCACAGCACGCCAAACATCAGGATCATCGGCAACAACTGCATGAACCCGCCGCTTGCGTCGGCGGCGCCCGCCGTCTGGGCGTAGGCAAGACTAATCATTGAGGCTTCTCCGGAAAAAAATTTTGAAGCGGGCGATTCTATCACTGCCCGCCGGATCGGTCTGCGGCAAAGGCGGCAGCCCAGGATTGGAACTGGCCGTTCTCAATGGCGGCACGCATCTCGGCCATGATGGTCTGATAGAAATGCAGGTTATGGATGGTGTTCAGCATGCCGCCCAGAATCTCGCCGTTGCGGAACAGGTGGTGCAGGTAGCTGCGGCTGAATTGCGTGCAGGTCATGCAGGCACAGGAGGGATCGAGCGGGCCGGTGTCCTGCCGGTAGCGGGCGTTCTTGATCTTGACGTCGCCAAAGCGGGTGAACAGGTGGCCGTTGCGGGCGTTGCGGGTGGGCATCACGCAGTCGAACATGTCCATGCCCTGACTGACGGCGAACACCAGATCTTCCGGCGTGCCGACGCCCATCAGGTAGCGCGGTTTGTGGGCGGGCAGGCGCGGCGCGGTGTGCGCCAGCACGCGCGCCATGTCCGCCTTGGGTTCGCCGACCGAGAGGCCGCCGATGGCCATGCCGTCAAAGCCGATGTCGGTGAGGCCGGCGATGGATTCGTCGCGCAGATCCTCGTACATGCCGCCCTGCACGATGCCGAACAGGGCGTTGCTGTTTTCCAGTCGGTCGTGTTCGTCGCGCGAGCGCCGCGCCCAGCGCATCGACAGGCGCATCGACTGGGCGGCTTCCTCGCGGCTGGCCGGGTAGGGCGTGCATTCGTCGAAGATCATGACGATGTCGGAATTGAGCACCTTCTGGATCTGCATCGAGATTTCCGGCGAGAGAAAGAGCTTGGCCCCGTCGTGCGGCGAACTGAATTTGACGCCTTCCTCGCTGATTTTTCTCAGCGCGCCGAGCGAAAACACCTGAAAGCCGCCGGAATCGGTGAGCAGGGGTCTTTGCCATTGCATGAAATCGTGCAGGCCGTTGTGCGCGGCGATCACTTCCAGCCCCGGCCTCAGCCACAGGTGGAAAGTGTTGCCCAGGCAGATTTGCGCGCCGATGTCGTGCAGGGATTGCGGCGTCATCGCCTTCACCGTGCCGTAGGTGCCGACCGGCATGAACACGGGCGTCTGCACCTGGCCGTGCGCCAGCGTCAGCGTGCCGCGCCGCGCCGCGCCGTCGGTCGAGAGGAGTTCAAATTGCATCGGATTTCTCCAGGAGCATGGCGTCGCCATAGCTGAAAAAACGGTAACGCTCTGCCACCGCGTGCGCGTAGGCGGCGCGGATCGCGTCATGACCTGCAAAGGCGGAAACCAGCATGAGCAGCGTCGATTTGGGCAGATGGAAATTGGTGAGCAGGCGGTCGACCGCCTTGAAATGGTAGCCCGGCGTGATGAAGATGTCGGTTTCGCCGGGGCCGGCGGCAATCGCGCCGTTTTCCCGCGCCGCCGATTCCAGCGCGCGCAGGCTGGTGGTGCCGACCGCGATGACGCGCCCGCCCGCGGCCCGGGTGGCGGCGATGGCGTCGGCGGTGGCGGCGGGAATTTCGTAACGCTCGCTGTGCATGCGGTGCTCGGCGATAGTGTGCACGCGCACCGGGCGGTAGGTGCCGGCGCCGACGTGCAGGGTGACGAAGGCGGTATGGACGCCCTGTGCGCGCAGGGCGGCGAGCATGTCGTCCGTGAAGTGCAGGCCAGCGGTGGGCGCGGCGACGGCCCCCGGTTCGCGGGCATACACCGTCTGGTAGCGGGATTCGTCCTCGGCATCGGCCGGATGCTCGATGTAGGGCGGCAGCGGCAGCTGGCCGTGGGTTTCGGTCATGTCCCAGAAGCTCTGCCCGTCGATCAGGTCGAGCACGAACAAATCGTTGTCCGTCCCGGCGCGCCCGCTCATCTGAACCGTGAAGGCGTCGGCCAGCCGCAGGCGGCCGCCCGGCCTTGGGGCCCTGGCGGGTCCTTCCCCC
>URNG01000108.1 GCA_900549295.1 uncultured Rhodocyclaceae bacterium
TGGCGGCGGCGGCGTGATCCTGGGTCGAGAAGATGTTGCACGAGGCCCAGCGCACCTCGGCACCGAGCGTGGTCAGCGTCTCGATCAGCACGGCGGTCTGGATGGTCATGTGCAGGCTGCCGGTGATGCGCGCGCCCTTGAGCGGCTGTGTTTTTGCGTATTCCTCGCGGATCGCCATCAGGCCGGGCATTTCGGTTTCGGCAATGGCGATTTCCTTGCGCCCCCAGGCGGCAAGGGAAAGGTCGGCGACGACGTAATCTTGATTCTGGGCCACGGTGACACTCCTGTATCGGTGGCCGGGTGGGGCGCGCGTTTCGGTGAATTCGGCAGACTCACCGCGCGCCCTGCGCCCGGCAGGGTTGGACAGTGAGCGCCGTTTATCGACCGAGCCTGAGGACAAGTGCCCTTGCAGCGCCCCTCGGTAGGGGGCGGATTATAAACCGGCTTTACAGCGTTTCGGCGACCCAGAAATGATTGACGTCGGTGATGCCCCATTTTTCGGCATCTTCCCGGCCCGCGATTTTTTCCGCGCTTTTCGCCAGATCGACGACTTGCGGCGGAATATAGCTGCGCGATCGGGTCGAGAAAAATACCTTGATGCGCGGTTTGAGCAGGGTTTGCTCGTTTTGCTCGATGACTACGCCTAGCTTGCCGGATTCGAGGCGAACCAGGGAGCCGATCGGGTAAATACCCAGGCTTTTGACGAAGGCCTGGAAAATGGCCGGATCGAAATGGCCTTTCCAGCTCGCCATGCGTTGCAGCGATTCGGCGGGGTCCCAGCCGGCCTTGTAAGGGCGGTTGGAGGTAATGGCGTCGTACACGTCGCAGACCGCGCCCATCTTGGCGAAGCGGCTCATCGTTTCGCCGTTCAAACGCTTTGGATAACCCGTGCCATCCACTTTTTCGTGATGGTGCAGGCAGACATCCTTGACCGTAGCGCTCGCGCCGCTGCCTTCTTCGAGCAGGCGGTGCCCTTCTGCCGGGTGCCCCTTGATGATGTCGAATTCGGCATCGGTCAGCCGCCCCGGTTTGTTGAGGATTTCCGGCGGAATCATGGCCTTGCCCATGTCGTGCAGGAGCCCTGCCATGCCGGCTTCGCGTACCTCGGCTTCGGACAGGCCAAGCTGGCGGGCGAGTGCGATCATCAGGGCGCACACGGCGACCGAATGCATGTAAGTGTAGTCATCGGCGGTTTTCAGGCGGGCGAGACTGATCAATGCGCCGGGATTGCGCAGCACTGAATTGGAAATTTCTTCGACCAGCGGCGCGGCGGCTTCGGCTTCGATGGCCTTGCCCATGCGTACTTCCTGGAACATCGAAATGACCGCTTCCCTGCCTTTGCCAACGATGCGTCCGGCGCGTTTGACCTCATCGGCGAAGCTGGTTTTTGCCGGTAACGGTTCCGGAGGCTCCACCGGAAGCTCGGCTGCGGTTTCGTAGGCAACCGGCGCGGATTCGGGCGCTACTGCGACATCCAGGCCGAGGTCGATGTTGATCCATACCTCGCGCACCACGCTTTCGCGGATCAGGGCGAGATCTTTCGGATCTTTCAGGACGAAACGGTTGCGCCAGAACGGGTGATTGATCCACGCACCGCAGAAAGCATGGATATGCATGCCGATGCGTACTTCGGTAACGGGGATTTTTTTCAGCATATGGCACCGGAATGGTACTGAGGCAGCCAGGAGGCTGCCTCAGGGGTTTTTAACAGACCATTATTCTATATGGACCTGCTGCGAGAATCTGACCTAGGTCTGATTTCGCAACCTTTTACAATCCAGCATCATTTTTTAACAAAGCTGCACGATCCGTGTTTTCCCAGGAAAACTCCGGTTCATCGCGGCCGAAATGGCCGTAGGCGGCGGTTTTCTGGTAGATCGGACGCAGCAGGTCGAGCATGTTGACGATGCCTTTCGGGCGCAGGTCGAAGTGCTTGCGGATCAGGGCGGTCAGGGTTTCGTTGCTGACCTTGCCGGTGCCGTAGGTTTCGACCATGATCGAGGTCGGCTCGGCGACGCCGATGGCGTAGGAAACCTGAACCTGGCAGCGCGAGGCCAGCCCGGCGGCGACGATGTTCTTGGCGACGTAGCGGGTGGCGTAGGCGGCGGAACGATCGACCTTGGAGGGATCCTTGCCGGAGAAAGCGCCACCGCCGTGCGGCGCGGAACCGCCGTAGGTATCGACGATGATCTTGCGCCCGGTCAGGCCGCAATCGCCCTGCGGGCCGCCGATGACGAAACGGCCGGTGGGGTTCACCAGGTACTTGATGTCGCCCTTGATGAGTTCCTTGGGCAGCACCGGCTTGATGATTTCCTCGATGGTCTGCTCGCGCAGCGCATCCAGGCAGATGTCCGGCGAATGCTGGGTGGACAGCACCACAGTGTCGATGGCGAACGGCTTGCCGTCGACGTAGCGGATGGTGACCTGCGATTTGGCGTCCGGGCGCGCCCAGGGGAGCCGCCCGTCCTTGCGCAGCATGGCCTGACGCTCGACCAGACGATGCGAGAGCCAGATCGGCAGCGGCATCAAGGACGGCGTTTCGTCGCAGGCGTAGCCGAACATCAGACCCTGATCGCCGGCACCCTGGCCGAGATTGTCGTCGTAGGCGGCGTTCACGCCCTGGGCGATGTCCGGGCTTTGCTTGTCGTAAGCGACCAGCACGGCGCAGCCTTTGTAGTCGATGCCGTATTCGGTGTTGTCGTAGCCGATCTGCTTGATGGTGTCGCGCGCCACCTGGATGTAATCGACGTTGGCATTGGTGGTGATCTCACCGGCCAGCACCACCAGACCCGTGTTGCACAGCGTTTCGGCGGCGACGCGCGAATGCTTGTCCTGGGACAGGATGGCGTCGAGGATGGCGTCGGAAATCTGGTCGGCGACCTTGTCCGGGTGGCCTTCCGAGACCGATTCCGAGGTGAAGAGGTAATCACTCATGACTTTGCTCCAGCGGCTCTTGGTTCCGGCGTAACCGGCTCCGAGCCACGAGCAGGGGACGCTTTAGCGGTATTTGTGCGCCGTGGCATGAACCCCAGCTATCGCCCCGCAAGTTGTCTGATTAACTCGGCGATCCGATAATGATAGGTCTTTTTTCGTCCGATGCAACCCTGAAAACGCTATGGTTTTTCTTTTCCGCCTTCTGTCCTACCTGCCTCTGCGCGTCGTGCACGGTCTGGGCGCGCTGCTCGGGCGGCTGATCTATGCGCTGTCGCCGACTTACAGGCGGCATTTGCAGGAAAACATGGCGCAGGCCGGCATCGACCCCGCCCTGCGTGGCGCGGCAGCAGCAGAGGCTGGCAAGCAAATGCTGGAGTTGTCGCGCATCTGGCTGCGCACACTGGAAGAAGCCAACGCGCAGGTGGTGGAGGTGGTCGGGCGGGAACATCTGGATGCGGCGCGCGCGGAGGGCCGTGGCATTCTGTTCCTGACGCCGCATCTGGGCTGTTTCGAGATCACCGCGCAGTATCTGTCCTCCCTCGGCGACATCACCGTGCTGTACCGCCCGCCCAAATCGGCGGCGGCACAGGCATTGATCCTCACCGGGCGCAAGCGGGCGCAATTGCATCTGGCCCCGGCTGATTTGTCGGGAGTGCGAGCCTTGATTAAGGCGCTGAAAAAAGGGCAGATGGTCGGCATGCTGCCCGATCAGGCGCCGAAAACCGGCGAAGGCGTGTGGCTCGATTTCTTTGGCCGTCCGGCCTACACCATGACGCTGGCCGCCCGCTTGACCGAAACCGGCGCAGTATCGCTCCTGACCTGGGGCGAGCGTCTGCCGCAGGGGCGCGGCTATCGCATCCACTTTCAGCCGCCGAGCCAGTCGTTTTCCGGCAACACGCAGGAACGCGCGCAGCAGATCAATCATGAGGTGGAGGCGCTGGTGCGCCAATGCCCGACGCAATACCTGTGGGGCTACAACCGCTACAAACGCCCGCGCGGGGCGGAAGCGCCGCCGGTTTGAGCGGTTCCAAGAAATAACTTTAGAAAATTGAGATAAATCCCTGTCTCTGCTATTCTTTTTCTGTTGATTTGCGGCGCTGAACGCGCCTTTTCCAGAGAGGAACGAGAGCATGTTTCCGGACGATATCGCCGATTATCTGAAGAACAACCCCAGCTTTTTCGAGCAATACGCCGACCTGATGGCGCAGATTTTCGTGCCGCACCCGCATGGCGGGCGCACGATTTCGCTGGTCGAGCGGCAGATGCTGACCCTGCGCGAGAAGAACCGCGCCAGCGAGAGCAAGCTCGCCGAACTGATCGCCTTCGGCGAGGAAAACGACCAGATTTCGGAAAAAGTGCATCGACTGGCGGTTGGTCTGATCGCCGCCGAAACCTTCCAGGCGGTGATCCATCTGCTCAATTTCCACCTGCGCGACGATTTTTCCGTGCCGCACGTGGCGCTGCGCCTGTGGCACAAGCCGGACGAAATTTCCGATCTGCCGGAATTCGCCGCTGTCAGCGAGGAATTGCAGGTTTTCGCGGAAACCCTGACCCGCCCCTATTGCGGCTCCACCGCCGGCTTCGGCACGGCTTCATGGTTCGGCGAAGCCGCGCCGCATATCCGCTCGCAGGCGCTGATCGCCTTGCGCAACGGCGGCGGCACCATCGGCTTGGTGGCCTTGGGCAGCGAGGAAGCGCAGCGGTTTTACGCCGACATGGGCACGCTCTATCTGGAGCGCATCGGCGAAATGGTGTCGGCGGCGCTCGCGCGGGTGACGAAGAGCGCGCTGTGACCACCGGGGATGCGCTGGCGGCGTATCTTGCCTTTCTGGCGGGTCAGCGCCGGGTGGCCGCGCATACCCTCGGCAATTACCGGCGCGACCTGGGCAAATTGCAGCATCTGCTGGACGGGCGGCCCTTGCCGCAGGTGCAGGGGCACGACATTCGCCGCTTCGTCGCCAAGCTGCATGCGGAAGGTTTGTCCGGGCGTTCCCTGGCCCGCCATCTCTCCGCCTGGCGCGGGTTCTTCGCCTGGCTGGGCGAAGCCGGGCAAGTGAGCTGCAACCCCTGCCTCGGCGTGCGCCCGCCGAAATCGCCCCGGCGTCTGCCCAAGGCTTTGTCGGTGGATGAAAGCGCGGCGCTGCTGGCGGCGGCGGGGGAGACGGCGGCGACAGGCGAGGAAGATGCGCTGACGCTGCGCGACAGCGCGATGTTCGAGCTGTTCTACTCCTCCGGCCTGCGGCTGTCCGAACTGGGCGGGCTGGATCTGGCGGCAGCGGACGGCATTCTGGCCGATGGCGAGGTGCGGGTGCTCGGCAAGCGCAACAAGCTGCGCCTGGTGCCGGTAGGCGGCCCGGCGCGCGCGGCGCTCGCGCTCTGGCTGAACTGCCGGCCCCGGCTGGCTGCGCCGGATGAGCCCGCCCTGTTCGTCAATCAGCGCGGCCTGCGTCTCGGCGTGCGCAGCATCCAGCGCCGCCTGGAACAGCGTGCCCGGCAGCAGGGGCTGGCGCAGCACGTGCATCCGCATATGCTGCGCCATTCCTTCGCCTCGCATGTGCTGCAATCTTCCGGCGACCTGCGCGCGGTACAGGAAATGCTCGGCCATGCCAGCATCGCCTCGACCCAGATTTATACCCACCTCGATTTTCAGCACCTTGCCAGTGTGTACGACCGCGCCCACCCACGGGCAAAACGTTGAAATGACGGGAAAAACACCGACAAGCCGTTGACCCCGGCAGGGGCAGCCCGCATAATCTGCGTTTTGCTTTTTTTCCGCATACCGGAGTTTTTCATGGCTATCAACCGCACCCGCCGCAACATCCTGGAACGCCGCTGCGTTTCCAAATCCGTCAAGCGCCTGTTCAAGGGCGATGGCAAGACCAGCTTCAAGACCATGTACGCGGTCGAATGCCATCAGCGCAACCGCAAGACGCTGGGTAACTGACGCCGGGGTAGCGGGGCCGGCCCGGGAACGGTCTGAATAGACTTCCTGAGGGACGCACAAAGCCCGTAAGGCTGCGCAAAAAAGGTTACACAAAAATCCCCACGCAAGTTTGGCGTGGGGATTTTTTTCGCGCTGCGATTCGGCTTCCGGTTTTTGCTTTCGAGCCGTCGCCCGGGGTTTTGTAAAATTGTGCAAATCTCCGGCGGAACGTTGCTAGAAGCGGCGGGGCATGCTAAAAACAGCGTTCCCCACGCGGAGTCGTCATGGTTTTTTCCTTCTTCAAAAAAGCGCCTCAAAAAATGCCGGAGCCGACGGCGGCGCGTCCGCGCATGCCCTTGCCAGAGATGAAGCTCAGGCCGGAAGAACCGAAATCCCAGGTGTCATTGGATGAGCCTTTGCCCGACCTGGATTTCGTCACCGACAAAGCGAAAGCTCCCCCCGCCGCCAAAGCGTCGCTGGCCTTGAGCGCCATCGACGAATTCGAGGCCGAGTTTACTGAATCCAGCGTCATGGCAATCGATGTCGAGCACGAAGTGCCGCCTTTGCAGGCCGACGTCGAGCAGGTGGTGGTGCTGTTCGCCAACGATCAGGATGCCGCCGCGCGCAGCGTGCTGGAAAGTTTGTTATCGGCTTATTCCGACAGCGACGGCGTGCGCCTGTGGCGTTTGCTGTTCGATTTGTTGCAGGTGCAGGGCGATCAGGCGGCGTTCGAGCGCCGCAGCGTCGAGTTTGCACAGAAGTTTGAAATGTCCCCCCCCGCCTGGCGGGTTTACGACATGCCGGCCAAAGCGGCGGCGACCGGCGGTGCCAAGGTTTTCGTCCTGCAAGGCGTGCTCACCGACGAGCATCGCGGCACCTTGCAGCAACTGGGCACGCTGCTCGGCGAGGGCGGCGAATTGCGGATCGATTGCAGCAGGCTGGCCGGTTGCGACGACCAGATCGCCGGCATGCTGGCCGATCTGCTGACGGCTGCGCGGCGGCTGGGCAAGATCAGCCATCTGATCGGTGCCGAGGGTTTCATCAAACGCCTGGATGAGCGTTTGCAAGCCGGCACGGCAGAGCATGAAGCGGCTTGGCGCTTGCTGCTGGAATTGCTGCAACGCCAAGGCACGCAGGCGCATTTCGAGGAACGCGCGGTGGATTATGCGGTGACTTTCGAGCATTCTCCGCCTTCCTGGGAAACCCTGCCGGCAACCGCCAAACCTGCGGACAGCGCGCCGCCCGCGCCGGCCGATGAAGCCATCTACCTCGCCGGCCCGCTGCGCAATCAGCGTTTTGCCGAATTGCAGGAGATCATCGAGCGTCAGGCGCAGCCGATCATCGATTTTTCCGCCGTGCCGCGCCTGGATTTCTATTCCGCCGGCCAACTGGTCAACCGTCTGGGGCCGTTCAAGGCGGCGGGCAAGGAAATCGTCATTCGCAGCCCGAACCACCTCATCGCCGAACTGATGGCGGTGGTCGGTCTCAACAAGCAGGCGCGCATCATCGTTCCCAAATCCTGAACGAGCCGTAGCGTCAGTTCCGGCGCTGTGCCGCCCGTCTTTTTCACATCTCACTTTTCGCGCAAAAATCATGGAGCAATATCACGGTACGACCATCCTGTCGGTGCGGCGTGGCCGTTCGGTCGCCATGGGCGGCGACGGTCAGGTGACGCTGGGCAACATCGTCATCAAAGGCACGGCAAAAAAAGTGCGCCGGCTGCACCAGGGCCGCATCCTGGCCGGTTTCGCCGGCGGCACGGCGGATGCCTTCACCCTGTTCGAGCGTTTCGAGGCCAAGCTGGAAAAGCATCAGGGCAATCTGGTGCGCTCGGCGGTCGAACTGGCCAAGGACTGGCGCACCGACCGCGCGCTGCGCCGGCTGGAAGCCATGCTGTCGGTGGCGGATAGCGAATCCTCGCTGATCATCACCGGCAACGGCGACGTGCTGGAACCGGAATACGGCATCGTCGCCATCGGCTCTGGCGGCGCTTACGCGCAGAGCGCGGCGCGCGCCTTGCTGGAAAACACGGAACTCGCGCCGCTGGAGATCGTCACAAAATCGCTGGAAATCGCCGGCGACCTGTGCATCTACACCAACCGCAATTTCACCCTGGAGACGCTGGAATGAGTGGCGCGACGATGACTCCGAAAGAAATCGTGTCCGAACTGGACAAGCACATCGTTGGTCAGGACAAGGCCAAGAAAGCGGTCGCCATCGCGCTCAGGAACCGCTGGCGGCGTGCCCAGGTGGCCGAGCCGCTGCGCCAGGAAATCACGCCGAAGAACATCCTGATGATCGGTCCGACCGGCGTCGGCAAGACGGAAATCGCCCGCCGTCTGGCGCGGCTGGCCAACGCGCCCTTCATCAAGGTGGAGGCGACCAAGTTCACCGAAGTCGGCTACGTCGGTCGCGATGTCGAAACCATCATCCGCGACCTGATCGAAATGGCGGTGAAGAACCAGCGCGAGCGGGCCATGCAGGCCAACCGCCACCGCGCCGAGGACGCCGCCGAGGAGCGCGTGCTCGACGCCCTGCTGCCGCCAGCGCGCAGCCCCGGTTTCTACGCCGAGGACAGCGCCGCCAATGCTGATAACGCGACTCGCCAGAAATTCCGCAAGAAACTGCGCGAGGGCGATCTGGACGACAAGGAAATCGATGTCGAAGTCGCCCTGCCCGGCATGCAGGCCGAGATTTTCGCGCCGCCGGGAATGGAAGAACTGACGCAGCAGATTCAGGGCATGTTCCAGAATCTGGGCGGTGGCAAGAAGAAAACGCGCAAACTGAAGATCAAGGAAGCCTTCAAACTCCTGACCGACGAAGAAGCCGCCCGCTTGGTCAACGATGAAGAAATCAAGCTGGCTGCGGTGCAGGCGGTGGAGCAGAACGGCATCGTCTTTCTCGACGAGATCGACAAGGTGGCGAGCCGCTCCGACGTGCAGGGAGCCGATGTGTCCCGGCAGGGCGTGCAGCGCGATCTGCTGCCGCTGGTCGAAGGCACCACGGTGTCTACCAAGTACGGCATGATCAAGACCGATCACATCCTGTTCATCGCTTCCGGTGCCTTCCATCTGGCCAAGCCTTCCGATCTGATTCCCGAATTGCAGGGTCGTTTTCCCATTCGTGTCGAACTGGAATCGTTGTCGGTGGCTGATTTCGAGTCCATCCTGACTCAGACCGATGCCTGTCTGACCAAGCAATACCAAGCGTTGCTGGCGACCGAGGGCGTGCGTGTCGACTTTGCCGCCGACGGCATTCGTCGGCTGGCCGAGATCGCGTTCCAGGTGAACGAAAAAACCGAGAACATCGGTGCGCGCCGCCTGCACACGGTGCTGGAAAGGCTGCTGGAAGAAGTGTCCTTCACGGCAGGCTGCGGCGGGGTGACGGAACTGCAGGTCAGCGCCGCCTACGTGAACGAGAAACTCGGCGAAGTCGCCGCCGATGAAGATCTGTCGCGGTACGTGCTGTGAGCTTGCAGCGCAGAGGCGCAAAGGGTACTGAGGTCGCAGAGAAACCGGATTTTCTCTGCCTTTCCCCTCGATCTCCGCGTCCCTGCGGTAAATAAAAATGCCTGACGACAGCCTGAGCTTCCGCCTGCTGGCGGTGCTGTTCCCGATTTTCGGCATCGTCGCCGCCGGCTACTTCTATGGCCGCAAGCACAAGCCGGAAATGGCGGTGGCGAACCGGCTGAACATGGACGTCTTCGTGCCGGCCCTGGTGTTCGCGGCAATGGCCGGCAAATCCTTCGATCTGGCCACCTACGGGCCGCTCGCCCTGGGAGGCTTCCTGCTGCTGGCGGCTTGCGGCCTGCTCGCCTGGCCGGTGGCGCGGCTGTGCGGCGTCCAGCCGAAAACCCTGGTGCCGCCGATGCTGTTCAACAACTCCGGCAACATCGGCCTGCCGCTCGCCTTGCTCGCCTGGGGCGAGGACGCCCTGCCGGCGGCAGTGATCCTGTTCATGGTGGAAAACACCCTGCACTTCACTTTCGGCGCGCGCTGGCTCGACCCGCAGGCCCGCCTGCTCCTGCTGTGGCGCATTCCCGTAGTGTTCGCCGCCATCGCCGGCCTGCTGGTGGCGGCCCTGAAAATCGCGCTGTGGACGCCGCTGCTCATCGGCATCAAGATGCTCGGCGACATTTCCGTGCCGCTCATGCTGTTCGCCCTGGGCGTGCGCATGACGGGCTTCACCCTGAACGACTGGCAACTCGCCGTCGGCAGCGCCCTGCTGCGCCCGCTCATCGGCATGGCGCTCGCCTGGGGCATCATCCACCTGCTCGGCCTGGAAGGGCGCGATGCCGCCATGCTGCTCGTTTTCGGCGCGCTGCCGCCCGCCGTCCTCAACTTCCTGTTCGCCGAACGCTACCAGCAGGAACCGCAGCGCGTCGCTTCCATCGTGCTGATCGGCAATCTGGCGGCGCTGATTTTTCTGCCGCTGGCGCTGTCATTGGTGCTGTGATTTTCCGGGATGCGCCCGCCCGGTTCGTGAAGCCCGCGCTATAGCGGCAACACCCCGTTCGCCTTCGCCAGCGCCACGATCAGCTCCCGCGCCAGCTTGCGCTGCGGCACCGGCAGTTTGAGAAACAGCTCGAAAATTTCCCTCTCCTCGTAACCGACGCCATCGTCCCACTGCTTGCGCCGCTGGCGGATGGTCTGCGGCACTTCGTCGCCGTAGCGCAGCGTCTGCGGCTCCCCCCCCCGCCCCTCCGCCCGGGCCACCAAGTTTAAGTAAA
>URNG01000109.1 GCA_900549295.1 uncultured Rhodocyclaceae bacterium
ATCGAAGCCGGTTGGCGCGCGCGGCCGGGCGCGCCCCCCCCCCGCCGTATTGACGACGTTCTCCAGGGCCACCACGGAAAGCTGTTGGCCCGCTTGCAGCAGGCCGCCGTTCAGCACGTTCGTGGCTTCGGCATAAAGATCGCCCGTCGAGCGCAAGGTCCCCCGGTTGGCCAGCGTGTCGCCCGCAATCAGCGCCACGTCTTTCCCTTGCACCAGTGCGCCCGTCGGCGCCAGACGGCCTTCGCCCTGCGCCAGATACAGCACCGGCACCAGCACCTGCTCGCCCGCCACTTCCCGCTCTTCCAGCCACACAATGTCGTGCGTCAGCGCCGCCACCTGTTCCGCCGTCAGCTTCACCCCCACCGACAGACTCAGCGCTTCCTTGCTCGCCACCGCGTTGTCCATCAACTGGCGGAACAGCGCTTCGTCCGAATCCAACCCCGACAGGTAGCGCTGACCCGTGCGCGCCAGCACCGCTTCGCTCATCAACCGCTGTTCGTACAGGCCGTCGCCCAGGCGCTTTTGCGCGGCGTCCGGGTCGTAGCCCAAGCGTTCGAGCAGGTAGTTCGAACTCAGGAAGGATTTGAGGTTGGTCAGCGCCGGGTTCGTCTCCACCAGATAGCGATGGCTGCTCGACGTCTGGAACAGGCCGTTCCCGACACCGGGCAACACCGCGTCCGATACCTCCACCCGCTGCTGGCTCGTGTCCGGCAGACTCTGGCCTTGCTGGGTCACATGCACGGCATGGCCCGAGGACGGCGCGGGCGCGACCGTGACCACGTCGTTTTGCAGGTTGCCCGACACGCGCACGAGCGCGCTGCCCACGGCCTGAATCACCGCGGGCGCGGCAAGGCCGGTGGGGGTTTCCACCGTGACATCGGACACCAGCCGGTTGGCGAAGAAATCCGCAACCGGCACGGATTTCGGCAGCGGCGCGGCGTTGTAGGGGTTCAGCCAGTTGGCAATGAACCGCTCATTCGTGCCATCGGTGATCCGCCCGGTGTTCCAGGCGCGCGTGCGCACCGAGGTGCTGGCGGCCGCGCCCACGTTACTCAAGGCGCCCAGATCGAGCAGCAGGTCGCCGCCGGAAGCCAGCACGCTGTAGTGGTTGGCCAACACGCCGGCACGGATCAGCAGGCCGCCGTTGCCTTGCATGACGCCGGCCGGGCTGTCTTCCTCGATCCGGCTCACGAAGGTTTCGGTGGCGACGTAATCGACGTTGTGATGATCGCCGCCGCAGTCGTAGCAGACGACGTGCATGGACCCGCCGGTCTGTTCCTGCACCAGCGTGAACACGTCCTTCGTGTTGGTGACGGTAGCGGCTTCGATGGCCAGCACGCCGTCGGCTTCGATGTGGCCGGAGCGGTTCTCGAGCGTCTGCGCCGACGTGCCGGTGCGCCCGCTCACGGTGAGCGCGCCCAGGCTGTAGATGTCGGCGCGCCGGTTGTGTATCTCGTTGGCCGCCAGCAGCATGTCGCCGCCGGAGAAGATCAGACCGTTCTCGTTCTTCAGGCGCTGCGCCCGGATCGTCAGCGTGTCGCCCGCGCCCAGCGTGCCCTGGTTGTGGACGGTTTGCGCCGTCAGGTCGAGCTGCTCTGCCGCCGTCAGCGCGCCGCTGCCGGTGTAAGCGCCGGTCAGCGTCAGGGTCAGGCCCGCGTCGCTCACGAGCTTGCCGTCGTTCTGCCAATTCGCGCCCTGGCCGGTGAAGCCGTGCGTGGCCAGCAGCGCGCCGCTGGCGCCGACGTTCAGGTGGTCGACCTCGAGCAGCAACTGGCGCACCTGAATGTCGCTGGTGAGTTGCCAGTTCGCCGCCGTCAGGGCCAGCGTGCCGTTGCTGAGAAAGCGCCCGCCCGCCTGTTCGAGCGCGCCGGCGGAGAGCATGAAATCGCCCAGGCCGACGTGGGTGACGCTGCCGCCCGCGTTCTGCATGCGCCCGGCCTGGAGCTGGAAATCCTCGCTGACGCTTTCGATGCGCCCGGCGCGGTTGTCCACTTCATCCGCGACAAGCTCGGTGGCGCTTCTGCCCACGGCACCCACGGCACGCAGGGCGCCGGCCCGGTTGTCGATATGCGCGGCATTCAGGCGCAGGCTGCCGCTGCTTTCGATCAGGCCGTCGGCGTTGTTCAGATGCTCGGCCGCCGCGATGCGAATCTCTGCCGCGCCGACGGTGCCGGCCCGGTTGTCCACCGTATCGGCGGTGACCGTCAGCGCCGCTTTGGCGAGCAGCTGCCCTTGCCGGTTGTCCAGCGCCTGCGCCTGAATGTCGAGCGCGCCCTGGGCGAGCACGATGCCCCGGTTGGCGATGGTGCTGCCGTTCAGCGTCACTGCTTCGCCTTGCAGCGCCTGGGCGATTTCGATGCCGTCGGTCGCGTGGATGGCGAGCTCACCACCCGCTTGCAGCGTGCCGATCTGCGCCGAACCGGCGGCCAGTTGGGCCGCGCCGCTGGCCGCCGCCCGGTTGAGCGTCAGCCGGCCCGCGCTGTCGATCCGGATGTCGCCCGCGCTGGCCGCCAGATCGCCCGCCAGACGCACACCGACGCCGGCTTCGGTGCCGACCAGCAGGACGTTGTGCGCGTACATGCCGCCCAGGGCCGCGCTGTCGATGGCAAATGTCGGCGGCGCGCTGCCGTCGGGCGCCAGGGCCTGCGCGGCCAGCGTCTGCGCATCCACTGCGTTGCGCCCGGCGATCACGCTCAGCCGCCGCGCGTGCAGCGCCGCGTTGATCTCGACGCTGCGCGTAATCAGTTCGAACTGGTCGACATTGCTGGCGTTCAGCCCGGCCCCTTCGATCAGGATGGCGCCGTCGTCGACGCGCCATCCGCTCAGTTGCCCGTCCTCGAACAGCGGGCGGCCCGTGGTCAGCGTCACTCGCGGCGTGTTGATGAAGCCGCAGCCGTCGCAGGTCAGCCCCCAGGGGTTGGCCACGATCAGCCGCGCCGCCTGCCCGGCAATCTCCGTGTAGCCCGCCAGACGGCTCGCCCGGCCCCCCGTCACCTCGTTCAGGATGACGTTCGCCGAGCGTCCGTTCAGCCCCGGATTGCCGACGATGTAGCCGCCCAGCTGCGTCTGCTGCACCGCGCCGGTCGCATTGTTCAGAATCAGCCCTTCCCGCCCCACGTTGTAGTCCGTGAAACGGTTGTGCGACAGCCCCTGGGCGTTCGGCGCCGCAATGTTCACCACCGGCACGCCGTTACCCGCCGCACCCACCGTCGTTCCCCCGCCCGCCGGCACCACCTGACCCAGGGCCGGCAAGACCGGGTTCAGCACCAGCGTGCAGATCAGCGTCCAGATCAATCCCCGGCCTGAACGGCTGCGTGGCGAGGGAATAAGCTCAGGCGTGGAGAAAGAAGAGTGGGGGGAGGGTTTTCTCATGATGGCGAACCATTCGTTCAAAGAGGAAATGTTCAAAAAACGTTCACAGCAGGATTTCGAGACGGAAATGCAGGGGGCGCTCGCGCTTGAGCAGCGCGGCGGGGCGCGACAGGGATTCGGCCCAGGTCAGGCTGAGGCGGGCCTTGCGCCCGCGCGTGCTCAATTCGATGGCCCGCCCGCTGATGCGGCCGTGCTGTCCGGTGAATGCGTTGTGGCGGTCGCGCGAGATGACGCCCACGTCCCAGGCGAGCGCGAGGCCGAATTCCCCCGCCAGTTCGGGCAGCCAGTCCGCCGCTGCCGCGCCGAGCGCGTGGGCGGGAATGGCCGAGCGCCAGCGCAACTGGTTGCGCAGATAGCCGCCGCTGTCGCCGGACAGCGAGCCTTCCTTGAAGCCGCGCACCGAGCCGAGGCCGCCGATGCTGACCCGGCGGGCGCTGTACAGCACGTCCTCGCTTTTCTGGAAGTAGAGCATGCTGTCGAAGGAAAACGACTGCCCGGCCAACGCGAAGGGTTGCAGGAAGCTGCCGGTCAGCGTGTATTTGTTGTACTGGGCGTGCGGCGCGTCGCTGTCCGGATGGCGGTCGACGCGCCCGCCGAACAGATCGACGCCGCGCTGCCAGCCAAGATCGAGGTTGACGAAGGCGGAGCCGATGCGCCGGCCGTGATTGAACGCCAGCGCCGCTTCGGACAGGCGCGGGCTGCTGGATTCGAGCAGGCTGCCTTCGATGTAGTTGCGCGAGGCGACTTGGCCGAGCGCGAAATTCACCGCCGTCTTGCCCTGGGCGTCACGGTGCAGCAGCCGTTCGGCGCGCAGTTCGTGGCTGCGGCTGTTGCCCGAGGCGGCGAATTGCAGGCCGAAGAAATCATTGACCGTGCGATAGCGGCTCTGGCTGTAGCTGTAGGAGAACGTCCACCAGCCGAGCGGCAGGCTGTAGGCCAGAAAGCCGTTGTCGGCGGCGCGTTCCTGCGTGCGCTGCGTGCTGCTGCCGCCGCGCACGGCCAGGTGATCGGCCAGCCCGAGCGGCGAATCGAGTTCAAGACCGAGCGTCCATTGCTGCTCCCCGGTGCTGCGCTGGCCGTCGTTGTGCCGGGTAAAGGAAACGCGCCAGGGTTTTGCCGGCTGATTGGCGATGACGGCGCGGCTGCCGCCCGGCGCTTCGCCCGGCAGCAGTTCGACGGCAGCGCTGTTGGAGGGCAGGCGGTTCAGTTGATCGGTAAGCTGTTCGAGTTCGCGCAGGTTGAGGAATTCTCCCGTTTTGCCGGGGAAGGCCATGTTCAGTTCGCGCTCCGTCAGGCCGCTTTCCGGCTTGGCTTCGATGCCTTCGAGACGCCCTTCGACGACGATGATTTCCAGCCGGCCGCTGCCGAGATCCTGTTCCGGCAGATAGGCCCGCGAGGTGACGTAGCCGCGATCCAGATACCAGTCGGTGATGCGCTTCAACAGCGCGTTCAGGTCGCCCGCCGCCAGACAGCGCCCGATGAACGGGGCCAGCAGTTCCTGCCGCTCCGCCTGATCGGGCAGGCTGGCCCCGGTGAGGTCGATGCGGCGAATCTCGAAACAGCGCTCCGGCGCGGGCGCGGGTTCCGCCGGTTGCGCGGCGGGCGCGGGCAGTTGGCGCAATTCCTCGATGCGGCGCTCCTGCTCCCGGAGCAATCTTTCCTGACGCTCCCGCTGCAAGTCGAGATCGCCCGGCGGCACGGGTTGGGCCGCCGCATACGGCAGAAAACCGGCCCAGGCGGCAAGGCAGACGGCAACAAGAAAAAAATGCCGGCAATGGGCAGGCGGCTGTTCAGGGTGACGGGTATTCGAGGAGCGCGATTCGGACATGGGAAAAAAGCGAAGAGCGCGGCGCTTCGGGCCGCATGGCATTGCGCCGGGAGTAGCGCAACGGAAAAGATGCCGATTTTATTTAAATCGACGCCCGCGTAGCATATACACAGGACATGCAGCGGCATGCTTGTTGTATTTCACGCAACACTGATCGACTTGCGGCGCACGCACCGCAACGAGGTGCCGATGGGGTACCGGATTAGCGCTCCTGGGGAGAATCGATGGAAAACTGGTAGCATGAAACCCATTTTCGAAAATGGAAAACCAGAGGCAGGCAGGAAGGCCTCGCGGGTTTCCCGCTTGCCCGCCCCACGACACTCACGACATTGGAGAAACGCATGACCCGTCCGTTCAAAGTCCTCGGCATCCAGCAAATCGCCATCGGCGGCCCGTCCAAGGAAAAACTCAAGACCCTGTGGGTGGACAAGCTGGGGCTGGAAATCACCGGCAATTTCGTGTCCGAGCGCGAGAACGTGGATGAGGACATCTGCGCGATGGGCAAGGGGCCGTTCAAGGTGGAAGTCGATCTGATGCAGCCGCTCGACCCGGAGAAGAAACCGGCGGTGCATGCCACGCCGCTCAATCACGTCGGCCTGTGGATCGACGATCTGCCCAGGGCGGTGGAATGGCTGTCCGCCAACGGCGTGCGCTTCGCACCGGGCGGCATCCGCAAGGGCGCGGCGGGCTTCGACATCTGTTTCCTGCACCCGAAGGGCAACGAGGAATTCCCGATCGGCGGCGAGGGCGTGCTGATCGAACTGGTGCAGGCGCCGCCGGAAGTGGTGGAGGCCTTTGCCAAACTGGCGGGCTGAAGCCTCTCGCCCGCGTTGCAGCAAATCGCGGAGAAACACCCCAGGCCGCACGACTGAAGGAGGAAGCCGTGACTGACCACACCGACGACGATCTGGCCGGCACGCGCGCCGCCCTCAACCCGATGCTGGACGCCGTGGCGTCCATCCTGCCCTGGGTCAGCCAGACCCAGGCGGCGCGTTTTCCGCCCGAACTGAACAAGCGCTGGCAGGCGGCCTGGGCCGAATTCGCCGCCGCCCGACGCGAGGACGGCGGCGATTTTGTCCGCTTCCGGCGCGGCGTCATGCAGATCATGAGCGTCGCCCTGGAAACCGGCGATGCCGACTGCCTGGGGCTGGCCGAAAGCCTCGCCAGCACGGCCGACCATCTCGAACACCGGACGCCCGGCAACCGCCTGCAAGCCGCCCTCGATGCCCTGTGCGAAGTCATGGCGGATACGGCGGACAAACACCTGCCACAAGGGCTGGAACACCCCCACCTCAACGAGCGCCTGCGCCATTTCCGGGAGCGTCTGGAAACCGCGCTGCGTCCTTCCGGCAAGCCCGGCGAACGCTCCGACGTGCTCGACCGCCTGTTCGTCGAGGACGCCGAGGAACGTCTCGCCCACATGCGCGAGGCGCTGGAAACCCTGCCCATCGACATCTACGGCATCGCCGAGGAATGCGAGGCGCTGATCCAGCACGCCGAACAGATCGACATGTGGGGCATCTACCACCTGGGCCGCGCGGTGCAGCAACTCGTGCTGCAACTGTACGACGCCAGCGAAGCCGACCAGGACCGCGCCGCCCACGCCATCCGCGCCCAGCTCGATTTGATCGAACAGGCTTTGCGCGCCATCGAGTGCTGAGGCCGCGCCGGCAGCGCATAAAACCGAAAAGGGAGGCCGCGGCCTCCCTTTTGTTCCGCCAGCGGCGTTCAGCGCGCTGCGAGTGCCGCGATGCGCGCTTCCAGCGGCGGATGGGTGGCGAACAGGCTGCCGATACCGCCGGCAATACCCGAAGCGGCCATGTTTTTCGGCAGCGGCTCGGTGTGCAGGCTGCCCAGGCGGCGCAGGGCGTTCTGCATCGGCACCGGCGAGCGCATCAGGCTGGCGGCTCCGGCGTCGGCGCGGAATTCACGCTGGCGCGAGAACCAGGCGACGATGATGCTGGCGAGGATGCCGAACACCACTTCGCAGATCAGGCTGGTCACCATGTAGCCGATGCCGGGGCCGCTGCTCTGACTGTCGTTGCGGCGCAGGAAGGAGTCGACCAGATAGCCGACGACGCGCGACACGAAGATGACGAAGGTGTTCACCACGCCCTGGATCAGGGTCAGCGTCACCATGTCGCCGTTGGCGATGTGCGCCACTTCGTGCGCCAGCACGGCTTCCGCCTCTTCGCGCGTCATGCTTTGCAGGAGGCCGGTGGAGACGGCCACCAGCGAACTCTTCTTGCTCGCGCCGGTGGCGAAGGCATTCGGCTCGCCCTCGTAGATCGCCACTTCCGGCATCGGCAGGCCGGCGCGGTCGGCCAGTTTGGCCACGCTATCCACCAGCCAGACTTCGGTCGACGAGGAAGGCTGGGTAATCACCCGCGCCCCGGTGCTCCACTTCGCCATGGTTTTCGACATCAGCAGCGAAATGAAGGAGCCGCCGAAACCGATCACGGCGGCAAAGGCCAGCAGGGAGCCGAGATCGAGGCCATTGGCGGTGAGGAAGCGGTTGACGCCGAGCAGGCTGGTCACCACGCTGAGCACGAGCATGACCGCCAGGTTGGTCATCAAGAAAAGCACGACGCGTTTCATTATTGTGATCTCCGTTGGTGAAAAAACGCTGCGATGGTACAGCAATTGGATTCCAGAAAAAAACGGAGCAAAATGGAGAAAGTTTCCGGTTTTTCCGAAGCCACCCGCTGACCAGTTGCTGACGGCGACTGACGGCAACCCGCCCGGTTTCCCGTAATCCAGGCCATCAATGTGTGTCCAAAATGCTCAATTACAAGCACCTGCATTATTTCTGGGTGGTCGCCAAGGAAGGCAGCATCACCCGCGCGGCGGAACGCCTGGGCGTTGCCGTGCAGACCATCAGCGGCCAGTTGGGCCTGCTGGAACGGCAATTCGGCAAGACCCTGTTCACCACGCAGGGGCGGCGGCTGGCCCTGAGCGAGACCGGGCGCACGGTCTTGCGCTACGCCGACCAGATCTTTCAACTCGGCGAGCAACTGGAAGAAGCCATCGCTCAGGACGACAGCGGCCAGATTCTGCGCCTGCGCGTCGGCATCTCGGACAGCATCCCGAAACTGCTCGCCTACCGCCTGCTCAGTCAGGCTACCGCGCTGCCCGGCGATCTGCGCCTGATCTGTCTGGAAGGCAGCTTCGACAACCTGCTCGCCGACCTCGCCCTGCACCGGCTCGACCTCGTACTGACCGACCGCGCCGCGCCGGCCACCGGCAATCTCAAGGTATTCAGCACGCACCTGGGCGAATTCCCGACCGGGCTGTTCGCCCCACCCAGGTTCCGCGCCGTCCAGGCGGATTTCCCGGCCAGCCTGAACGGCGCGCCGCTCCTGCTGCCGACCCGCCACAACGCCCTGCGCGTGCGGATCGACCGCTGGCTGGACGAACACGGCCTGACGCCGCGCATCGTCGGCGAATTCCAGGACAGCGCGCTGCTCACCACCTTCGGCCGCGGCGGCCTGGGCATTTTCCCGGCGCCGCTGGTGCTGCGCGAGCAACTGGCCAATGAGTACGACGCGCACGCCCTGGGCGACATGAGCGGCGTGGCGGAGCAGATTCACGCCATCTCGACCGAGCGCAAGATCCGCCACCCGGCCATCGAGGCGCTCTGCCAGAGCACGACGCAAAACACGGCGGCAGCCGCTACGCCAGACGTATCACCAACCGTTACCCAGCCAGCCGGTTGAGCGGCGCTATAATCTGCCGCTTTCCCGCCTCCGCATCGCTCCACAATGTCATTACGAAAAATTCTCGCCCTGGCGCTCTGCCTCGCCCTGCCCGCCTTCGCCAATGCCAACGGCGCCATGCCCGTGCCGCCCTCCCTGGCCGCGAATTCCTGGCTGCTGATCGAAGTTTCCTCCGGGCAGACGCTGGCCGCGGAAAAGGCCGAGCAAAAACTCGAACCCGCCTCCCTCACCAAGCTGATGACGGCCTACCTGAGCTTCGCCGCGCTGCGCGACAAAAAACTCGCACTGACGCAGGCCCTGCCCGTTTCCGAAAAGGCGTGGCGCACCGGCGGCTCCAAGATGTTCGTCAAGGTGGATACGCAAGTCGCCGTGGACGATCTGCTCAAGGGCATGATCGTGCAGTCCGGCAACGACGCCTGCGTGGTGCTGGCCGAGGCCATCGCCGGCAGCGAGGAAAACTTCGCGCAGTTGATGAACCGCGAGGCCAAGCGCCTGGGCATGCAGAACACCCAGTTCCGCAACTCGACCGGCCTGCCCGACCCGCAGCACTACACCACCGCCCGCGACCTCGCCCGGCTCGCCACGGCGCTGATCCGCGATTTTCCCGAGGAATACCGCCGCTATTACTCGCTCAAGGAATTCCGCTACGCCAACATCACGCAGCCCAACCGCAACCGCCTGCTGTGGACCGACCCCACGGTCGATGGCGTCAAGACCGGCCACACCGACGCCGCCGGCTACTGCCTGATTTCTTCCGCCCTGCGCGACCGCCGCCGCCTGCTTTCGGTCGTACTCGGCGCGGCTTCCGACAAGGCACGGGCAGCGGAATCGGCTAAACTGCTCAATTGGGGCTACGTCGCCTACGACGCCGTGCATCTCTACCCGAACGGCCAGGCCGTCGCCACGCCGCGCCTGTGGAAAGGCGCGAAGAATCAGGTCGCCGTGGGCTTCGATCAGGAATTCACGGTGGCCGTGCCCAAGGGCATGAGCGACCAGCTCAAGGCCGAATACCTCGCCCCCGCCCGCCTGATGGCTCCCGTCAAAAAGGGACAGATCGTCGGCAGCGTCAAGCTGACGCTGGCCGGCCAGCCTTACGGCGAATTCCCGGTCGCCGCGCAAGCCGACGTGCCGCTGGCCGGCAGCTTCGGGCGCGCGGTGGATACCGTCAAACTCTGGTTCCAGTGATTGCGATGTCTGAAACTTCCTGCGCTTCCGGCGACACCCTGCTCGAATTCCCCTGCGATTTTCCACTCAAGATCATGGGCCGCGCCGTCGATGAATTGGCACAGACCGTGCTCACCATCGTCTGCCGGCACGCACCGGATTTTGACGGTGCCAGCATGGAAATGCGCAGCAGCAGCGGCGGCAACTACCTCAGCCTGACCTGCACCGTACGCGCCACCTCCAAGCCGCAACTGGATGCGCTATATACCGAACTGACCAGCCATCCGCTCATCAAGGTAGTGCTCTGAGGTGGTGCCGTCCGCCGCCCGTCCCGCCGACCCGCAAGGCATCCCGCCGGTGCGGATCAAACGGCTCGGGCGCGTCGAATACGCCCCCACCTTCGCCGCCATGCAGGCCTTCACCGCCGGGCGCGAGGCGAGCAGCGCCGACGAGCTGTGGCTCGTCGA
>URNG01000110.1 GCA_900549295.1 uncultured Rhodocyclaceae bacterium
TGATGCCGCCGGAGGGGCCGAGCACCAGCCACTTGTGGGCGACCAGCCAGCCTTTTTCCTGCACGGCTTCGGCGCCGGGACGCAGCGATGAGCGGCTCATAGCTGATCCCCCTGGAAAGCGCGCGGCGCGGCGTTGCCGGCTTCGCCGCCAGCGGCGCCCGCCGCCCCGGCTGCGGCCTCGCCGCCCGCCGGCGGCACCTGCTGCAAGCCCTTGCCCAGTTCGTAGTGCATGCCTTCCGGCATGTTGAACTGGTGCTCGATGTCCGGCGCGACCAGACTGTGGCCCGCCTTTTCCTTCTCCACCCAGCCCAGGCGGTAATGCTCGGACAACTGGCCTTTCGCCATGTAGCGCGGGAATACCTTGATCGAGGCCACTTCCGTCGGGCAGGCCTTTTCGCACTTGCCGCAGCCGGTGCAGTGATCGGAATGCACGACCGGGATGAACAGGGTGTGATGGCCGGTGCGCCGGTTGGTCTGCGGGTCGAGGGTGATCGCCTTGTCCAGCACCGGGCAGACGCGGTAGCAGATGTCGCAGCGCATCCCCAGATAGTTGAGGCAGGTTTCCTGATCGACCAGCACCGCCAGCCCCATCTGCGCCTTGTTGATGTCGGTCAGACCGTGGTCGAGCGCTCCGGTGGGGCAGGCCACGACGCAGGGAATGTCCTCGCACATCTCGCACGGGCGCTGGCGGGCCACGAAATACGGGGTGCCGGTCGCCATCGGCTCTTCCGGTCTGGCGAGATGCAGGATGTCGAAGGGGCAATCGCGCACGCACAGGCCGCAGCGGATGCAGGCCGCGGCAAGCTCGCCTTCCGGCAGCGCGCCGGGGGGGCGCAGGGCCGCCGGCGGCAGGGCCTTGGCGTGCTCGGCATAGAACCCCATGCCGACGCCCAACAGGCCGACGCCGCACGCCAGCCGGGCCGAATCGACCAGGAACTGGCGGCGCTTGCCGCTCGCTACGGTTGTCGTTTGTGCTTTGTCACTCATGACAAGACTCCCCCGGGCAGTTTTCCCCGACTGCCCGGTTGCATTCCCCTGAGTTGAACGATGGTTGAAAAGTCAGCGC
Organism: uncultured Rhodocyclaceae bacterium; assembly: GCA_900549295.1. GTDB lineage: Bacteria > Pseudomonadota > Gammaproteobacteria > Burkholderiales > Rhodocyclaceae > Azonexus. The sequence goes on from URNG01000110.1 coordinate 1,067, forward strand.
CAAGCCTTTGTCAGCGCCTGGCCAGCCGGCATCACGCCTTGGTCACCTTGGCCGCGCACTTCTTGAAGTCCGTTTCCTTGGAGATCGGGCAGGTCGCATCCAGCGTCAGCTTGTTGACCAGACGGTGCTCGTCGAAGAACGGCACGAAGATCAGGCCTTCCGGCACCTTGTTGCGGCCCTTGGTATCGAGGCGCAGCTCGATCTCGCCGCGCCGGCTCGCCACCTTGACCACGTCGCCGCGCTTCAGGCCGCGTTTCTCGGCATCCTTCGGGTGCATCCACACCACGGCGTCGGGGAAGGATTTGTACAGCTCCGGCACGCGCCGGGTCATCGAGCCGGTGTGCCAGTGCTCGAGGATGCGGCCGGTGCACAGCCACAGGTCGTATTCCTGATCCGGCATTTCCGCCGCCGGCTGGTAGGGCAGCGCGAAAATCTTCGCCTTGCCGTCCGGGTAGCCGTAGAAGCGCAAGCCTTCGCCCGCCTTGACGTAGGGGTCGTAACCTTCGCGGAAGCGCCACAGGGTTTCCTTGCCATTGACCACCGGCCAGCGCATGCCGCGCACCTTGTGGTAGGTCTCGAACGGCGCCAGATCGTGCGCGTGGCCGCGCCCGAAGGTGGCGTATTCCTCGAACAGCCCCTTCTGCACGTAGAAACCGAAATGTTCCGACTCGTCGTTGGTGTAACCCGGCCAGGCGTGGGCGTTGACCGTGGCGGTTTCGGCCTGCGGGAACTTGTTCACCTGGCCGTTGGCGTAGAGCACGTCATAGAGCGTCTTGCCGGCAAATTCAGGCTTTTTGGCGATGAGTTCCGCCGGCCACACTTCTTCCACCTTGAAGCGCTTGGAAAATTCCATGTACTGCCACAGATCGGAGCGCGCCTGCCCCGGCGCTTTCACCTGCTGGCGCCACATCTGGCCGCGGCGCTCGGCGTTGCCGAACATGCCTTCCTTCTCCATCCACATGGCGCAGGGCAGGATGAGATCGGCCGACATCGCCGACACCGTCGGATACACGTCGGACACCACGGTGAAGCATTTCGGGTTGCGCCAGCCGGGGTAGATTTCGCCGTTGATGTTGGGGCCGGCCTGCATGTTGTTGGTGGTCGAGGTCCACAGGAAGCCGACCTTGCCGTCCTTCGCCATGCGCGATTGCAGCACGGCGTGGTAGCCCACCCAGTCCGGAATGGTGCCGGCCGGCAGCTTCCAGATGCCTTCGGAAATCTCGCGGTGCTTGGGATTGGCCACCACCATGTCGGCGGGCAGGCGGTGGGCAAAGGTTCCGACTTCACGCGCCGTGCCACAAGCCGAGGGTTGGCCGGTCAGCGAGAAGGGGCTGTTGCCCGGTTCGGAAATCTTGCCCACCAGAAGATGCACGTTGTAGATCATGTTATTGACCCAGGTGCCGCGCGTGTGCTGGTTGAAGCCCATCGTCCAGAAGGACGTGACCTTGACCTTGGGATCGGCGTAGGCCTTGGCCAGCGACTCCAGGCGATCCTTCGGCACGCCGGAAATCTCGTGCGCCTTGTCGAGGGTGTATTCGGAGACGAACCTGGCGAATTCCTCGAAGGTGATCGGCGTGTGCTTGTTCGGGTCGCCCTTGGGCTTGCCGTCCGGGCCGGGATAGCCGTTGTTGCCGGCGGCCTGCTCCAGCGGGTGATTGGGGCGCAGGCCGTAGCCGATGTCGGTGACACCCTTGAAGAAGCCGACGTTCTTCTTGACGAAGGCTTCATTCACCGCCTTGTTCTGGATGATGTAGTTGCAGATGTAGTTGAGGATGGCCAGATCGGACTGCGGCTTGAAGATCAGCTCGTTATCCGCCAGTTCGCAGGAACGGTGGCTGAAGGTGGACAGCACGTGAATCTTGACGTGCTTGGCGGTCAGGCGGCGGTTGGTGATACGCGACCAGAGGATGGGGTGCATTTCCGCCATGTTCGATCCCCACAGCGCGAACACGTCGGCGTTCTCGATGTCGTCGTAGCAGCCCATCGGCTCGTCGATGCCGAAGGTGCGCATGAAGCCGGTCACGGCCGAGGCCATGCAGTGACGGGCGTTGGGGTCGATGCTGTTGGTGCGCAGCCCGGCCTTCCACAGCTTGGCGGCGGCGTAGCCTTCCCACACCGTCCACTGGCCGGAGCCGAACATGCAGACGCCGCGCGGCCCCTGATTGGGGTCTTTCAGCGTGGCCTTGACCTTTTCGGCCATGATGTCGAAAGCCTTTTCCCAGGAAATCGGCGTGAATTCGCCGTTCTTGTCGAACTTGCCGTCCTTCATGCGCAGCATGGGCTGAGTGAGGCGATCCTTGCCGTACTGGACTTTGGCGAGGAAGTAGCCCTTGACGCAGTTCAGCCCCTTGTTCACCGGCGCGTCCGGGTCGCCCTGGGTGGCGACGATGCGCCCGTCGCGGGTGCCGACCAGCACGCCGCAGCCGGTGCCGCAGTAGCGGCACGCGCCCTTGTCCCAGCGGATGCCGTCGCCGCCGCGCTCCTGCGCCAGCAGGGTACCGGGAGCCGCCACACCGGCGCTTACCGCAGCCGCCGCCACCGCATTGCTCTTGATGAAATCACGCCGCGTCAGTTTGACTTCCATTTTTTCTCTCCTGATTCTGAAATTTTCAGTTTTGGCGCAACGGTCAGGCCGTCACGGTAATTTCGGTTTCCGGTTCATCTTCCTGCTGGTGGTACACCATCGCCGCCGACATCACGTCGTCGAGCTGGCTGACGATTTCGTAGCAGCGCACGGTTTCGGCGTCGGTCTGCGTTTCGATGGTGATGATGATCTTCCCCTCCGGCGACACCAGCGCCACTTCGACGCCGGGCAATTGTTCAAGGGCTTCGCACACCGGCTGCACACGCTCGGGATGCGGAATGACGACAACGCTGGACAGGTTCATGAATCACCTCGGCAAGGCTTCCCCGGCAAAGCCGGAAAAGACCACGGTTAGCGGATAACGGGCATCCTAGTCAGCGCGCACCACCCTGCATACCCCCGGAGCGCACATGGGTAAACTACATAACTACCCCTTAAGGGGTAGATCGCCTTTCCGGGGGATTTTTCCTTTCTCAATAAAATCAAACTCATGCACAATCCTCCCCCTTGCGCGCCCGCTTCCGGCGCTACACCCATTTAGATCGCGACTACACCGTAATTTCCGCCATGTCCCGCCCGCGCTCCGCGCCCTCCCTGCGTTTCTTCCCGGCGCTGCGCCATTCGGTGCTGCTGCGCATCGGCGCGCTGATGGGCTTTCTCGCGCTGCTCTCCATCGTCTCCATCCTGATTTCGACCATGATTGCCGAGGACATCAGCGGCCGGGCGAGCGCGGTCAACGTTTCCGGTTCGCTGCGCATGTTGAGCTTTCGCACCCTGAGCGAATTGCAGCAGCCGGAAAAGCGCCCTCAGGCGCTGGAAACCATCCTCAAGGTGGAACGCCGCCTGCACTGGCTGGAACGCTTCGCCGCCAACAAATCGGCGCCCGACGCCCTTTCCGCGCGCGCCCTGCAAAACCTGCTGCAACGCTGGGAAAACCAGATCCGGCCACTGGAAATGGCGATCGCCAACGGCCACGCCGCATCGCTGTTCAGCGCGACCCGGGAAATTCCCGATTTCGTCGATGACATCGACGAAATCGTGCGCCTGATCGAGGACGAACTGGAAAGCCGCGCCAAGCTCCTGCGCGCCATCCAGCTCGGGCTGCTGGCGGTGATCGTGCTCATCAGCAGCATCACCATCTGGCTGTTGCATCACCATCTGGTGCAGCCGCTGGCACAGCTTCTGCAAGCCGCCAAGACGGTGTCGCGCGGCTCCTTCAGCGCCCGCGTGCAGCACGTTTCGGCCGACGAACTCGGGCAGCTCGGGCGCGCCTTCAACGCGATGATCGGCGAAATCGCCGGCATGTACGCCCATCTGGAAGAAAAGGTGACGGAAAAGACGCAGGCCCTGACGCAGAGCAAGCAATCGCTGGAACTCCTCTACCGCGTCAGCCAGCAGCTTTCGGCCAGCGACCTCACGCTCGACCAGATCGAATCCATCCTCGCCGAAGTGGGCGAGGCGCTCGCCATCGGCAGCGCCATGATCTGCATCAGCGAACACGGCCACTTTCCGGCGCGCACCGTGGTCGGCGATTTCAGCGAGGACGACGCCGATCACAGTTGTCAGCGGATGGATTGCCGCAACTGCTTCGTGCGCTCGCGCCAGCCCCTGAGCGAACAGGCGGCGCGGCATTCGCTGGTGGTGCTGCCGATCGGCGACAGCAGCGGCCAGCTTGGCGCGCTGCCCATCCTGCTGCCGCCCGGTACCGAACTGCCGCCGGAAAAGGCGCGCATCGTCGAAACCGTCGGCCATCACGTTTCCAACGCCCTGCTCAACATGCGCCGCACCGAGGAAAAACACCGGCTGGCGGTGCTCGAGGAGCGCAACGTGATCGCCCGCGAACTGCACGACTCCATCGCCCAGTCGCTGAGCTACCTGAAAATCCAGGTCACCCGCCTGGAAAAATGCATCGCCGAGGACTGCAACCCGCAAGACATCCTGAGCGAACTGAAAACCGGCCTGAGCAGCGCCTACCGCGAGCTGCGCGAACTCATCACCACCTTCCGCCTGCGCATCGACGAAGGCGGCTTCCAGGCGGCGCTGGAAAGCACCATCGCCGAATTCTCGAAAAAGATCGGTACGCCGCTGGAAGTCAGCAACACCATGCCGGGACTGGTGTTTTCCGCCAACGAGGAGATGCACATCATCCGCATCATCCGCGAGGCGCTCTCCAACATCGAGCGCCACGCCAGGGCAGAGCGGGCCGGAGTGGACATCCGGGTCGACGAGACCCGGCGCGTTACAATCCGCATCTTTGACGACGGGCGCGGCTTCGATCCCGGCGCCGTGCCGAGCAACCATTTCGGCACCGCCATCATGCGCGACCGGGCGCACATCCTGGGCGGCATCCTGGAAGTGGATTCGCTGCCCGGCCAGGGCTGCCGCATCCAACTCCAATTCACCCCGCAACACTACCGCCAGAGCGAACCGGAGCACCCGACATGACCGATCCGACCCGCGTCCTCATCATCGACGACCACCCGCTTTTCCGCCGCGGCCTGAGCCAGTTGCTCGAACTGGCGCGCAGCTTCGCCTTGGTCGGCGAAGCCGCCAGCGGCCAGGAAGGCATCGAACTGGCCCGCCGGCTCGACCCCGACCTGATCCTGCTCGACCTCAACATGACGGGCATGAGCGGCGTGGAAACCCTGAGCACGCTGCGCGACCTGGGCATCGATTCGCGCATCATCCTGGTCACCGTCTCCAATGCGCCGGAAGATCTGGTCGCCGCCATCCGCGCCGGGGCCGACGGCTACATCCTGAAGGACAACGAACCGGATGAAATGCTCGCCCTGATCGACGCCGCCATGCACGGGCGCACCGCCATCAGCCCGGAACTGACCAGCCTGCTCGCCACGGCGCTGCGCGAGGAGCGCATCGTCGAGCAGCGCAGCCAGGTCGCCCTGACCGAGCGCGAAGCCACCATTCTCAAATATCTGGCGGCGGGCATGTCGAACAAGCTGATCGCCCGCGAACTCGACATCATGGAAGGCACGGTCAAGGTGCACATCCGCAACCTGTTGAAAAAACTGAAATTCCGCTCGCGCGTCGAAGCCGCCGTATGGGCGGTGGCCAACGGGCTGAGTTAGCGCGAAAGGCAAAACCGGGCGCGGTATAATCACGCCTCTTTTTTGCCGTCAGGTAGCCCCCATGCAACTGCGCCCCGCCTTTCTCGCGATTTCCCTCTCGCTTTCCCTGGCCTTCGCCTGGCCGGCCCAGGCCGCCAAGGCACCGGCCAAATCCGCCGGAAAAACAGCGAGCAAGGCCGCACCGAGCGAACCGACACTCGCGCACAATCTGAGCGAAGACAACGCTGCCCGCCTGGCCGAGCTGATCGAACGCTTTCACGCCGCCACCGGCCAGAACATCAAACTGGTGCGCCTGGAGAAAGACGACAAACCCGCCACCCTCAACCTCATCAACCGCTATCAGATGAGCGACACCCTGAGCCAGCCCAGGAATTTCGTTCCCCTGCACAGCATGATGCAAAAGGCCGGTGAAAAATTCTCCCTGACGCTGCCCGAAGTCCTGCGCCCCGGCGTCACCGACGCACGCGGCAAGCTGGTAGCGCTGCCCATCATCTATTCGACGCCAGTGCTCTTCTACAACAAGAACGCCATGCGCAAGGCCGGCCTGGACCCGGAAGCACCGCCGAAGACCTGGTTCGAAATGCAGGGCGTCCTCGACAAACTGCAGGCCGCCGGTTACGACTGTCCCTATTCCTCTTCCTGGCCGTCCTGGGTGCACCTGGACAACGTCAGCGCGGTTTCCGGCACGCCGGCCATCGACAACAAGGGCAACCTCAAATTCAATGCCTTGCCACAAGTCAAGCACGTGGCGATGATGGCCACCTGGACCAAGGCGCACTATTTCCGCCTGTTCGGCCATACCGACGAAGCCAGCCAGAAATTCCGCGACGGCCAGTGCGCCATGCTCACCACCGATTCGCGCGAATACGCGAGTTTCCAGGACGCGCGCGGCGTCGAACTGGGCGTAGCACCCATGCCTTACCACGACGACGTCTTCGGCGGCCGCCGCCCCAGCCTGGCCAATGGCCCTTCGCTATGGGTCGGGGCCGGCAAATCCGCCGCCGAATACAAGGTCGCCGCACAATTCGTCTCTTTCCTGCTCTCGCCCAAGATACAGGTCGAACTGGTACGCCATTACGGTGGCCTGCCGCTCACCGAGGCTGCCCGCAAAGCCGCCGCCAGCGAATTGCTGCAGGACGGCCGGCAAATGCTGGAAGCCGCCTACGTTTCCCTGCAAGGCAAGGCCGACGACAGTGGCATACGCCTGGTCAACATTGACCGCGCCCGCCTGATCGCCGATGAAGAACTGGATGCCGTATGGACCGACAAAAAGCCGGCCAAAGCCGCGCTGGACACCGCCGTATCGCGCGGTAACGCGGTACTGACGGCGCATCCGCTCCTGAAAAAGAGCCAACCCTTCTGATGCCGCATCTGCCACGGCTGCCCCGCATCATCGCACACCGCTGCGGCGGCAGTCTGGCCCCGGAAAACACGCTGGCCGGGCTGCGCGCCAGCATCGCCCTGGGCTGCGCGGGCGTCGAATTCGACGTGATGCTCTCCGGCGACGGCACGCCCTGCCTGATCCACGACGAAACCCTAGAGCGCACCACCAACGGCCACGGCAAGGTGGCGGAAACGCCCGACCCCCGGCTCTTTTCCCTGGATGCCGGCAACGGCGAAAGCATTCCCCGCCTGGATGCAGCGCTTGCCTTGTGCGCCGGGCACGGCCTGTGGGTCAATCTGGAAGTCAAACCGGCCAGCGGGCAGGAGGTGCGCACCGCCGAAGCCATCGCCGCGTGCTTGCCCGGATTGTGGCCGCAGCCCGAGAACATCCTGCTTTCCTCCTTCTCCCAGCCGGCGCTCGCCGTGCTGCAGAAGACGCTGCCGCACTACCCGCGCGGCCTGCTCTGCGAATCCGTGCCGCCCGACTGGCCGCAACGGCTGCGCGCGCTGGAGGCTGGCAGCCTGCACTGCGCTGCCGCAGCCGTGAGCGACAGCCTGCTCGCAGCCGCCCGTGCCCATGCCGTGCCCGTGCTTTGCTATACGGTCAATGATCCGGCGCAAGCCGAAGACCTCCTGCAACGCGGCGTCAGCGCGCTGTTCACCGACCGTCCCGAACGCCTCGCCCACCTCTCCCACCGCTGATTCTCCCCGGAACGACCATGCTCTATCCCCTGATCCGCCAATTCTTCTTCGCCCAGGATGCCGAGCGCGCCCACGGCATCGGTTTATGCGGCATGTCCTTCATGAAATCGGCGGGGCTGCTCGGCGTGCTCGCCAAACCCGCGCCGGCCTGCCCGGTCGAGGTCATGGGCATCCGCTTCCCCAACCCGGTCGGGCTGGCCGCCGGCCTGGACAAGAACGGCGAACACATCGACGCCCTGGCCGGACTGGGTTTCGGCTTTCTCGAAATCGGCACCGTCACCCCGCGTCCGCAGGAAGGCAACCCGAAACCGCGCCTCTTCCGCATCCCGCAGGCGCAAGCCATCATCAACCGCATGGGCTTCAACAACGCGGGCGTCGATGCACTGATCGCCAACGTCAAGGCCGCAAAATTCCCCAAGGCAGGCGGCATCCTCGGCATCAACATCGGCAAGAATGCGACGACGCCGATGGAACAGGCCACAGAGGACTACCTGATCTGTCTGGACAAGGTCTACCCGCACGCCAGCTACGTGGCGGTCAATATTTCCTCGCCCAACACCAAGAACCTGCGCGAACTGCAAAAGGACGAGGCGCTCGACGAACTCCTCTCGCGCCTGAAAGCCCGGCAGGCCGAACTCGCCGACCAGCACGGCAGATACGTGCCGCTGGCGCTGAAGATCGCGCCCGACCTCGACGACCTCCAGATCGCCGCCATTGCCGATGCGCTGCGCCGCCACCGTTTCGACGGCGTCATCGCCACCAACACCACGCTCGCCCGCGACGGCGTCGAGCATCTGCCCAATGGCCAGGAAACGGGCGGCCTCTCCGGCGCGCCGGTGTTTGCCAAATCGACTGCCGTACTGGGCAAGCTGTCGCAGGCGCTGGCGGGCGAAATCCCGCTCATCGGCGTCGGCGGCATTCTGAAAGGCAGCGACGCCGCCGCCAAGATCGCAGCCGGTGCCAGTCTGGTGCAGGTCTATAGCGGCTTCATCTATCGCGGCCCGGAACTCATCGGCGAAATGGGCACCGCCGCCGCGACCGCCCTGCGCGCCCGCGCTGCCCGCTGAATCCGCCCTGCCGTATGTCGTCCGCGCTGGTTGACGCCATCGACGCCCTGCTGCCGCAAACCCAGTGCGGTTTGTGCGGCCATCCCGGCTGCCGCCCCTATGCCGAAGCCGTGGCCGACGGCGCCGCGCACAATCGCTGCCTGCCCGGCGGTCTGCCCGGCATCGCGCGTCTGGCCGGACTGCTGGCGCGGCCCTTGTTGCCGCTCGCCGGTGAAGAACCGCCGGCCCGGCGCGCCGTCATCGACGAAGCGCGCTGCATCGGCTGCACGCTGTGCATTCAGGCCTGTCCGGTGGATGCCATCGTCGGCGCGGCCAAGCAGATGCACACCATCATCGCCGCCGAATGCAACGGCTGCGCCCTGTGCCTGCCGCCTTGCCCGGTCGCATGCATCGACCTGCACGCCCAGGGCGGGCCGACTTCGGCGCAGTACAGCCCGGCACAGGCGACACATTACCTGCACCGCTACCAGGCGCGCAAAAACCGTCTGGCACGCAACAAGGTGGAAAAAGCGGCACGCCTGGCGGCGGTCAGCCAGAACGGCGGGGCCGCGGGAAGGACAACCGGGGGCCAATGACCGTGCA
>URNG01000111.1 GCA_900549295.1 uncultured Rhodocyclaceae bacterium
CTTCCAGTCTCCGGGGGGCCTTTGGGTCGCGCCCAGCCGCAGCATCACGCGGGATCGCTCGCTGTCGGCTGGATCGCCACCGTTTGCGCCGAAACCTAGCGCATTGGAGAGGCTGCGAAACGCCGCAGCGTAAGCAGCAGGCAAGCTCAAGAGCGTGTCCAAATCATTTTTGATGCCCGCAATCAGCCCCTGAATCTGATTGGCCCAGGTGAGCGGCAAAGTCGCCAGGGAAATGACCTGGCGCAGCACGTCCAGTTTCTGATGGACGGCGGCGATGAAGGCTGTCATGCCATTGGCGCTCATTGGCTCCAGCTCGAAGTCATCCTCCACCGCATCGGCCAGCTTGCGGGTGCGGTCAAAAGCCACATCCACCCTATCCGGTACTGGCTGGATAGTGTCACCGCCAGGAACGAACTCGACAGCAATGGTGCAGTAGCCGCCCTTATCGGTGCTCTCATGCAACGACCAGGTGTGCGCCCGTACCCAGAGCAGGTCCAGCCAGGGGTGGGTAAGCCAATCCGCGCCCGGCTCGGCCAGTTTGGCCAGGAAGCCGTTGCGCTCCAGATCGTAATCGGGGCCGATGAAATAGGCGTTCAGCTTCCAATCCCACGATTTGCCGCCCAGGTCTTGAACGCTCGGCTGTTCCGCACCGGGGTATTCGTGCACCGCCAGCCGGCGACCGCTCTTGGCATCGTGGCTGTCGGTCAGGAACTCGAAACCCCGGAACGAGGCGCGAGGCAGGCGATCCAGCCAAGTCTGGTCAGTCGCCATTTTTCACCTCAACACACTTGAAAACCCGCTGCCCGACGAAAAAACCGCCCAACCGCTCGCACTCGGCGGCGATGGTGATATGCGCCGACCACCAGCCGATCAAGACAAAGACACCGACGAGCAACATCCTGTGCATCAGGGCGCTCCGTTCCAGACGTTGCCTGTGTTCATCTGCACGTTGCCGCCGCTGGCCTGCATGGACTGGCTTTGCTGCACCAGGCCGGGTGCCAGGCCAAGTTGCGCCTTGAAATTGACGTCGACGGGCTTTTGCTCGGCCGGTTTCAGCAGGTCTTTGATACCTTCCCAGGCCAAGCCGAGACCACCGCCGACGGCAGCACCGATACCTGTGCCGAGTACCGGAACGATGCTACCGAGCGTCGCGCCGAGGGCCGCGCCGTTCAAGGCGCTGGAACCATAGCGGGTAATGGCTGACTCTTCTCCGAAGGCTTTTCCCAGCACGAAATCACCAGCCAGCGCCCCGATGCCTGCGGCCCCGCCGACCTTTGCCCCGCGCACAACTCTTTGGCCGGCCCCGCTGGCGGTTGCCCAGGCCGCCGCCTTGTTGATAGCGCCGCCGCCGGGCAACCCTTTGCCGCCCATCGCCAGCGTAGCCAGACCAGCAGCCCCTGCCAGCGCTCCCAAAGCCGTGGTTGCCAGCGCGGTAGTACCGACCAGCAGCGGGTGCTTGCTGGCCAGATCGGAGAATGCTTCGGCAGCCTTGCCGATGGCCGGGGTGAGGCCATCCATGGCCGACTTCTGCGCCGAGGCGGAATCTTCCTTGGCCTGCTCCATTTTGTAGTCCGCTGTGCTGGAAATGACGGCATACGCTGTGGATGTCGCCGACCGATCTTCCGGCCCGGTGTATTCGGCCCGCACCTTGCCAAGCACGTCGCCCACGTAATCGCTGTTGTTCATCAATCCAAGCATCGCCATTAGCGACTGCTGGTTATGGAATACCTTGCCGATGTTGGAGCCTTCGACCTGCGCCGACATCGACTCCAGGATGGCACGCCGGCCTTCCTGGTCTTTGGGGTCAAGGGTTTTCAGCTTTTCCTGAAGCTCCTGATAGCGTTTGTCCTTGGAAAACACCTCTTGCATCAGTTCGAGCGTGGCGCTGACCTTGTCGATGCCGCGAGACTGGTAGTCCAGGTAGACCGCGTCGATGTCCTTCATGCGCTTGTAGCGCTCGCCCTTTTTGCCAGGCGTACCGTCGCCCAAAAGCTGGTCGCCCAAAAATCGTTTGAAATGCGGTGTATTCAGTTCGTTGAGCAGGTCGCGCAGGTTGTTGCCGGCTTCGTCCCTGGTGCCGGCCGTAATGACCGACGCCTGATTCCAGGATGCCAGCTTGGCGAAACCTTCCTTGCCGGATAAGCCGATGCTCTTCGCCATCGCCATCTGCTGCGGCAGCCACTTGGCCATGTCTCGCAACTCAAAGCCGCCGGCCTGCCCTGCCGCCAGCGCCGAAGACAGCACGGCGGGCAGATCGTCGGCGGAAATCTTGAAACTCTGCTGGGCGCGGATGGCGATGGTGGCCAGCGCGTTTGCATCGGTGTTGGACGCCGTGGCGGATTTCATGATGCCCGGCAGCATCTTGATGGCGTCGGCGTCGGAAACCACGCCGGAGGCGATCATCGTATCAAGGGCTTCAGCGGCCTGTTCGCGGGTGCCACCGCCTTCGCGGCGAGCCTTGTTAACCGCCGCTTCCAGTGTTTTCATGCCGATTACCCGGCCAGCCGCATCGCGTTCCGCATAGGCAGTGTTGGCCATGTTGGCCAGTCGGCGGTCGTAGCTCATTGCCCTTTCTGCCGGTGCTTTGAGGGTATAGGCAGCAGCGCCCACGCCGGCCACGCCTGCCGCAGCAAACTTGATTCCGGCGTAGGTTTTCTGGGCAGCGGTCAGCTTGCCCATTTCGTTGGTCAGCGCCGTTACCTTCTGCCGCATCTTGTCGGCAGCAACAGCCTGCTGTTGCCAGGACATGCTGCCCGACGCCTTGAGCCGGTTGTAGGCCGCTTCGGTCTGCTGGATTTCACGCCGCACGGCGTGCTCGGAGCGCATCCCCAGAGATCCGCGTGCATGGGACAGCTTTTCGTAGCTGCTGCGCTGGCGGGCGGCGCTTTTCTCCACGGCTTCGGCGGATTTCTGCGCGGCCTTTTCCGTGGCGCTGGCTGTCTTGGCCGCTTCCTGCCGCGCGGTCTGCGCGGAGGATTTGATACCCGCCGTCGCCCCATCCCGCATCTTCAGGCGGACTTCAACATCAACGGCGGATGACATAAAAAAACTCCAGAACCAAGGGTATCTGGAGCTTATCGAGGGGTGACTGAACGAGGCAGACGCGAAACGTTTCGTGCCGGTTATGCCTGTCCTACTTGAACTGCCTGCCGCTCATCACGGCGGCCAATTCAGCCAGGACATAGAGCTTTCTCAGGGGGAGCGCTTCGACCACCGGGAGCGGCTGGTGCATCACGTTCATCAGCAGCCCCACGGCGGTCAGGATGCGCACTACTTTTTTTGGATCGCGTCCTCGCCTTCCTCGGCCTCATCCGCCTGGATGAGTGCGTCGGCGATCTTCTCGGCGGCTCGGTAGTCCGGGCCGCGCAACTGGCGAATGAGGGTTTCATCGGTGCCGGTCAGGCTGGCGATCAGCGCGATCCGCTGGGCCACGCCGCCGCGCAGGTCGAACGCCAGGTAGTCGCCGGCGGTGGTGTGGTCGCGGAAGGTCAGGGAATCAACGGTTTTCTTGCCGAAGGTCAGCGGGTGCTTGAGGGGGAGCTTGGCCATGGTTGTTCCTTAAGAAATCTGCTCGGAAGTGTTCGACATGATGGTGAGCTTGCTCTCGCCGTCGCTGACCGGCACCGGATCGGTGACGAAAGCCATGCTCATCATATGCACGTGGCCATCAGCCAGGCGCACCGTCACGTCTTCATCCTTGATGGCGTTGAGGGCAACGATGTCGACTCCGCCCAGCAGGTTGATGTTCAGTTCCAGCTTGGCCGGAACGCCGGTTTCGGTGAAGCCGCCGTCCTCCGGCAGGCGGCCCCCCTTGTGTTCGCGCTTGACCCCGCTCGGGGTGAAGGTGCCGGGCTTCTCGGCCAGCGGCAGCTTGCCGATGGACGGCACCGACACGGTGCGGATGTTGTTGATTTGTGCCATGTGTCAAACCCCTTTCATCAGTAAGAAGGCACGGCCTTGCGGAAGCTGGAACGCCCCGCCAGGATGTAGAACGGCGAATTCACCACCGGGTCGTCGCGGAAGTTGAAGCGGCTCGGGTTATTCGGGTCTTGCTCCACGATCAGCGTGCCTTTGTAGTAGCTGTACGCCTGCACCCAGCCGTATTCCGCCATCAGCACGTTCTTGTAGAGGGAGAGCAGGAACGCCTTGACGCCATCCTCGGTCGTGATGGGCAAGCCGGGCCGGTAGCCTTCGTCGGTTTTGGCTGCCACCGTGCCGCGAAACTTCTTGATCGCGCCGATGCGCTGCTCGTAGCGGATGCGCTCCATCACCTCGGCCACGTTGATGTCCAGGTAGGCATCGTCGGCGCTGCCGTCAGAGCGGTACTGGTACATGGAGATCAGGCGCTTGATGTAGCAGGAGCCATCCTTGCCGACCTCCATGATGCTCATGCCCTTGAACAGCAGGCTGTTGCCAAACGTGAAATCGTTGTAGCCCACGTCCGCTTTCAGGCCGGGCAGCGGTGTGCCTTCCAGGGAAATGACCGGGTTGTTGTAGAGGCGCGGTGCGGCAGCAGCGGCCAGGGTGGCGGCGGCTTCCCAGGTGGTAGGCGGGTTGATGCCCAGCCACACGTCGCTGATGTGCTCGTAGTTCTTGGTCTCACCGAAGCCTGCCGCCGCCGCGTAGTCGCCCCGGAAGGCGGTGAAGGCGCGGAACCCGGCTTGAACCGGCACGGCATAGCGCCGCTGGCTCTCGGTATGCCAGGCGGCCAGAGTGGCGGCATCGTTGATGCCCAGCACCAGGTAGCGAAACCAGCGCTGGCCGATCAGGGCGGCCAGGTCGCCGGGCGCAGGATCGCCTGCGCCGTCGGACATGGCTACCAGGGCCAGCACCAGGCCCGCCGGGGTATCCTCGCCGTAGAGGTTCAGGCGCAGGTCGATGGCGTTGCCACAAGAGCCTTTGTGGCGGGCGGTTAGGGTCACCACGTTGCTCGCCGCGTCTGCCGTCACCGGGATGTCAATACCGGCGTCGGTAATGGCCAGAGCGATGGCGGTAGCGATCTGGGCGGGCGTCTGGCCAGTGATGATGCCCACGCTGATGAGCTTCTGGGCAATGTAGAGGGCCAGGGTGCCGCTGCCGGTGGCGGCGTTGGTCACCGTGATGGTGCCAGTTGCCGCTACACCAGCCGGGTTGTCGGCATAGGGCAGCATGAAGAGGTCGAAGGTCGGGTCGCCCTTGCGGTAGCGGGCAGCCATCTGCGCCAACATGGAGCCGGGGCCAGCTTTGGCCTTGGCATCCTCGACGCCGGAGAGGCGCACCACCTCACCGACCGGGGCGGTGCCGGTGGGCAGCTTCTGGCCGACCAGCAGCACCACGGGCAGGTCACCGCCCAGCCCGGCCTGGCTGCCGTCGATCTCGATGTAAGCGCCGGGGTAACGCAGCGCCTGCGGCACTTCGCTAAAAGTAATGGTCACAGTTTTTCTCCCGTGTGGTTGAGCCTGTCGAATGCAGGCGGGTCAGGTAGGTAATTGGTAATCAGGGCGTCGAATTCGTAACGGTCGCGCCAGTACAGGTCGCCGTCGGTGTATTCCAGCACCTGCCCGCCTGTAAAGTTGATGGGGCGGGTCTGCGGCGCGATCTCCCAGCCGAGCAGCAAGGTCTTGACCGCTTGGCGGTACTTGAGCAGCACGTCGTCGGTTTCACCCTGGGCATGTGTGCGGGCGTTTTCGATGGCGATCACCACGTCAAACGCCAGCGTCACGGCCTCGGCCCGCTCCCCGGCATGCTGCACCTTGTCCGCCGCACGCACGATCCAGGCAGCTGGCAGGGGCAAGGCTTCGGGGCGGATACGGGCAAACTCGGCCGCGCCCGCCACTTGGCGGAACCACAGGCCGTCAAAGCCCGCCGGTTTCTTCTCCAGGTGGGCGATGAGGGGCCGCAGTGAAATCACAGCCCCACCTCATCCCCGCCGGAGCGGTAGCGCCGGGGCTGGCTTTCGATGAATACCAGATCGCCAGACGGCGCAGGATCGACGGGCGCGGCGGGGATCAGGTCGAGATCGCCGCGACTGTGCGCCTTCAAGGTTTCCAGCACGCCTTCGTAAGCCTTGCGCACATCGTCCGTCATGCGCTCGGCCCCTTGCAGGTAGTAGAGCGCCACGGTAGAGGCCAGCCGGGCCAGCAGCGTGGTCTGGACGGTGGCCGGGATGCCGTAAGAGAGAATCAGCGCATCCGCGTCGGCCAGGGCGTTGTCGATGGCTTCCAGCGCCAGCACCAGGGCGGCCTGCTCGGTTGGGCTGAATGCGCTGAGGCCGCTCCCCGCTATGGCAGCGCGCAAGGCATCATCCGGCACCATGTCCACATCAGCGGGAACCGCCAGTTGGGCCAGGCGGCGGGCGTTGCTGCGCGCCAGAAGATCAGAGCGGGAAGCGAAGGCCATTACTTGCCGCCTTTCTTGGGCTTGGCCGGGGCGGAGGTATCCATGACAGCCGCCGCAGGGTCAGCGCGGCCGGCAGCTTCCACCCCCGGTGCATCCGCCGGGGTGTCGGAATCCGTCCCGGTGGTGGAGTTGCCCGAAAGGTCAGTTTCGTTGGGCGTTTCATGCGCCGGTTCCTCCGGGTTGGTTTCCGACACCTCCAGCATCTGCTCGGCTTCCAGACGGGTGGCGGTGGCGGCATCGACCTCCACCGCCAGCCACGTCCGGCGAAATTCGATGCCGCAACGGAAGAAGCGCTCTGTGTCTTTCTTCGGTTGCAAACGGATATACAGTTTTTTCATGTTCGATCTCCTGCCGGCCCCCGCTTCACCGAGGCGGGCGGGGGCTTGGCAACGTGGTTGCGCGGGGTTGCGTTAAAGAGCCATCCAGGGGGAAACGAGCAGTCCCACCTTGTTGTAGTTGGTGTTGCTGGCACCATTGGCTTTATTGGCGGCCTTCAGGAGTTCATCGGCGGCGGCCATATTGTCCGGCCCAACCACAAGCAGGTTGGGAACGATCCCCAGCTTGCGGCCCCCGTCTCCTTTGAATTTCATCATGGACTTGAAGGCGGCATTGAAGTTGTCGGCATTCAAATCCGCCTTGGAGCCATAGGCCAATTGCCAGAACCCGCAAACCCCCTCACCACGCCACCGCCCGCCGTAAGTGATGGCGTCGTTCTCGAAGACACCGTCGCTGGTAACAGCATTGGTCTTCGATACGAGTTGCGCCTTGACGCGCTCTTGGAGGTAGAAAGGTTGCGGCGCACGACTGGTACAGAGCAGAACCCAGGGTTCGCCAGCACCATCCTGCATGTTGCTGATGTTGCTGACCGCGCCGGTACCATCCTCGTTCGCATACACCGGGTGATCGGTATCGAAGAAGAACTGACCGTCATAGCACACGGTGGAAAAACCGCTGGCAACCCGGTCAAACACCAGATCATTCTGGAGGTCATAGACCGATTCGCCGTAGCTCTCGGCGACATCGCCATACATCCCGTAGGCGTCGTCTTCGACCTTTTCAACAGGGATATCCATCGTGTTTTCGAACTTGCGGTTCCGAACCGTGAACGCGGTTTCTTTGGCGACCTTGTGCAGACGCCCGCCGACCCATTCGCGGAAGGCAGGGAATGCAGACATCCACTCGTAAGTATTGGAAGCGCCGTCGCTACTGATGGGTTTGGCAACTTTGCGCCAGTCTTCTTTCTTGGCAGCCAGACCGGCATTGAAGCGGGCCTTGATGGTGGTGTTGAGCGCGTCGAGTTGCGCTTGAGTCAGGGGGCCGGGCATTTGAATCTCCTTGTTGATTTGAAAAATGGCCTGGGCGATTAACCCTTCTTGGCCTTCTTGAACTCTTCGGGGGACACGCCCATGCGGCTGCACGCGGCCAGTTCGTCCGCAGTGAGACCGTGACCGCCTTCCCTGCCATCGGCCTGCCGCTGGGTCAGCGACACCGGCTTCAGGGCGGCGATGAATTTGGTCAGTTCAGCCACCGACAGCGACCTCACCGGCTCGGCCTGGGCCGGAGTCATCAGCGGCTTGTCGCCACTGCACGCGGCGGCGATCATGTCGTCCTTCTGTTTCTGCTCGGCCGCCAGCGCGGCTTCGGTCTTTTCCTGTTCAGCGGCGTCCACCTTGGTTTTCAGGGTGTCACGTTCAGCGGTCAGCGCGGCGACCTGGGCTTTCAGCCCATCGCGCTCGGCGGACAGCGCCGCCACTTCGGTTTTCAGGCCGTCACGCTCGACAGTGAGCGCCGCCACCTGTTTTTCGTCAGCCATGTCGGCCTCCTTTGCGGTTGATGCGGTTGAGAAACTGGCGGCGCGCTTGAGGCCAACTGCGCCGAGATCACCCAGGGCCGGGTTGTTGGTCAGCGCCACGGAAATGAGTTGCCTGACCGCCCCGGTTTTGGGATCGAAATGAAAGTAGGGGGAGCTGAAGCAGTACTCTTTCTTGGCGATGCTCTCCGCCGCCTTCGGCGTCCACTCCACGTGGGCATAAACGCCCCGGCCCGGCACATGCACCAGCTTGTCGATCCACCCGGCGGCGCGGCTGTCGCCATAGAGGCTGTTGTGCTCGTAGTCGTAAAGCAGGAGCTTGCCGCCAGCTTCAAACAAGGCGATCAGATCGGCGGCGATGGCGGCGGACATTTGCCAATCCAGCACCTCGCCGCCGGTAATGGATGCCGGACGGCCATCGTCAGCGTGGAATGCGCCGTCGGGGAAGATGTGGGCATTGCAGCCAGCCGGATAACCCGAGGTATCGGCATTGAGCGCCAGCACCAAGGCAGCGGCAGCAATGGAAGGGGTTCGTGGCACGGTTTGCTCCTGAGTGGTTCAGAAGCATTCTTCCCGTTGGAGCAAGTTCGATCAGCCCCGGAAACGTTTCCTGCCCGGCAGCTTCGGGCAGATCGCCACAAACGCGATTTGGGGCGTTTTGATACTCCGGCGGGGCCGTCCATATGCCCAAGTGTCTTTCAGGCGCTTTCAAACGGCCTTCAAACGCAAAGCGGGGCATTCGCAAAGCGGAGGGATTGGCGGTTTGCCGCCAATCGGTCAGAACAGGTCGTATTGCCTGTCGTCGCCTTCCCGGCAGATGTTCAGAATCTGGCGATCAGAAAGGCTGTTGCGGCGGGCCAGTGTGCTGATGCTGGCGCTGCTGCGATCCTTTCGAATCTGCGCGTCGCGCACCCGGATGAAGAGCTTGTCGGTCTTCGGCAACCAGCACCGGCCCGCCGCGTTCAGATGAGGGGCCAGCATCACCCGCAGGCGGGCCAGTTCGTCAGGCGCAAGGCCCAGCGCTTGGCTGCGGCGGGCGGGGATGGTGACATTCACCCCGCCGTGCTCGGCCAGCCATTCCCGCGCCCGGCCAAAACCCAAGGCCCGCACCACAGCCCGCAAGACGGGCGGCAGGGTCTTGAGCAGTTCCTCGTCGACCACCGGAAAGGCGTGGTTATACGCCGAGTCAGGCGCAGCCGGAAGGGTTTGGCGGTGACGCGGCTGGCCCATGGTTACACGCGCCCCAGCCAGCCCTTGAGGGCTTCGGTGATGGCCTGGCACTCCACCACGTCCAGGCTGTCCAGGTCTGGCACCTCACGGTTTACTTGACGGGCGCAGAAGGCCAGCAAGGCCGGGCGGGTGGCCTTGGCCACCTTGCCCGCCTGGCCGAGCTTGCCCCACAGGCGCACCAGGTGCGCGATGCGCGGCGGCACCGGCTTGGCTTCTGCCTTGCCCTGGCTGAAGTTTTTCTGGCGAGGCCAGCCCCGGCGCTCGTAATCGTTCAGTACCGACGACAGCATCGGCACCGTCATGGTCAGCGCCGACACCTTGTCTCCCTGCCGCCGCGCACCGTGCCGGGTGAGCAGATCGCGGTGGCTGTCGTCAGTCCAGCCGGGCAGGTGTTTCGTTGCCCAAGTCTTGGCGATGCCGACCAATTGCAGCATGTGTTTCGACAGGTTGCTCATTGCCGCGCCTCCCTGTTTCTGCCCAGGCGGCGCACCATCCACGGGTGAATAGCCATGGAGGTGAGAATGCCGAGCGGCCCGCCCAGCAGATAAGCCATCACTTCCAGCCAGCCGGTGGGGCCGGGCATGATCTTGAGCACCGTCACGTTGGCCGCGCCGATGCCGAAGCTGGTCAGCGCCGACAGCAGGCGGTGGCCGCCATTCACGTTGAGGGACTGGAGACCGAGAAACAGCACCAGGGCGAAGGTCGCGGCGAAGAGGAACAGGGCGTTCATGGCTGCCCCCCAAGCATCAACCGGCTATCCGCTCCACCGACACCCCGGTTCAGTTGTGCATCACGGCCCGAGCGGCGGGCCGGCTCCCCGGGCCCGGCCTCTCCGGCCACGGTACTG
>URNG01000112.1 GCA_900549295.1 uncultured Rhodocyclaceae bacterium
GGCCGCCAGTTCGGCGTCGCGCATGCGGATGCGCTGGCTCATCCGCAGCACGATCCAGCCGATCAAGCCGGCCGAGACCACGAAAGTCAGCCACATGCCGACCAGGTGCAGTTGCGTGGCGCGCGCCACGTCGGCAATCGGCAGCGGCAGGTAGAACAGCATCAGCAGGGAATAGGCAGCGATGGCGGCAGTGCCGACGATGGCCACCTGCACGGCGGGCAGCGCCAGCGCGGCGAAAGCCACCGGCGGCAGCAGCAGCGAAATCAGCGGGTTGGTGGCGCCCCCGCTCAGATAGAGCATCGCGCTCAGGGTGGCGAGATCGAACAGCAACTGGCTGCACAATTCGCTGGCGCGGGTGCCGTTCTGCGCGCAACCCGCCCGGCGGCTGTCCAGATGCTTGAGCAGTGTGAGGCCGGCGGCGAGGAGCAGCACGCCCAGCAGATAAACCTGTGGCAACTGGATGCCGAGCAGGGCAGGCGCGATCAGAACACAAAGTGCCAGAGCGGCCAGCGTGAAGAAACGCGCGGCGTGCAGCCGGCCAAGATGCAGCGAATATTCCTGCGAGGAGGGCGGAAGGAGGGACATGCGCGGATTATCGGCGATTTGCGGGCGGGCGACAGCGCCTGCAGGGGCGTTTCATGTGCGTTTTCCCTGCGGCAGATTGTCGCGGGCGATTTCACATTGCTGCTTATAATCGGTAACATTCTTTCTTGTTGTCATTTTGTGCGTATTCCTGTGCGTACCCATCTGCAACTCAACCTGAAACTTGCCCTGGCCTACGCGCTGGCAGGCGTTGTGATGTTGCAGTTTGCCATTCCGCCCGGTTACGTCACGCCGCTTTTCCCGAGTGCCGGCATTGCCCTGTTTGCCGTCTGGCGCTACGGTCTGCGCAGTCTGCCGGGGGTTTTCGCCGGCGCGCTCGCGGTGCATGCGGCAGCCCTGCTGCGCAGCGATCTGACGGGCGCGCCCTGGTCGCTGGTCCTGGTTGCGGCGGCAGGCTCCGCCGCGCAGGCGGCGCTGGGGTATTGCCTGGTCAAGATTTTCCTGGGGCGGCGCAATCCGCTGCGTGACGCCAAAAGCGTGCTGCGTTTCGTGTTTCTCGTGGCACCGCTCGCCACGCTGTTCAACCCGGGCCTGAGCGTGGTGCTGATGGCCTGGAGTGGCATCGTCCAGCCGCAGATCCTGGGCTTTACCGGCGTCAACTGGTGGGCGGGCGATTTGCTCGGCGTCTTGATCGCTACGCCGTTGTTGCTGGTTTTTCTGGGCCGTCCGGCTGAAGCCTGGCGCAAACGCCGGTTGAGCGTCGCCTTGCCGCTGGGTTTCGCCCTCCTGATACTGCTGCTGGTTTTTTACACCGCGCGCGGCTGGGAGCACGAGCGCCTGCAGCGCAGCCTGGATCGCGACGCCCAGGAAATCAGTCACCTGCTGGGCAAGCGGCTGGATACGCAGCTCGACCTGATGCTGGCCCTGGAGCGTCTGGCGAGCGCCCATCCCCATCTGACGCAGGAAATCTGGCGGGATTTCACCCTGCCTTTCCTGCAGCGCCATCCCGGTACCCAGAATTTCGGCTGGAGCCCATGGGTCAGGGGCGCCGCGCGGGCGGATTTCGAAGCGCGGGCACAGGCGGAATCCGGGCGGGCATTTTCGATACTCGGGCGGGATCTGTCCGGCAGGAGAACCTATACGCTGGAGCAGCGGCCGGAATATCTGCCCATTCTTTACGTCGAGCCACGGCAAAACAATCTGAGCGTATTGGGCCTGGATGTCCTGGTGCATGCCGGGACGGCGTTGGCCGCGCGGCGCAGCCTCGGCGAGCGGCGCGCCATTGCGACGGCCCCGTTCAATCTGCTGCAGGATGGCGGGGAGCAGCGCAGCATCGTGGTGTATCAGGCCGCGTTCCGGGAGCAGCCGCTGGGGGTGATTTCCGGCGTGTTTCGCATGGGCGACGCGATCAACGCAGTGTTGTCCGGGCGGCTGCGTCCGGGTTTGCTGCTGTGCCTGAGCGACCAGGACGAAACGCCGCCGGAGCGTCTCTACGGCCCGTCGGACTGCGCTGCGCCGGGCTGGCAGGCCGCGGCCATCCACTGGCAGGAAAATCTCGAATTCGCGGGCCGCCACTGGCATTTGCGGGTCGTGGCAACGCCCGCTTACCTGTTTTCACTGGAGGGATGGGGAGCCTGGCTGATTCTGTGGGTGGCGGTTTTCAGCACCAGTTTGCTGGTGGTGTTCCTGCTGCTGTTGAGCGCGCGGGCGATCAAGGTCGAACACCTGATCGAGGCGCGCACCCGCCAGCTCGCCGCGGCGGGCCGGCGCATGGCCCAGCAGCAGGAAGAATTGAAGCAGGCGCAGCGCATTGCGCTCATGGGCAGTTGGGAAATGCCGCCGGACAGCGGGCTGTGCCATTGTTCGCCAGGCCTGTGCGAGTTGATGCAACTGGAGCCGCAGGGAACGGCGGCGCTGCCCTTCGCTGCCTTGCTTGAACGCATTACGGCAGAAGATCGCGTCGCGCTGGCGCGCGCCTGCGCGCAGCTTTTGCAGTCGCCCGGGCTGATGACGCTGGATGCGCGCCTGGACAGCGAGGGCGTGGCTTCCACCGTGCTGCATTTTCGTCTGGAAAGCACCGAGGACGGGACGGGCGGCGCGCTGCGTCTGCGCGGCACGGCGCAGGACGTGACGGCGGCGCGGGCGGCCGAGGCGCACATCGCCTTTCTGGCGCATTACGACGTGCTGACCGGCCTGCCCAACCGCAGCCAGTGGAATGAGCGTATCCAGCGTGAATTGCGCAAGGCGTCCCGCGGGTCGGGCATGCTGGCGGTGCTGTTTCTCGATCTGGATCACTTCAAGAGCATCAACGACACGCTTGGCCATCAGGTCGGCGATCACCTGCTGGCTACCGTGGCGCGGCGTTTGCGCGAAGGTCTGCGCGAAGCGGATTTCCTGGCGCGGCTGGGGGGCGATGAATTCGTCGTCCTGCTGACCGATCTGGAGCGCAGCGAAGATGCCGCGATCGTGGCGCGCAAGCTGATCGAACTCTTGCGCGCGCCGCTCGCCATCGACGATCACGAACTGATGGTGTCCACCAGCATCGGGATCGCCCTTTATCCGGCAGACGGCGCCGACGCGAGCAGCCTGCTCAAACATGCCGACATGGCCATGTACAGCGCCAAGAGCCGGGGGCGCAACACCTATTGTCATTTCCGCGCCGACATGGACGAACTGGCGCTCGAACATCTGATGCTGCGCAATGCGATGCACCGGGCGCTCGGGCGCGACGAATTACGCCTTTATTACCAGCCGCAGGTGGCCGCCGCCGATGGCCGGCTGCTCGGCTGCGAAGCGCTGGTGCGCTGGCAGCACCCCGAATTGGGCTTGCTGGCGCCCGCCCAGTTCATTCCGCTGGCTGAAGAAAGCGGCTTGATCGTGCCCTTGGGCAACTGGGTGTTGCGCGCCGCCTGCCGGCAACTGGCGCAGTGGCAGAAAAACGGGGGCGGCCTGACGCTGGCCGTCAATATTTCGGCCTTGCAGTTTGCCCAGCCCGATTTTGTCGCACAGGTGGCCCAGGCCTTGCGCGAAAGCGGGGCGCAAGCGCACGAGCTGGAGCTGGAATTGACCGAAAGCGCGCTGATGCAGCCCGACGGTGCCTTGCTCGCGCGCATGCAGGCGCTGGGAAACATGGGCATCCTGCTGGCGCTGGACGATTTCGGCACGGGCTATTCCTGCCTGTCCTACCTGAAGCGCTTGCCCATCCGCCGGCTCAAGCTGGATCGCGTTTTCGTCGAGAGCCTGCCGCACGACGCCGAAGACGCGGCAATCGCCACCGCAACGCTGTCCATGGCCCGCGAACTCGGCATGAGCGTGGTGGCCGAAGGCGTGGAAACCCAGGAACAACAGGATTTTCTGGCCGAGCGGGGGTGCGAGGTGATGCAGGGCTACCGCTACAGCGCGCCCTTGCCGCTGGAAGATTTCGAACGCTGGCGCGCAGCGCGCGCGGTCTGAAAATCTGCAGCCTGAAAAAACAGGGCGGCAGAAGGGTTTTCCTTTTCTGCCGCCCTGTAGGGAAGTTCTGGATAAATCAAAACCGTTCGGGTTGAGCCTGTCGAAGCCCTTGATGTTGCAGGTGATGCCCTTCGACAAGCTCAGGGTGAACGGACTTCCCTGGCCGTTACAGAGCCTGAGAACACGCCCTGGGTGGCGCAGAATTTTCAGCGGAAACCGCTGCGGTCGAAAATCATCTGCGCCTTGGTCTGGTACATGGCCAGGCTGTTCACCGGCAGGGTGTCGGCCTTGAATTTGCCGAGGCGGTTCAGGGCGGGATTGTCGATCTTGATCGAAGCGACCACCGGCCATTCGTTGTTGCCGTCGGCAAAGTAGCGCTGGGCTGAATCGGAGGCCAGGTACTCCAGGAATTTCTGCGCCGCCGCCTTGTTCGGCGCGTGTTTCAGGATGCCGCCGCCGGAAACGTTGATGTGGGTGCCCGTGGTTTTCTGGTTCGGCCAGATCACGCCGATCTGCTCGACGGTTTTCTGGTCGGCGGGTTTGTCCGAGCGCATCAGGCGGGCGACGTAGTAGCTGTTGGAGATGGTGACGCCGCATTCGCCGGTGGCCACGGCGCGGATCTGGTCGGTATCGCCGCCTTTCGGCGTGCGGGCGAAGTTGGCGACCATGCCGCGCGCCAGGGTTTCCGCCTTGGCCTCGCCCTGATGGGCGATGATGGAAGCGAGCAGCGAAAGATTGTAGGGGTGGGAACCGGAGCGCGAGCAGAACTGGCCTTTCAGCTTCGGGTCGGCCAGGTCGTCGTAATTCTGCACGTCGGCTGGATCGATGCGCGCCTTGTTATAGACGATGACACGGGCGCGCTGGGAAAAAGCGGCCCATTCGTCGGTGCGCAGGTGCGCCGGAATGCGCTTTTCCAGCACCGCCGATTGCAGCGGCGCGAACAGGCCCATGTTGCGCGCCTTGGCCAGGCGCGAGGCATCCACCGTCAGCAGCACGTCGGCCGGGCTGTTGGCGCCTTCGTTGCGGATGCGCTCCAGCAATTCGTCCTCCTTGGCCTCGATGCGCTTGATTTGGATGCCGGTCTGCTTGGTGAAATCGGCGTACAGCGCTTCATCCGTCTGGTAATGGCGGGCGGAATAGAGGTTGAGCACGCCTTCTTCGGCCTGGGCCGGCAGGGCGGCGGCCAGGCCAGTGAGTGAAAACGCGGCGACAAGGGCAAATTGCGAGGGGGCAAATTTCATGGGTGAACGGCTCCGATAAGTGACAAATGCGGGGATGGATACAGGAATAAATGCGGGGATGAATGCGTAAAAACGGGGGCAACAAGGGAGAAGCAGGGGAAATCGGCGTGCGCGAAAGGCAGGGTGTGCAGCATGCCAGCCTGCAGAATGCGAATCATACTATTTCCGCGCAGGCGTTGCTGATGACGCGCTCGAAGCTGGACAGGCCGGCGCTGCGCACGAACAGGCAGGGCTTGCCGGTGCGCTTGCATTGCTCCTTGATCCGCCAGTAGGCGTTGTGGCTGACGCAGCCTGCTTGGCAGATGACCAGATCGGCGCCGGAGAGCGCGCCATCGATGCGGTGCAGGCTTTCTTCCAGGCCGCCGTCGTGGTGGATGAAGCGCCCGCCGCAGTGCTCGACCCGCTGGCGGTAAGCGTCCACCGCGCCGGTGCGCCCGCCGACGCAAAGGATGCACTTGCCGGATAGCCCCTTGGCCAGATCGGCGTCGGAGGGGGCCGCGCTGTCGTCATCTTCCGGGTGGGCGTAGAGCATGAGCGTTTCCTCGGCCTGTTGCAGGCGCTGGCTCATGCGCCCGATTTCGGCTTCCAGGCTGCTCGCCCGCGCATTCTGCAGCAGGCTGCGCGCCTCCGCTTCGCTGGCGCGGCGCAGTAATTGCTGGCGGTCCTTGAGGTCCGGCAATTCCGCGCGCATTTGCGCAATCTGCTGTTGCAGGGCGGCAATCGTGGCGTCGCGCCCGGTCAGCTCGGCGCGCAGGTCGACGATGCGCTGGCCGAGCTGCTGGGTGTCGCTGGCGCGTTCGAGGCGTAAAGCCTCGTTTTCCTGACGCGCCTTGTCGAGTTGCTGGCGCAGCGTCTGGTTCTGCGCCCGCAGATTTTCCAGGGTTTTCATGTCCGCCCGCGCGCCGCTGCCGATCTGATGCTGGATCATGTGGATGTCGGCGTACACCTCGTGATCCAGCGTGCTGTCGCAGGCCGGATGCGTCCAGGTGGCCCACAGCGCGCCGGGGATGCCGCTGCCCGTGCTCGTGGCCTCCTGCCACAGGGCGCGCAGGCCGGCCGTGTCGCGCACCGCGGCAAAGCGGCGGATGGTCTGCGGGTAACGCTTTTCCAGTTGTTTTTGCAGTATTTCGGAGAGTTGCGTGCGCGTCTCGCTGTTGCCGACCGCCGTGGTGTGCAGCACGAAATCGGTCGTGCCGTGCGGAATGTGCATGACTTTTTTCATCAAGGCGCGCAACTCGGCCACGTCGAAGCAGGTGCCGATCACCGGGCAGTGGAATTTGTGCGGAATCTCCCACAGCTTGCGGCGGCGGGTGGATTTCGGCGCGCTTCTGTCTGCCGGGCAATCCGCATGTCCGGTGTCGGTTGTGGAGAGGGCTTTGCCTGCTGCAGTGTGGCGCAGAATTTTTTCCATGTTCGGAATCCTGATGAATGACGGCGTGTGTGCTTTTAATAAGAACGATTCTTATTAAAACGAGCCGCGATGTCAACAGCCCTGCGCCGCGTGGCACCGTTTGGCGCAATACGGGCAATCATCCAGCGCGCACGCATGGATGCAGTTTTCGAATTGCAGGGCCTGTTCTGCCGCAGTGCGCAGGCTGGGAGCGTAATGGCGGAAACTGCCGCGCTGTTCCTGTTTGGCGGCATACAGCGCGCTGTCGGCGCAGCGCAACAGGCTGTCGTGGCTGTCGCCGTCATCGGGAAAGAGGGCGATGCCGATCGTGGTGCCGGTATTCACCTGCTGTCCATCGAGTTTGACGGGCGCGGCCAGCGCCTGAATGATGGCGCGGGCAACGGGGGCCGCATCCTGCGGCTGGCGCAGTGCGCCGATGACGACGACGAACTCGTCGCCGCCCAGGCGGGCGACGAAATCGGCGTCGCGCACGCGGCCTTTCAGGCGGCGGGCGCATTCCACCAGCACATGGTCGCCGGCGGCGTGGCCGAGCGTATCGTTGATCTGCTTGAAGCGGTCGAGATCGAGGTACAGCAGGGCCAGGCAGGTTCCGTTGCGGCGGCTTTCGGCCAGCATGTGATTGAGCCCGATGAGCAGCGCGGCGCGGTTGATGAGTCCGGTCAGCGGATCATGGTGGGCGAGGAACTGGACGTGGCGCAGGGCGTCCTGCAACCAGACGCCGACCATGAGCCAGATCAGGGCGGCGAGAAAAGCCCAGAACAGCAGGCCGGAAGCGGCGATTTCGCCAAGCGAGAACATCAGGCTCAGGCGCTGCTGGGCGACCAGGATCGGGCTGCCCGCCTCGTCGCTCCAGCGCAGCGGCGCTTGCACGAAAAAATGCTCGCCGCGCCGGATCAGCCCGCTGGCCAATGGGTCGAGCGCCAGCAATTCCCCCGCGCCGGCTTCGCCGAGCGAAGTGGCGATGCCGGCCTGATCCGTCGCCAGAAAGAGGCGCAGATCGGGGCGGCCGTGCGCGGCCAGCCAGTGATGGTCGAGGGGCGGTGGCGGCGTCTGGCGATGCCCTGTCGGAGCGCTCGCCGACAACCGGCGCGCGAAGTGCTGCCGTTCCGGATCGACCCGCCAGTTTGCCGTCGGCCAGGCCGCTTCGGTCGAGCGGACGATCTGGCCGAGATAATGCGCCAGCGCTGCCGACTGCTGGCTGGTGGCGCGTTGCAGCTCGAACAGGTAGAAAGCGCTGCTGCTGAACAGGGCGAGCAGGCCGGCGACCGCGATGGCGGTCAGCATGCGCCGCCGGGCCTGGCGTTCGAGCGAATCCGGCGCGCTGTGCCGGGCAAACAGCGCCGGGAACGGCAGGCGCGGCAGCCAGGCGCGGGTCAGCGCCTTTTCAGGCGGTCTGCCGGACATGGGCGGTATTCCTGTGACGCAGCGCCAGCCAGGCGATGCAGGGCAACAGCAGCAGGCTGCCCTGGGCGAGCAGGCCCTCGCGCGTCGGTGCGACGCCCAGCCAGGAAATGTGCGGGAAGCCCGGCAGATAGGTGCTGACGATCCAGGCGGCGGCTTGCAGCTCGATGATGGCCTGGCCGGTGAATATTACGCACAGCAGGTAGAGCAGCGCCGCCGTGCCGCCGAAGAACAGCCGGAAAGGCAGGCGCAGCGCGGCCCGGCGCAGCAGCAGGTAGAGTCCGCAGAGCGCCGCCGCGCCGGCGGCGAAACCGCCGATCAGCGCTGCCGTCTGGCCCGGTGCGGAGACGGCCAGCGCCTGATAGAACAGCACCGTTTCCGCGCCTTCGCGGTACACGGCGAGGCAGGCCGCCAGTCCGAGCGCCAGCAGCGAACCGTTGCCGAGCGCCTTGTCCATCTGCCCGGCCACCCATTGTTCCCAGCGTTCTGCCTCGCGCTTGGAGAACATCCAGAAACTGACGTAGAACAGCATGGCGGCGGCCAGCAGCAGGGTGATGCCCTCGATCACCGCCATCGAAGCGCCGATGGCGGCCAGCACGGTGATGATCGCCCAGCCGGTGAGCAGCGACAGCGGGATCGCCACGGCGACGCCGGCGTAGATCACCCAGACGCGGTCGGCCGCGCCGGCCCGGCGCAGGTAGGCGGCCAGCGCGCCGACCACCAGCATCGCCTCGGTGCCCTCGCGCAAGAGGATCAGGAAGGATTTGGCGAAGGTGCCGGCGGCGCTCGCCGCGCTGTCATCGGCATAGAGCGGGCGCGCCGTTTCGAGCGTGTCGCGCAGCCGGGCCCAGGATTGCAGCAGTTCTGGCTTCGCCACGCCGCGCATGGCATTGCCGTTGAGCGCGCCGAACAGCACTTCCAGCTCGTTTTTCAGGGCGGCGCTTTTCAGCCCGAGGTCGAGTTCCATGCCTGATCCCTCGAACACATCGAAATACAGCGCCGAAAATTCGCTGGCCGCTGCCAGTGGCCGTGCCGGGTCGTAAATCCCGATGGCCGCTTCGCCGCGCTCGATGATGGTGTCGATTACCGCGTTGCCGTTGACCGCGGCGAAAGCGCCGGACATCCAGGTAAACAGGCAGAACAGGGTGAGGCAGAGGTGGCGCAACGGTCGGGGCATGGCAGGTTCTTCTTTCACGGGGCGGAGCGAGGCGGCGGCGCGCGGTCGACGCCGGCCAGGATGAGGTTGTTCAGGTGGCGGGCGGCTTGCGCGACACGCGCCGGTGCATCGGCGCGGCCGCTGGCATAGCGCCAGTCGGTATAGGCCTGGGCCAGCCGTTGCAGCGCCCCGGCCCAGGCCGGGTGCTGGTCGGCGAGGCGCTTGGCCAGTTGGCTCGGACATTCGCCGGGCCGGCTGGCGAAGCCGTGCCGGGCGAGGAGATGCAGGGATTTCTCCCAGGCGCGCTGCGCCGCTGGCCGCTCGCGCCGTTCGCGCCAGCGGGCGAGGCCCGCCATGACGGCGGCCACCAGCGTGCCGAGCAGGATCGCCAGTCCGAGCAGCCAGGCCCACAGGGGGCCGCTGCTGCTGCCGCCGAGCAACTGCTGCTGCGCCTCGGCATCCAGGCGCAGCACCCAGCGCGCCAGCCAGCCGGCCACGTCGGGCAGCTTGAAGCCCTTGAACGACGGTGCTGGCTGCTGTTCCGCAGGTGCGGCGGCCTGGCCCGGTGAACCGGACGGCTGGCGTGCCGGGGCTGCCGGGTTTTCCATCTGGCGGCTCGCCGCAGCGGCCGGGCGGGCTTGCGGCTTGGCCGCCGGTTTGGCGAAGCGTTCGGGGGCGACGGCATCGGTCGGGTCGAAACGCCGCCAGCCGGTTGGGTCGTCCCAGATTTCCACCCAGGCGTGGGCGTGGCTGCGCTTGACGACGACGTAATCGGTCAGCGCCATCAATTTGCCGCCGCGAAAGCCGCTGACCAGCCGCGTCGGCACACCGGCGGCGCGCATCAGGAAAGCGTAGGCGCTGGCATAGGCGCTGGCGTCGCCCGTCCGGTTCTGGAACCAGAACGTGTCCATGCCGTTCTCG
>URNG01000113.1 GCA_900549295.1 uncultured Rhodocyclaceae bacterium
GGTTGGTGACGAAGGCGAGCGGCAGCTTGCCGAAGGCGAATACCTCGGTTTCGACGCCAGCCGGTCGGCTCTGGTGCAGGCGCGCGATCATCTCCCGCCCGGCTTCCAGCGGCGGCACCCAGCGGCACATGCCGTAGCGGGCGAAGGTGGCGAGCGTCGCCTCGTTGTAGATGTTCAGGTGCGGCCCGGCCACGAAGGGCTGGCCGGAAACCAGATTGATCGCCCCGAGATCGTTGGCTTCCACTTTGCAGCCCGCTTCATCGACGATGCGGCGCAGGGCTTTCAGATCGCTCTCCGATTCGAGCAGCGCCTGCGCCGAGATCACCACTTCCTTGCCGGCGTCGGTCAGATCGCGCGCCAGACCGATCCAGTCGGTGGTGCGCAGTTGCTGACGGCGGGAACAGACCACTTCGCCGACGTAAATCACGTCGATCGCCGGATTGGCCGCGATTTCCGAGTAAAAATCCAGCACTTCGGCCTTGGGCCAGAAGTAGAGGAGGGGGCCGAGAGAGAGTTTCATGAGCGGAAAGGGAGAGGAGGGAAAAGAGAAGGGTGCGGGCGTGCCATCACGTTCCACCTTTCACTTTGCACGCAAAAATCAGCGCCACGGGCGGTTGTAGGCGCCGAGCGTCGCCTGATTGCCTTCGGATACCTTGGCCAGTTCGGCCTGCCAGCCGGGTTTGACGTGGTAGCGTTCGTTGCCGTCGCGCAGGCTGTCCAGCGCCGCGCGCAGGGTGCGGGTGACCTGGGTGACGTAGGCGGGGCTGCGCTGACGGCCTTCGATCTTGATCGCGCGCACGCCGATTTTCAGAATTTCGGGCAGGATTTCCAGCACGTTGAGGCTGGTCGGTTCTTCCAGGGCGTAATAGGTTTCGCCCTGCACGTCGAAGCGGCCCTTGCACAGGGTCGGATAGCCAGCGGGCTCGTCGTCGTTGAAACGGTCGATGAGAATGCCGTTCAGGCGGGTTTCCATCAGGCCGGGCTGCTTGTCCCATTTGACGTACTTGGCCGGCGAGCAGGCGCCGACGGTGTTGGGCGATTCGCCGCAGGCGTAGGAGGAGAGCCAGCAGCGCCCCTCGTTCATCACGCACAGGCTGCCGAAACCGAATACCTCGATTTCCACCGAAGTGTTCTTGATGACGTGCTCCACCTGCGCCAGCGTCAGCACGCGCGGCAGGACGGCGCGGCGCACGCCGAATTCGCGCTGGCAGAAATTGATGGCTTCGTAGCTGGTGGCCGAGCCTTGCACCGAAAGATGCAGGCGCTGCTGCGGGTGTTTGTTGGCGGCGTAATCGAGCAGTCCGACATCGGCGAGGATGATGGCATCGACGCCCAGATCGACGGCGGCATCGACCGATTTCTGCCAGTCCGCCACCCGCCCTGCCTGGGCGAAGGTATTGATGGCCAGCAGCACTTCCCGGCCCTTGCCGTGCGCATAGCGGATGCCCTCGGC
The DNA here is from genome assembly GCA_900549295.1 of uncultured Rhodocyclaceae bacterium. Taxonomy (GTDB): domain Bacteria; phylum Pseudomonadota; class Gammaproteobacteria; order Burkholderiales; family Rhodocyclaceae; genus Azonexus. The sequence continues at coordinate 1,454 of URNG01000113.1, forward strand.
CATGCTTTTCTGGTCGAAGTTCAGGCCCGCGAAATTGCGCGCGTTGGTGTCGTTCTTGAAACCGAGATAAACCGCGTCAGCCCCTTGGTCCACCGCAGTTTTCAGCGCGGGGAGGCTGCCGGCCGGGCAGACAAGATCGGGCAGTGCGTGCGTGGGCGTCATCGGAGTGCTGAAAGTCGGACGTTGGGGAGTAGGCGAGTATAGCCAGCCAGCGCCTGCGGCCATTGATCCGTATCAAACGAAAAGCCATGCTAGGATGCTGAAAAAACCTTTCGACCATCTTTTCCCCATGCGTAAAAAACCCATCCTGGTCGTCGATGATGATCCGCTCTGTCTCTTGCTGGCCGAAGAATGCCTGGAGCCCGAAGGGTTCAGCCTGGAAAAATTCACCAATGCAGAAGCGGCCTGGCAGCGCCTGAATGCGCCCGGCAGCGATTTTTCCCTGCTGATCCTCGATCGCAACATGCCCGGGCTGGATGGTCTGGCATTCCTGCAACGCCTGCACGCGCAGCCGCGTTTTTCCGATTTGCCGATCATCATGCAGACGGCAGCCGACACGCCGGAAGAAATCCGTCAAGGTTTGGCCGCCGGAGTGCATTACTACCTGACCAAACCAGCGGCAGCGGCGGCCTTGCTCTCCATCGTGCATGCCGCACTGGAAGACCGAAGCGCCCGGGCGGCCTTGCGCGAACACGCGGCGCGCCTGGAAAGCAGCCAGAAGGCAGTGCAGAAACTGCTCGTCAGCGCGCAATACCAATTCACCACGCTGGCAGAAGTTTCCGCGCTCGTGCCCATGCTGGCCGCGCTTTGCCCGGAGCCCGACCGGGTCGCGCCGGGTTTGTCGGAGTTGATGGTCAACGCGATCGAACACGGCAATCTGGGCATCACCTATGAAGAAAAAGCAGCCCTGAAATGGGACGGCGGCTGGGAAGGCGAAATCTGCCGCCGCCTGGGCCTGCCGGAATACCGCGATCGGCGGGCCATCATCACGCTGGAACGCCGCCCCGGCCACTTGGTGTTTCGCATCGTTGACCAAGGCGCAGGCTTTGCCTGGAGCAACTTTCTGGATTTCGACCCGGAGCGCGCTTTCGACGCCAACGGCCGTGGCATCGCCATGGCGCGCGCGACCAGCTTCTCGCATCTGGAATACGCCGGGTGCGGCAACATCGTCAGCGCCTGGGTCGATTTACCCTGAAAACCGGCCCTGCAGGCCAGCGCCGCTGGCCCAGTCAGCGTATCACCACCGCCGGCTTGTAGCCCAGCGCCTGCTGGATGCGCGCCGCAACCGCCTCTGCCGAGCGCCGGTCGGCGTAAGGCCCAAGCTGGACGCGGTGCAGCGGCGGATTACGCACGATGTGCATGGCTTCGCTCAGCCAATCCAGTTCGCGCTCCAGGTGGCGCTTGAGGTTGTCGGCATTATCGGCATTGGCGAAGGCGCCCAGTTGCAGATAAACCCCCGGCAGCAGACGGTTTTCAACCACGGGGGCCGCAGTTGTCGCCATGGGCATGGCGGGCGGTGCCATCTGGGCGTAAGTCGTGCTCTGGCTGGCATCCGGAATGATGGCTTCCACTTCCACCTGGCCGCTACCTCCCTGGATCAGGTCCAGCTTGTGCGCGGCGGTATAGGACAGATCGATCACCCGGCTGGCGTGGAAAGGGCCACGGTCGATCACCCGCACGACCACGCTTTTGCCGGTATCGAGGCGCGTCACCCGCACGTAGGAAGGCAGCGCCAACGTCGGATGGGCGGCGGTCATGGCGAACATGTCGTAAGGCTCGCCGATGGAGGTTTTCTGGCCATGGAATTTCTTGCCATACCAACTGGCAATGCCACGCGCCTTGTATGACCGGATGCTGGTATGGGGCACGTAGCGGGTGCCAAAAACCTCATACGGGCGCAGCGCCGGCTTGTGCAGCGGCTCCCAGCGCGGCACCGCATCCGGCACCTGATCGAGGTTGGCGGGAATTTCGTCCGCCGGGCCATCGTCCTTGTAATAGCCCCCGCCGCCAGAACGCTTACCGGTACTGCCAGGGGCCGGTTTGCTCGTGGCAGACGGGCTGCTCGGGCCGGCCGTGGAGGATGCAGGCGGCGCCGAAGTGCTGCCGCATGCGGCGAGGAATACTGCCAGGCTGGCCGTGAGTAGCAAATGTCTTTTCATTTTTTCACCAACATGCGATGGGTATGTATGCTCATCAGGATGCCGATGCCCAGCATCAGGGTAATCAGGGCGGTGCCACCGTAGCTGATGAAGGGCAAGGGCACGCCGACCACCGGCAGGATACCGGACACCATGCCCATATTGACGAAGGCGTAGATGAACAAGGTCAGCGTGACGGCCCCCGCCAGCAGGCGCGAGAACATGGTCGGCGCGGCAGCGGAAATCATCAGGCCACGACCGATCAGGAGCGTAAACAGCACCAGCAGCACCCCGTTGCCGACCAGACCCCACTCCTCGGAAAAGACCGCAAAAATGAAGTCGGTGTGTTTTTCCGGAATGAATTCGAGGTGCGTTTGCGTGCCTTTCAGCCAGCCCTTGCCCAGGGTGCCGCCGGAACCGATGGCGATGGTGGATTGGATGATGTGATAGCCCGCGCCCAGCGGGTCGGAGGTCGGGTCGATCAGGGTCATCACCCGCCGCCGCTGGTAGTCGTGCAGCATCGTCCACAGCACCGGCAGGGCTGCCCCGGCGGCGGCTCCCAGGGCAAACATCACTTTCCACGGCAGGCCGGCAAAAAAGATCACGAAGAACCCGGCCCCGACGATGAGTAGCGATGTCCCCAGATCCGGCTGCTTGAGGATGAAAACGACCGGCACCGCCAGCAGCAGCGCGGCGACGGCGTAGTGGCGGGCGCGCAGAACGGATTCGTGTTTCTGAAAATACCAGGCCAGCATCATCGGCATGACCACCTTCATGATCTCGGACGGCTGGATGCGCAGGAAAATCAGGGAAATCCAGCGCCGCGAACCGTTCACGACGATCCCGAACAAGGCCACGGCAACGAGCAGCACCACCCCCAGCACATAGAGCGGCACGGCGTAGCGCATCATGGTTTGCGGCGAAATGCGGGCAACCGCCAGCATCACCACGGCCGCCCCCAGCATGTTCATGACCTGCCGGTCCAGTTTCCAGAAGCCATCGCTGGCGGTTGCCGAGTAAACACTCGCCAGACCAATGCCGCTCAGCGCGCAGACGATCAGGAGCAGCGGGAAATCGAGGTGGGCAAGCGTCTCCCGCCACTGCGCCTTAATCCACTTCATGCGCATGCTCCTCCAGCAGATCGTGCTCGCCGCCTTCGTCTTCCCCGGCCTCGTCCTCGGCGGCGGGGCCATTGGGCGGCTGGCCGGCCAGATAATAATCAAAGACCTGGCGCGCGATGGGCGCGGCAGATTGGGCACCGAAGCCCCCGTTTTCCACCATCACGGCCACCACGATCCTGGGCGCATCGACCGGAGCGAAAGCGATGTACCAGGAGTGGTCGCGCAGGCGCTCGCGCAACTGCCCCGCCACGTATTTCTGACCGCTTTTCAGGCTGAACACCTGCGCCGTCCCGGTCTTGCCGCCCGAGGTATATGGCGCATCGGCAAAGGCGCGCGCCCCGGTGCCGGACTGCACGACACCGGCCATGGCGCGCTTGATGAAATCGACGTGCTCGCGCTTCAGGGGCACCTGGCGGACGGGCTCCTGCTCGATCAGCCGCTCTTCCCCGGTCGTCGGATTGGTGATGCGGCTGACCAGATGCGGACGGAACACCCGCCCGTAGTTGAGCACGTTGGCCAAGGCGTGCGCCATGTGCAGCGTGGAATACGAGTTGTAACCCTGGCCGATGCCGACCGAAATGGTTTCGCCGGAATACCATTTCTGCTGCTCGCGCTTCTTGAACCGCTGCTGCTTCCACTCCGGCGACGGCAGGATGCCTTTCGCCTCGCCCGGAATGTCGATTTCGGTTCGCCGCCCCAATCCCAGGTCGCCCATGAAGCGGGCAATGTTGTCGATGCCCATGTCGTTGGCCAGCACGTAATAATAGGTGTTGCAGGAGACCACGATGGATTTCAGCATGTCCACCGTCCCATGTCCGCCAACCTTGTCGTCCATGAAGCGCCGGTTGCCGAAATTGAAGTAGCCGGGATCGTTGATCGCCTGATAGGGCGTGCGTTTGCCCGTCGTCAGCGCGCCCAGCGCCATCAGCGGCTTGAAGGTGGAACCGGGCGGATAGGTGCTGTAGATGGCGCGGTTGAGCAGCGGCTTGTCCGGATGGTTGTTGAGTTCGTCCCAGTCGTCGAAACGAATGCCATCGACGAACAGATTGGGGTCGAAGGCCGGCGAGGACACCAGGGCCAGCACCGCGCCGTTGCTCGGGTCGATCGCCGTCAGCGAGCCGCGCCGCGCGCCGAAAGCCTGTTCGGCCACCCGCTGCAGACCGACATCCAGCGTCAGCGTGAGATTGTTGCCCGGCAAGGGTGCGGTCTGCGACAGCACCCGCACGGCCCGTCCGCCCGCATCGACCTCGACCTGCTCATAGCCGGGAATGCCGTGCAATTCATATTCGTAGTGCGCTTCCAGCCCGGTCTTGCCGATGTGCTCGGTGCCTTTGTAATTGGCTTCCTGCTCGTCTTCCTCGATCTTTTCCTTGTCTTTCGCGTTGATCCGGCTGATGTAGCCAATGGCGTGCGCCGCCAGCGCGCCTTCCGGGTATTGCCGGAACAGGCGCGCCTTCACCTCGACGCCGGGGAAACGGTAACGGTGTGCGGCAAAACGGGCCACTTCTTCATCGGAGAGGCGGGTGCGGATGGGAATGGACTCGAAATTCCTCGACTCCTCCAGCAGGCGCTTGAAGCGCCGCCGGTCTTTCAACTGGATTTCGACGATCTCGCTCAGGCCCTCGATGGTTTCTTCCAGCCCCGTCGTTTTCGAGGGCACGATTTCCAGCGTAAAGGCCGAATAATTGCGCGCCAGCACCACGCCGTTGCGATCCACGATATTGCCCCGATTGGGCATGACCGGCGCGAGCGAAATGCGGTTACTTTCGGCGCGCGTCGCGTAGTACTCGTGGCGCAACACCTGAAGATAGAAAAAACGCGCAAACAGCAGGCAAAAGAACAGGAAAACCAGCGCGCCGCTCAGGAGGATGCGCCGGCGGAAACGGTCGATATCCTGTTCGGCATGGTGAAAGCTGTTCATGAACGGGCCTTACAGCGGCCGGTTGGCATCGTGCTCGAGCGGCTGGTACTGCGGCAGCAGGAGCAGATAGGTGAGCGGCACCCAGAGCGCGGTCGCCAGCACGGGGCCTACCAGGAAGCCCCAGCCGGGAAATTCCGCCCCAGCCAGAAGGCGCAGCAGCAACTGGATGCACTGCGCCCCCACGAGCATGGGCAACACCTGCAAAGCCTGCTGGAGCAAGGGAAACCAGAGGATGCGCCGCGCCTGCCGGGTCGCCACGTAAGCCAGCAGGACATAGGCAAACCCATGCTGCCCAAGCACCGCGCCATCGGCCACGTCCATGCACAGGCCAAGCACGAAAGCCCAGCCCATGCCGGCGTAGCGTGGCTCACGGATGCACCAGAACGTCAGCACCAGCGCCAGCCAGTCCGGCACGCCCGGCCAATGGGCCGTGGGCAGAAAGTTGAACACCAGGGCCAGCGCCAAGCTGAACAGGATGAAACCCCGGCGCGCCGGCAGCAGAATGCGTGAGGAAGTAAACGTGGGCTGCATTATTTCTTCTCCTCCTTCACCGGCACGCCCGTATTACCGCTACGCCCCGCCGATTCGGGCGGTCGCGGCGGCAGCGGTTGGCGCGCGGCCAGCACCAGGACCTCGCCAAAATTTTCCACGGCGGCCAAAGGCTCGCAACGGATACGGGCAAAGGCGTAGGAATTCTCGCGCTCGATGCTGCTTACCCGCGCCACCGGGAAACCCGGCAGAAAGATGCCATCCAGGCCCGAAGTCACCAGCAGGTCGCCTTCCTTGATGTCCGCGTTGGCCGGCAGATAGCGTAATTCGAGTTGACCGCCACCGAGGCCGAAGACGACCGAGCGTTGACCGCTGCGCACCACCTGCACCGGCACCGTCTGGTCCTTGTCGGTGATGAGCGTGATCTCCGCCGAAAACGGAAAAACCCGCGTCACCTGCCCGACCACACCGGCTTCGTCGATGGCTGGCTGCCCCGCCGTGATGCCCGCTTGCTGCCCCTTGTCGATCACGATGCGATGCGAAAACGGGTCGCGCGCCGTATACATGATCTGCGCCACCGCGCCCTGCGCTTTTTCCCGCTCCTTGACCGAGAGCAGCTTGCGCAGGCGCGCATTTTCAATTTCCAGATGCTCCAGACGCGCAAGATCCGGTGCCAGACGCAGCTGGGTCTGTTTCAGCTGCTCGTTTTCGGTGAGCAGATCGTCCAGCCCGCGCAGATAATCCTTGGCGTGATCGACCAGGCTGCCCGGCGTCTGCGCGATGCGCTGCACCGGATCGGTCAATACCGCCACCGCCTGCCGCAGCGGATCGAGGCTTTTCAGGCGCAGGTCGACCACGAACAGGGCCAGGGAAAGCGCCAGATAAAACGTCAAAAGGGCCAGCGGTGCTGGCCCTCTTTTGAAGAAAGGCGGCGGGTTATGATCGGTGCCGGCCATCGGAATCAGTCAGCAGAGAGAGTGAAACGGCAACGGCGCTCAGTCCGAAGCGAAAATGCTGCCGAGCTTGTCGATTTTCTCCAGCGCCATGCCGCAGCCACGCGCCACGCAGGTGAGCGGATCGTCGGCGACGATCACCGGCAGGCCGGTTTCTTCCATCAGCAAGCGATCGAGGTCGCGCAGCAGCGCGCCGCCGCCGGTCAGCACCATGCCTTTTTCGGCGATGTCGGCGCCCAGTTCGGGCGGCGTCTTTTCCAGAGCCGACTTGACGGCGGAAATGATCTGGTTGAGCGGATCGGTCAGGGCTTCGAGAATCTCGTTCGACGAAATCGTGAACTTGCGCGGAATGCCCTCGGCCTTGTTGATGCCGGAGACTTCCATTTCCTTGACTTCGGCGCCGGGGAACGCCGAGCCGATGGTTTTCTTGATGTTCTCGGCGGTGTTCTCGCCGATCATCATGCCGTAGTTGCGGCTGATGTAATTGCTGATCGACTCGTCGAGCTTGTCGCCGCCGACGCGCACCGAGCCGGCATAGACCATGCCGCCGAGCGAAATCACGCCGACTTCGGTGGTGCCGCCGCCAATATCGACCACCATCGAACCGGTGGCTTCCGACACCGGCAGGCCCGCGCCGATGGCCGCCGCCATCGGTTCCTCGATCAGATACACCTGACTGGCCCCGGCGCCCAGCGCCGACTCACGGATGGCGCGGCGCTCGACCTGGGTGGAACCGGAAGGCACGCAGATGATGATGCGCGGGCTGGGCGAAAACAGCTTGGAGTCGTGCGTTTTCTTGATGAACTGCTTGAGCATCTGCTCGGTGACGGTGAAGTCGGCGATCACGCCATCCTTCATGGGCCGGATCACGGTGATGCTGCCCGGTGCCTTGCCCAGCATCTCCTTGGCTTCCTTGCCGACGGCCTGGATGATTTTCTTGGCATTGGGACCACCGTCGAGGCGAATGGCGACCACCGAGGGTTCATTGAGGACGATCGATCGGTTCTGGGCGTAGATCAGGGTGTTGGCCGTGCCGAGATCGATGGCGAGATCGTTGGAAAAATATCTGGAGAGAAAACCGAACATCTAATTAAGGCTCCGCGTTTTGCGCTACGGTCAGTGCGGCAGGGAAAGCTTTTATGATACCTTATAAAACTTTCCTTCATCCGGTTTTGTGCACCGCAAAACCCGCTTTTTCCGGCTTTTACATTTCATGCAGCTTTCATCGGAACAGGTTCAGCGGATTGCCCGGCTCGCCCGCCTGGAAATCAGCGACACGGAGGCCGCCACGGCCAGCGCCCAGCTCAGCGAAATTTTCGGGCTGATTGCCCGGATGCAGGCGGTCGACACCACCGGCATCGAACCCATGGCCCACGCCCAGGACGTTTCCCAGCGCCTGCGCGCCGACGCGGTCAGCGAGACCGACCGGCGCGCCGCCTATCAGGCGGTCGCTCCGGAAACCGAGGCCGGTCTTTATCTGGTGCCGAAGGTGATCGAATGAACCATTCCGCCACCTTTGCCACCCTCACCGAACTGGCGCGGGCGCTGGCCGAAAAGAAGGCGTCCAGCGTCGAGCTGGCGACGCACTACCTCGATCGCATCGAGCGCCTGAACCCCACGCTCAACGCCTTCATCACCGTCGACCGCGACAAGACGCTGGCGCAGGCGCGCGCCGCCGATGCCCGCCTTGCCGCCGGCAGCGCCGGGCCGCTCACTGGCCTGCCCATCGCCCACAAGGACCTGTTCTGCGCCGAAGGCTGGCGCACCACCTGCGGCTCGAAGATGCTCGCCGATTTCGTCGCCCCCTACGACGCCACGGTGATCCGCAAACTGCACGCCGAAGCCGGCATGGTTTCTCTCGGGCGCGTCAATATGGACGAGTTCGCGATGGGTTCGTCGAACGAAACCTCGTATTTCGGCGCGGTGAAAAACCCCTGGGACACCAGCCGCGTCGCCGGCGGCTCCTCCGGCGGCTCGGCCGCCGCCGTCGCCGCCGGGCTGGCCCCGGTC
>URNG01000114.1 GCA_900549295.1 uncultured Rhodocyclaceae bacterium
TGCTCCAGCCGCTGCAAGGCGACCAGCAGCAGGGCATGCACGGCAGGCTGCTGCAAGGGGCGGTCGAGCAGTTGCGTGAGCAGGAAATCGCCGCGTCCGTAGGCGCGCAGCGTCGTGTACACCAGATCCTGCACGGCTGGGCGGGCGGCGGCGGGAATGCGTTGCAGCGCGTTGTCCGCCAGACTGTGTCCGGCCATGACGCGGGCCACCAGACCGGCTGCCTGCCAGAGAGCGTGGGCGAGCGAGGCAGGGGGCAGGCGGGCAGGCAGACGAGCAGAGGCGGTGGCGTGCGACATGGTGACGATTATCGCACGAGGCATAATGCCGCCATGCGCCCCCTGTTTTTCCTTCTCATATTTCTTTGCCTGAGCGGGCCGACGCACGCCTGGAATGCCGCTGGCCATCGTCTGGCCGCCCTGCTGGCCTGGGACGGGATGCAGCCGAAAACCCGTAATTTCGTGCGAGATCTGCTGCTGCGGCATCCGGATACCCGGCGCTGGCGGGAAAAAGCAGGGGCCGACGATGCCGCGCTCCTGTTTGCCGAGGCATCGACCTGGGCCGATGGCATCCGCCACGATGTGCGCTTTCGTGCTTCCGGTGCCAATGCTGCGCCCCTGCCGGGTTTCCCCGACATGTCCGCGCATGCCGACTGGCATTACGTGAATATCGACCGCCAGGGTCGGCGGCGCGGCGGGCAGATCGATACGCAGATCGTCCGCCTCGCGGCCATTCTGGAAAGCAGCCAGGATGCCGCCGAACTGGCCTGGGCGCTGCCCTGGCTCGCGCATCTGGTGGGTGACGTGCATCAGCCCTTGCACACGGGCTACAGCGAAGATCGCGGCGGCAATGGCGTGCTGGTGGAAAACCCGGACAATCCGCGCCAGCCTTTCGTCAAGCTGCATGTTTACTGGGATGATTTGCCCGGCCCCAGCGGCTTGCGGGGCAAGAAACTGCGGCGTGCCGCAGCGCAATTGCGCGTCCCGGCACAGACCGCAACGGGGACGCCGCAAAGCTGGATGCAGGAAAGTCAGCGGCTCTTGCCGCAAGCCTATCCAGCGACCCTGGGCAGCGTCAGTTTCATCCTGAGCGAACGCTTTGTGGCGGACAGCCAGCGCATCGCCGATGAACGTCTGGCGGCAGCCGGTTATCGCCTCGGCGCGCTGCTCGACGCGGTTTGCGTTTCACGTGAAACACGCGGCGTACGGCCTGTCTGCTGAATACGCCTGTTTTCCGGGCGTGTGTTTGCGTTGTATCCGGGCCGCTATCCAGCTTCGCCCAGCCTGTCGCCGGGCTGCAAGGGATGGCCTGCGAGAAATTCGCGTGCGGGCAGGCGTTTGCCGCCAGCTTTCTGCAATTCAGTCAGGGCGAGCGCCGCCTGAGCGCAGGCGACGACGATGGCGTCGCGCTCGATGGCAAGAATCTCGCCCGGCTGCGCGTTGTTCGGGTTGGCATCCGGGGCGGGCCGCGCGGCCCAGATCTTGATGCGCTGCCCGGCAAAGGTGGTTTGTGCGCCGGGAAACGGATTGAAGGCGCGAATCTGGCGCCCGATTGCCGCAGCGTCGTTCTGCCAGTCGATCAGCGCTTCGGCCTTGTCGATCTTGTGGGCGTAGGTGACGCCCGCGTCAGGCTGTTTTTCTGCCGGCAGGGGCAGACGTTCCAGGGTGGCAACGATGAGCCGGGCACCGCTCTGCGCGAGTTTGTCGTGCAGGCTGGCCGTGGTTTCGCCGGCAGCGATGGGAACGGTTTCGCGCAGCAATACGGGGCCGGTATCCAGACCGGCTTCCATCTGCATGATGCAGACGCCGCTTGCGCTGTCGCCGGCGAGCAGCGCCCGCTGGATGGGTGCCGCACCGCGCCAGCGCGGCAGCAGTGAGGCGTGGATGTTGAGGCAGCCGAAACGCGGCAGATCGAGCACCGCTTGCGGCAGGAGCAGGCCGTAAGCCGCCACCACCATGACCTCGGCCTCGATGGCGGCAAGGCGGGCCTGTACCTCGGGGGTTTTCAGGCTGTCCGGCTGGAACACCTCGATGCCGTGGGCGAGCGCCACCTGCTTGACGGCTGAGGCTTGCAGCGTCATGCCGCGCCCGGCGGGGCGATCCGGCTGGGTGAGGACGAGGGGAATGTCGTGGCCGGCGGCGATGAGGGCGCTCAGGGCCTGGGCGGCGAATTCCGGGGTGCCGGCAAAGATCAGTCGCATGCGGGGGCTCAGGCAGTGACCCGCGCCTGTTTGGCGAGCTTGGTGCGGATGCGAGTCTGTTTCAGCTGCGACAGGTGGTCGACGAAAACCTTGCCGTTCAGGTGGTCGATTTCGTGCTGGATGCACACGGCGAGCAGACCGTCGGCTTCCAGGCGTTGCATCTGGCCGTCGGGATCGAGATAACGCACCACCACCCGCTCGGCGCGCTCCACCTTATCGTAGATGCCCGGCACCGAGAGGCAGCCTTCTTCGCCGATGGCCAGGCCGTCGCAGTTCAGGATCTCGGGGTTGATGAACACGCGCAGATCGTTGCGCTCTTCTGAAATGTCGATCACCACCACGCGCTGATGCACATCGACCTGGGTTGCCGCGAGGCCGATGCCGGGCGCTTCATACATGGTTTCGGCCATGTCGGCAGCGAGCCGGCGGATGCTGTCGTCAATTTTTTCCACGGGGCGCGCGATTTTCTGCAGGCGTGGATCGGGGAAACGCAAAATGGGTAACAGGGCCATGTCAGACAGGAATAAAAGCTTGCTTGCAGAAAGGATTACATGCAGAATCTAAAGTGATTTTCGAGATTCGAAACACGCTCACGGGCAGCATGCATCGTACATCGTGTACATATCATGACCACCGCCCCTGAGCGTTTCGCTTAACCGCAAAGGAATCACTCATGATCCGCAGCATTATATCCGGCCTCTTCCTGGCGGCGACAGTCACATTGGCGAGTGCCGCGGCGCCGCTGGAACTGGTCGATAATCCGCCCGACCGTCACGTCGTCGTCAAGGGCGACACCTTGTGGGACATTTCCGGGAAATTCCTGCAAAAACCCTGGCGCTGGCCGGAGATCTGGCGTCTGAACAAGGATCAGATCAAGAACCCGCACCTGATCTATCCGGGCGACATCGTCTGGCTCGACCTGTCCGACGGCAGCCCGCGCCTGCGCCTGGGCAAGCCAGTGATCGGGCAGGGCAAGCCGCAGCCCAAGGTCTATGAAGAGGTGATTGCCCAGAGCATTCCCAGCATTCCGCCCAATGTGATCGAGCCCTTCCTGTCGCAGCCGCTCATCATCGAAGCGGGCGAGGAAAAAACCGCACCGCGCATCGTGGCAACGGAAGAAGACCGGGTGCTGATCGGTGGTGGCGATCTGGCGTACGCCAAGGGTATCGAAGGCAGCGACGTGATTTACTGGCACGTCTTCCGTCCGGGCAAACCGCTCACCGACCCGGAAACCAAAGAGGTGCTTGGTCACGAGGCGCACTTCCTGGGTAACGCCAAACTCACCCGCCCGGGCGAGCCGGCAACCCTGACCGTGACGCTGGCCAAGGAAGACATCCACTACGGCGACTGGCTGAAACCGGCGCCGCCGCCCACCATCCTGGCCTACGTGCCCCGCGCGCCGGAAAAGGAGATCCGTGGTCAGATCATGTCCATCTACGGTGCCATCAGCACCGGTGGTCCGGGCTCCATCATCACCATCAATCGCGGCGAGGCCGATGGTCTGGAAAACGGCCATGTGATCGCCCTCTACCGCAAACGCACTGCTGCCTATATGGATGACGACGTAAAGCGCCTGACGACGGATATTCCGGATGAACGTTACGGTCTGGCCTTCGTTTTCCGCTCTTTCGAGCGTATCGCTTACGCCTTGATCGTGGAAGGTTCGAAATCGGTCGTGATCGGCGACGGAGTGCAAAACCCGTGAAACCCGATCCAGGGCTGGCCGGCTGGTTGCGGCTGACCCTGACGCCGGGTATCGGCGGCGAGAGCCAGAGACGGCTGCTCGCCGCTTTTGGTTTACCGGAAGCGATTTTCGCCAGCAGCGCGAGCGATCTGCATGCGATCATCGGGCAGCGGGCCAATCAATTGCTGGCCGAGCCGCCGCAAGCGGCCATCGAGCGCGCCCTGGCCTGGGCCGAAGCGCCGGAGCACCGTATTCTGACCCTGGCTGATGCGGACTACCCGCAAATGCTGCTCGATACGCCCGACCCGCCTTCCGTCATGTACGTGCTGGGCGATGTCGCGCATCTGAACCGGCATTGCCTGGGTGTGGTCGGCAGCCGCAATGCGACACCGCAGGGGTTGCGCAATGCCGAGGAATTCTCTGCGGCGCTTGCCGCGCGCGGCTGGTGCATCGTTTCCGGCATGGCGCTGGGGGTCGATACCGCCGCGCATCAGGGCGCGCTGAAAGCCGGCGGCGCTACGCTGGCCATCATCGGAACCGGCATCGACCGCGTCTATCCGGCCCGGAATCATGAATTGGCGCGGCGTATTGCCGCGCAAGGGGCGATCGTTTCGGAATTCCCTCTGGGCACGCCGGCAATTGCCGGCAACTTTCCGCGCCGCAACCGCATCATCGCCGGCCTTTCTCGCGGCGTGCTAGTGGTGGAAGCAGCGGTAGAGAGCGGTTCGCTCATCACGGCGCGTCTGGCAGGCGATCTGGGGCGCGAGGTGTTCGCCATTCCGGGCTCCATCCATGCGCCGCAGGCGCGTGGATGCCATCGCCTGATTCGCGAAGGCGCCAAGCTGGTGGAAACGGCCGGGCATATCGAAGAAGAACTGCACCCGGTGCTGGGTTTCGCCGCACCCGCGGCAGCCGCCCCAAGTGTCGGAGCAGTGGTTTCCGCGCCGGAAAGCGCGAGCGATTCTTCCCTCCTGGCCCTGCTCGGGCATGATCCGGTCGGCCTGGATGATCTGGTGGCGCGCAGCGGGCAGACGACGGAAGCGCTCCTGGCGGGCTTGCTCGATCTCGAATTGAGCGGCCAGATCGCGCCGCTGCCCGGAAACCGTTATCAGCGCCTGGGCTGAATCGCCGCAGCGTAAATCCGGCGGCCCACGCACCTGCTCCCTGCTGCGCCCCTTGCAAGCGCCCAAAGCCCCACTTATCATCCCCGGCACCTTACAGGGCGACCCCATGAGCAAAAAACTGATCATTGCCGAAAAACCCTCTGTCGCCAGCGATATTGCCAAGGCGCTGGGCGGGTTTACCAAACACGACGACTATTTCGAATCCGAAAACTACGTGCTGTCTTCGGCGGTCGGCCATTTGCTCGAACTCGCCTGTCCGGAAGAGTTTGAAGTCAAGCGCGGCAAGTGGTCGTTTGCCCATCTGCCGGTGATTCCGCCGCATTTCGCGCTGAATCCCATCGAAAAAAGCGCCGCCCGCCTGCGCGTGGTGAACAAGCTCATCAAGCGCAAGGACGTCGATGGCCTCATCAACGCCTGCGACGCGGGGCGCGAGGGGGAACTGATCTTCAACTACATCGCCCAGCACGCCAAGGCCGGCAAACCGGTGCAGCGGCTGTGGCTGCAGTCGATGACGCCGCAGGCGATCCGCGACGGTTTTGCGCGCCTGCGTCCCGGCGGCGAAATGCAGGGTCTGGCCGATGCCGCCGTCTGCCGTTCCGAGTCCGACTGGCTGGTCGGCATCAACGGCACCCGGGCAATGACCGCCTTCAACTCCAAGACCGGCGGCTTCCACCTGACCACGGTGGGCCGCGTGCAGACGCCGACGCTGGCCATCGTCGTCGAGCGCGAAAAGAAAATCCGCGATTTCAAGCCGCGCGATTACTGGGAAGTGGAAGCCGAATTTGCCGCGCAAGCCGGCAGCTACACCGGCAGGTGGATCGACGAAGCCTTCAAGGGCAAGCAGGACGACGAGCACGCCCGCGCCGACCGGCTGTGGGAAGTCGCGCGCGCCGAGGCGATCAAGGCGGCAACCGCCGGCAAGCCCGGCGTCGTCAGCGAGGAAGCCAAGCCGGAAACCCGCCTGTCGCCCTTGCTGTTCGACCTGACCAGCCTGCAGCGTGAAGCCAACGCCCGCTTCGGTTTTTCCGCCAAGACCACGCTCGGTCTGGCGCAGGCGCTCTACGAAAAGCACAAGGTGCTGACTTACCCGCGGACCGATTCGCGCTGCCTGCCGGAAGACTACATCGCCACGGTCAAGGAAACGATGCGGGTACTCACCGGCGAAGGCGCCGGCAAGGGTCACGATGAAGTGCTGCTCGCCCGCTACGCGCCGTTTGCGCATCAGGTTCTGGCGCGCAACTGGGTGCTGCCGAACAAGCGCATCTTCAATAACGCGAAGGTGAGCGATCACTTCGCCATCATCCCCACGCCGCATGCACCGAAGAATCTCAACGAAGCCGAGCAAAAGCTCTACGACTTCGTCGTCCGCCGCTTCCTGTCGGTGTTCTTCCCGGCCGCCGAATACCTGGTGACCACCCGTATCACCCGCGTCGAAGGCCACCCCTTCAAGACCGAGGGCAAGGTGCTGGTCAATCCGGGCTGGCTGGCGGTGCACGGCAAGGAAGGCCAGAGCGGCGATGAAGGCAATTTGGTCGCCGTCGCCAAGGATGAAAGGGTGCAAACCGAGGAAGTCACGGTCAAGGCCAGCCAGACCAAGCCGCCGCCGCGCTACTCGGAAGCCACCCTGCTGTCGGCCATGGAAGGTGCCGGCAAGATGGTGGATGACGAGGAACTGAAGGCGGCGATGGCCGGGCGTGGCCTCGGCACGCCGGCGACGCGCGCCCAGATCATCGAAAACCTGATCGGCGAGCAATACATGCTGCGCGAAGGCCGCGAGCTGATCCCCACCGCCAAGGCGTTCAACCTGATGACGCTGCTCACCGGTTTGGGCATCCGTGAATTGACTCAACCCGAACTGACCGGCGACTGGGAATGGAAGCTCGGACGCATCGAAAAAGGTGAATTCACCCGCACCGAATTCATGCGCGAAATCGCCGAAATGACCCGGCATCTGGTCGAGCGCGCCAAGAGTTACGACAACGACACCATCCCTGGCGATTTCGGCGTGCTTACCGAGCCTTGTCCCAAGTGCGGCGGCCAGATTCGCGAAACCTACAAGAAATTCCAGTGCAGCGGCTGCGACTACGCGCTGTGGAAGATCGTCGCCGGCCGCCAGTACGAACCGGCGGAAGTGGAAACCCTGCTGCGCGAGGGCCAGGTCGGCCCGCTCACCGGCTTCCGCAACAAGATGGGACGCAGCTTCGCCGCCGCCATCAAGCTGAACGCCGACAAGCTGCCGGAATTCGATTTCGGTCAGGATCGGGCGAACGAGGAGAGCAGTGAGCCGGTCGATTTCTCCGGTCAGGAAAGCCTGGGCAACTGTCCCAAGTGCGGCGCGGGCGTGTACGACAACGACAAGTCCTACGTCTGCGAAAAAGCCGTCGGTAGCGAAAAAAGCTGCGATTTCCGTTCCGGCAAGATCATCCTGCAACAGCCGATCGAGCGCAGTCAGATGCAGAAGATGCTGGCGACGGGCAAGACCGATCTGCTCAAGGAGTTCATCTCCAACCGCACCCGGCGCAAGTTTTCGGCGTATCTGGTGATCGAGGCCGGCAAGGTCGGATTCGAGTTCGAGAAGAAAACCCCCGCCGCCAAGAAAGCGCCCGCCAAGGCGAAGAAAGCGGATTGAAACTTTTTGTCCGGCGAACGTAACGGGATGTATCCGAACGGAAAAATCGCCTGAATCGTCATATAATCGGCCGCTTCTGATTACGCCCTCGGATTTGCTCGGGGGCGTAAGTTTTTATGGTGATCGCATTGCAGACGAAACCGGCTTCCCCCGCGGCGGCAGATACCATCGCCGCCAGAACGCAAAACCAGCAGTTCAATTTCATCGTGGCGCTGCGCGCCGTTGCGGCGGTCGTCATCGTCTGGCATCACTTCGCGCTCTATCCGCCCCTGAACGAATGGGCGCGCCCTTTGCTCGGCGGCGTGCTGACCTGGTTCGAGGTGCATGCGCGCTCGACGCAGGTGTTTTTCGTGCTCGGCGGCTTCGTTCTGGCGCATACGCTGGCGGCGCGCAGCTGGCGGGTCAGCGGCCTGCTCCTCTTCCTGCTGCGCCGCTACTGCCGGCTCGGCCTGCCTTATCTGGCGGTGATCGCGCTGGTGTTGCCGGTCTATGCCTTCGCCCGCAACTGGGTGCCGGAAAGCGTGCTCGGCGGCACGGTGACCTGGCCGCAGTTCATCGCCCACCTGTTCTTCCTGCAAGACATCCTCGGCTACGAGGCGCTGTCCGCCGGCCTGTGGTTCGTCTGCATCAACATCCAGTTGTGCATTCTGTTCGCGCTGCTGCTCTGCCTGCGCGACAGTGGCCTGGGGCGGCGGATCGACGTCGTCGGGATTGCCGGGTGGGGACTGGCGGTGTTCTCGCTGTTTTACGCCAACCGCACCGCCGGCTGGGATGTGTGGGCGGTGTATTTCTTCCCCTATTTCTACATGGGCGTGGTCGTCTGGCGTGGCATCCGGCAGGGGCGCAAGCTCGAATTCCTGGCCTATCAGGCGCTCTTCGTCCTGGCGATGCTGGTCGAATGGCGCTGGCGTCTGGGCGTGGCGATGGTGGTGGGTTTCCTCCTGTTCTGGTCGCTGAACAGCGGCTTTGCCGCGCGCTGGCCGCGGCATCCAGCCGTGCTCTGGCTAGGGAAGATTTCCTACAGCCTGTTCCTGGTGCATTTTCCGGTGCTGGTATTCGTTGCCGCGCTGTGGTCGCATCTGGGGTGGACTTCGCCGGAACTCGCCAGTCTGGGGCTGCTGGCCGCGTTCATCGGCAGCATCGGCGTGGCGTCGGCGTTTTACCGCTGGATCGAAGCGCCTTCGGCGCATGCTTCGCGCAAGATCGTCTGGCCGGGCGGGCAGCGTTCCCTGGCCTTGGCCAGCGGCAAATGATCAGCGGCAGGCGGTGCTGCCCGGCAGATGGCAGGCCAGCAGGGCGGCGCGCACGGCGTCGATGGCCGGGGTGCGCGGATAGGTAATGCGCCAGACCAGGCCGACGGTACGCGCCGGAGCAGGCGCGGCAAAGGGTAGGACGCGCACCATCGGCTCGCGGCCGATCAGGGGGTCGGCCGCGGAACTGGGCATGACCGCGATGCCCGCGCCGCTCGCCACCATGTAGCGGATGGTTTCCAGCGAACTGCCTTCCAGCGCGTGTTCCAGCGCGTCCGGGGCGCTCAGGCGGGGGCAGGATTCCAGCACCTGATCGCGGAAGCAGTTGCCGTGGCCGAGCAGGAGCAGATGCTCGCCGTCCAGTTCGTCGGCCGCGACCTCCTGACGCTCGCCCCAGGGATGGGCGGCGGGCACGACGACGCGGAACGCCTCCTCATACACGGGCTGCGCCACCAGACCCGTTTCCACGAAGGGCAAGGCGATGACGATGACGTCAAGTTCGCCGGCCTTCAGCGCCGGCACCAGATTGGCCGTGAAATCTTCCTTGATGAACAGCGGCATGTTCGGCGCCTGCCGCGAGAGGGCCGGAATCAGTTGCGGCAGCAGGTAGGGCGCGATGGTGTAGATGATGCCGACGCGCAGTTGCCCGCTCAGGGGATCGCCGGAAGTCAGCGCGATTTCGTCGAGTTTGACGGCCTCGGCCAGCACGCGCTGGGCTTGTTCGACCACGCGTTCCCCCAGGGTGGTGATGCGCACTTCGCTGGCGGTGCGCTCGAACAGCGCCGCCCCGACCTGGCCTTCGACTTTTTTCAGGGCCACCGAAAGCGTCGGCTGGCTGACGTGGCAGGCTTCGGCGGCGCGCCCGAAATGGCGCTCGCGCGCCAGAGCCACGATGTAGCGCATTTCGGTCAGGGTCATTCGGCCTGCCCCGCTTGCGCCAGCGCTTCCGGCGTCAGCCAGCGCCAGTGGCCGGCCGGCAGATCGGCGGGCAGCGCCAGACCGGCGAATCTTTCCCGGTGCAGGGCTTCGACCCGGTTGCCGACAGCGGCGATCATGCGCTTGACCTGATGGTATTTGCCTTCGGTGACGGTCAGGCGCAGGGTGTGGGTGTCAATTGGCTCCGGCGGCGCCGGCCTTGTTCGGGGCGGGGGGTACCGGCGGAT
>URNG01000115.1 GCA_900549295.1 uncultured Rhodocyclaceae bacterium
TGATGCGCTTGGTGACGATGGCCGCCGCCTTCAGCCGCTCGAAGGCCGCCGCCGGCAGGGCCGGGTTCAGGCGCACGGCGACGATATGTTCCAGGGCGCGGGCCAGGTGTTCGGGCGGCGCTTGCAGGACGATCCGGCCCAGGCCGAAACGGGTGCTGGCTTCGAGCGCTTCCAGTTCGCGCGTCAGCGCGTCGCGATCCAGTCCGCCGCCGCCTTCGGCGAGCAGCGAATCGGCCAGGGAACAGGCGCTCAGGCGGCTGCGCAGGCTGTCGATGTTGCCGTAATCGTTGGCGATCACCAGGGTCGCCTTGCCGTTCTGCGTCCGGCGCGAAATCAGCAAGGCCTGCGCCGAGGGATCGGCGAGCGGCACGCTGACCACGGCGGCGGCGAGTTCCTCGGTCGTCGCGGGCAGCGGATCGACGGCGGGCGTCGTTGCCGGCCAGGTCTTGTCGGCAACCAGGGCGGCAGCATCGAATGCCGCCGGTTGCGGCGTGCGCGGCGGTGGCGCGTGGTGCAGCAAAGCTTGGGCGGGGACGACGTCGAGCAGCCAGTGGCGCAGCGCGGCGTTAGTTTCATCCAGCGTCAGCGCGGCGATTTCATCGCGCTCGTGGAACAGCAGCCGCCAGTCGCCGGCCACTTCGGCGGCGGACAGGCGCGCCGCGGTGGCCTCGTGCGAGGCGAGGGCGCGGTCGAACTGCTGCAGGCGGTTGCGGCGCACGCGTTTGAGTTGCTCCTCGGTCAGCCCCTGGCGGGCGAACTGCTGGACGACGGCGCGCACTTCCTGCGCCAGCGCGGCGGCGTCGCCCTCTTTGTCCGCTGAGGCGCTGGCCGCCATCTGGGCGTATTCGCCGCCCGGCTGGACGCCGCAGGACACGTCCAGCGCCAGCTTGCGTTCCTCGACCAGGGTTTTGTGCAGCAGCCCCCAGCTTGTCGAGCACAGGGCCGGCATGGCCAAGCCGAGGGCCAGCGTCTGGCGGTCGCTGGCGGCGGGCAGCAGCCAGGAGAGGAGCGCGCCGGTGACGCCGCTTTCGCGGTGGATCTCGGCGCGGCCCGGCACGCTGCCGGCGTCCTCGCGCGTCCAGGTGCGCGGGCGCGGCTCGGGCGGGTTGGCGGCCGCGCCGAACTGCGCTGCGGCCAGCGCCAGGACGCGCGCCGGGTCGATTTTTCCGGAGACGATCAGGGCGGCGTTGTCGGGGCGGTAGTAGCGCCGGTGGAAGGCGCGCAGCGCGGCGAACGGGGCGTTTTCGATGTCGCTGCGCGCGCCGAGCGTCGGGCGGCCATAACCGTGCCAGAAAAACCGCTGCCGCTGCAGCGCGCGCGCCAGCAGGCTGCCCGCGTCGTTGTCGGCGCGTTCGAGTTCGTTGCGCACGACGCTCATTTCGCTGGCGAGATCGTCGGCGGTGAAGGCGGGGCGCAGGAAACGGTCGGCTTCGAGGCGGATCAGCGCATCGACGCGCTCGGGATCGGCGCTGACCGTGGCGAAATAATTGGTGCGCTCGGTGCTGGTGGTGCCGTTCCAGGTCGCGCCCAGCGCCGTCAGTTCGCGCTTGAGGTCGGCGCGCGCGCCCGCGCCCTTGAACAGCATGTGTTCGAGCAGATGGGCCATGCCGGTTTCGCCGTAGCCTTCCTGCTTGCTGCCGACCTTGACCAGCAGTTCGACACGCGCCGTGGCCGCATTCGGATACGGCGCGAGAATGACGCGGAAACCGTTGGCGAGGCGATAGGACGCGAAGCCGCCCGCCGCCGCTTCGGGCTGAGGCGCGGCCTGGGCTGCGGCTGAACACAGCGCGGGCAGCAGCGCGATCAGAAACAGGGTGAGGCGGGTGTGAGCGGACATCTCAGAGCACTTTCAGGAAGGCTTCCAGCGCCTGCTTTTCGCGTGCGTCGAGATCGAGCGGCTTGACCAGCGGCGAAGTGACGGGAAAGCGCGGGTCGGCGGCCTGTTGCGCGTTGGTTGGTTTGGGGCGGAACATGCCGGCATTGTACGAGTTGATGATGCCGCGCAGCATGGGAAACAAGCCGTTGTGCATCCACGGGCCGCTGTGCGAGACGTTGCGCAGGGTCGGCGTGCGGAACTTGCCCATATCCTCGTTCTTGCCAGTGACTTCGTAGCGGCCAAAATCCTCGTACTTGCTGCGTCCGAAATAGGTCAGGCCGAGATTGTGGAATTCGTTGTCGCTCAAAGCCGGGCCGGAATGGCAGGTCATGCAGCGCGCCTTGGTGCGGAACAGATGCAGGCCGAGCAGTTGCTGGTCGTCGAGTGCGTCGCCGCGGCCTTCGAGAAAATCGTCGAAAGCCGTGCGTTGCGCAACGAAAGTGCGCTGGTACGCGCCCAGCGTGGCCTGGATGCGTTCGAGCGTGATTTCCGGGCTGCCCCAGGCGGCGGCGAAATCCTGGGCATAACCGGGAATCGCCGCCAGCTTGGCGGGCAGTTTTTCCAGATTCATCGCCATTTCGACCGGATCGGCAATCGGCCCCAGTGCCTGATGTTCCAGGCTCGGCGAGCGGCCATCCCAGAACAGGCTGGTGGCGTGCGCCACGCCGACCAGTGCCGGGGCGTTGCGCCTGCCGACCTTGCCTTCATGGCCGGGCGTCACCGGCAGCGTGTCGGCGTAGGCATGTTCCCGGCGGTGGCAGGAAGCGCAGGCGATCTTGCCGGATTCGGACAGCGCCGGATCGAAGAACAGCCGGATGCCGAGCTTGAGGAGCGGGTAGGGAATGGCTTCCGGCAAGCTGGGCGTTTCCACCGCCGCCATCTCCCGCCACGCCACCTTGCCTTCGACCTGCGGGGCGGGCCACTGGGCGAGTGGCCGGCTGTAGACCTGACGCAGACAGACGGGATCGCTGCCGTCGAGCGGCGGGCGGCAGTCGTTGGCGGATGCGCCAGCGAGCAGCGGCACGGTGAGGAGCAGGGCGGAGAGCAGGAATTTCATCGTGGTTCCAAAATGAAGACGCCGGGGTTTCCCCCGGCGTTTACGTTACTGAAGCTGTCAGAAGCGGTAGCCGACCTCCAGCCAGAACTGGCGGCCAACTTCATAGGTGGGGATGCCGGTGGCGGTGACGTTGCTGGTATCGGCGACTGATTTTTTGTCGAGCACGTTGAACACGTCGACGTTGACGAAAATGGCCTGGTTGCGGGCGAACGGGTATTCCCAGCCGAGACGCAGATCCCAGGTCAGCGCGTTGTTGAACTTGCGTTTTTCCCAAACGGCAATTTGCTGGCCATTATGGAATACACCAGAGGTGGTAGCCGATTTGGTTTGGGCAATCTTGGAGTAAGCGGCCCGATAGCGCAGGAAGTTGCTCCACGTCAGGTTCCATTGCGGAATCTCGGTGATGGTCGACAAACGCAGCGTCCACGGGCGGTTGTAATTGCTGGCCGGGCGGTTGGCATAGCGGATGACTTCACCGTCGTACTGAATCCACGGATTCTGGAAGTGCAGTTCGTGTTCGTTGGTGCTTGGACGGAGATAGTCGGGGGCTGATCGCTTGCTCTTCGTCCAGTCGAGAACCAGTTGCCCGGTCGTGCGGGTACCCAGCGCTTCGATTGCCTGCAATGGCGTTACCGTCAGTGTGACGATGTCGGTTTCGCTTTTGCCGCCGTTGGTCCAGGTGGTGTAGGTATTGGACAGCGTCGGGTCGGTCGATGGTTGACCAATCGCTTGCCCCTGAACTTCCATGATCTGATCGCGGCCCTTGCGGTTGACGTATTTCAGATCGAACTGGGCACCGCGCCAGCGCTGGCTGATGCCCAGCATGAGTTCGTCGTCGTAGGGAATGTCGAGCTGGTCAAACTTGCTGAGATCGTTCGCTTGCGAGACGGCTACCCAGGGAGCGTCCAGGTTTGCCCGGCGTTCCGTGAATTTCAGGCGATTGATGTTGTCCGAAAGACGCCAGTTGGTGATATTGCGGCCATAGTAGCGGTTGGCACCGGCAGTCAGGACGGTGTTCTGGTTGGCGAAGACGTCGTATGTCGCAGCCATGCGGGGTGCCCAGGTGGTCTTGTCCATGTAGTTGTCGCTATCGACGCGCACGCCTGGGCGCAGGGTCAGGCGGTCGATCTCGATTTCGTCCTGTACCCAGGCGGCCCACTGGGTCGTGGTGAAGTCGAACTTGCCTTTGGACGAGCGGGAACGTTGATTGAGATACTGGCCGGGTTGGCCGTTGACCGTGGTGCCGATCGAACATGCTTCAACGACGGCACCGCTGCTGTTGATACAGGTGTTTGTCCACGGGTTGCCGGCAGTAGTGCTGATGATGTAGGTACTGTTGTCGGCTGGCCGATCCCAGTGCACGTATTGCGAAGAAATTTCCAGACCGCTTTGTACGCGGTGGGTGGTACCGAGCAGGGTGAACGCCTTCCAGTCGGCGTTCAGGCGGTACGACCAGGTTTTCTGCAATTGGTCGAGGTCGCCAGTACCGCCTTCGATACTGCTGGCGCTGGTGCCGCTTCCAGGCCCCCAGGGTTTGCTGGTCGATTTGCGCCACGTGTACCACTGCGCGGCTTCGGAATCGCGGGATTGTTCGAGCTGACCATAGGAGAGATTGTGTTCGACCTTGGCCAGATCGCCATCCCAAAGCGCCTTGAGGTTGAACTGGGTGCCGCCGTTTTTGACGGTGAATGCGCCGTCAGCGGTATTGGTGCGGTAATAGGTGTTTTCTTCGGGGGCGGAACTCAGGCTAGATTCCAGCGTCAGCCGACTGACCGGTTGCCAGACGGCCTTGATGAAGTAATTGTCGATTTCCCGTTTCTGCTCCTCTTTTATCCAGCCATTGGTGGCGATGTTGTTGCTTGAGTAGAAGCTGGTCGGGATGGTCGAGCGTTTCTGGCTGAAGTTGGCGATCAGGCCGAAATTCTCGGTCAAATGGCCCTCCAGGGTGCCGCGCACGATGAATTTGTCAAACTCCGGCTGATCCCAGTAATCCGCCGCATACTCGAAATTTTCCTTTTGCCGTTCGTCGATGTGATAGCGCGTCCATGACGATTTGGTGGCCTGGTAAGAAATCTTGCCGCTGAATTCTTTTTTCGGCTTGCGAGTGTTGGCTTCGATGACGCCGCCGTTGAAGCGGCCATAGGCTGCGGGAACGTTGCTGTCGTAGACGACGATGCTTTCGAGCAGATCGGTGTCCAGGGCCATCCCCTGGCTGTTGCCGGGAACGTAGTCGGCCAGATTGGGGTTGGTCTGGGCCGGGTCGATGTCGTTGTTCATGTTCATGCCATCGACGATGAAGGCGTTCTGGTAATACTTGGCACCGTTGATGCTGATGTTGGCCGGGCTGATTTCGCCGGGGGACTTGCTGCTCAACTGGGTGTTGTTGAACTGCACGTTCGGATGAATCTTGAGCAGGCTGGTGATGTCGCCGTTGCCGGCGGCCTGGGTTTCGATGTGCTTGCGGTCGATTACGGTCGTCCCCATCGGCTCGCGCATGTCGGTGACGACGAGGGCGGGGAGTTGAGCTTCCCCCGTGCTTGCTATCGGGGTGGCGGCGCTTTTTGGCGCTTCGACCAGGATGTAACCCGACGGGGTGCGCGCCACGTTGTAGCCGGTGTTGCGCAGCAGTGCCACGAAACCGGTATCGACGTCGTAATCGCCTTGCAATCCCGCGCTGCGCAGACCTTTCAGCTTCTCGGCATCGATTACCAGGGCGATGCCGGCTTGCAGGGCAAAGCGGTTCAAGGTAGCGTCGAGCGGCCCGGCGGGGATGTCGTAATGGCGGCTGGCCTGGGCGTGAACCGGAGTCGGCAGGGCCATGACGAGGCCGGTGGCGAGCGCCATGTGGGTGAAGAAGGCGAGCGGCCTGATCTGCGGCCGCAGAGCGGTTATGCGGGGGGGGTATCTGTTAGTCATTATTTGCGATTCCGTCTGTTGAGAAGCCCTTGCGGGCGGGAACGAGCGGAACTGGCTACTGCGGGTGCAATGATGACTGCTTGGCTGCCCAACCTCGTCTTTCACTGGCGTTGACGGACGAGAGAGCAAAAGCGGAACCGGATTCTGAAAAAAATAATTCGCAGAGGCGAAGGAGAGGTGTTTTCCCCTTGAACCGCCCGGCCTGCCGCCTCGCCTGAAACAATGCGGCAGGCCACGGAAGGAAGATGCTCTGCCAAACGCCGAGCGACAGACAAAGCGGCATGAAAACCACCGGCAGGCCGAAACCGGGGAACGCATGGCCGCTGCCAGCGAGCGGTTGGTTTGCGAACTCGACCTCGTTTCGTCAATTCACAACACAACGGTCTTGAGACGTTGAGTTACCGAAAGAATCACTGTCCCGGCTGAGTATCCACGCTGACCCAATACGGGGTCAGCGTTCGGATGCGCAAGTCGGGAAAGTTGTTGGCGAGCAATTGCAGGGCGCGTTCGGTGTCGGTGAGCGGCAGCACGGCGGAGACGTGCTTGCCGATGATGGCGCTGCGGTCGTAGTGGATGATGCCGGGGTGATGCCGGGCGAGTTCGTCGAGCACCGTGGTCAGCGGCTGGTCGTGGACGACGAGCTGGCGGTGTTTCCAGGCTTCTTCGAGCAGGGCCGGGTCGTCGTCTTGCGGCTGGAGGGGCAGGCCGGGGCCGAAGCGCAAGGTCTGGCCGGCAGCGACGATACGGGGTGGGGTGCTGGCCTCGGCCGCGTTGCTGGCGCGGACTTCGACGCGTGATTCGAGCATGTTGAGTTCGGTGGCGTTGTCCCGGTGACGGACGAGGAAGCGAGTACCCAGGGCGCGGATGCTGCCGTGTTCGGTTTCGACGACGAAGGGGCGAGCAGCGTCCGGGGCGACGTCGACGAGGATGTCGCCGTGAAGCAGTTTGACGGTGCGCCGGTTGGCGCTGAAATCGAGCGTGACGGCGCTTGTTCCGCTCAGTGAAACATGGCTGCCGTCGTCGAGGGTGTGTGTCATCCATTCACCGCGCCCGGTGCGGATGTCGGCGAGCAGGGCGCTGGGCGGCATTTGCTGGATCAACGACCAGGCAGGCAGCAGGAGCCCGACGGCGAGCAGCAGGGTGGCTCCGAGGCGGCGAGCAGGCAGTTTGCGCGAGCGCGGCGGGGGGCTGCCGACCGTTACCAGTGTACGGCGGGCGGGGGTCTGGTTGCCGTTACGGCGGATGCCATCGAGTTGGCCGATCAGGTGTTCCAGGCTGGCTGCAGCTGCAGCGTGGCGTGGGTCGGTATTTTTCCAGGCAGTGAAACCGGCTTCTGCCTGGCGGCGTTCTTCTGGGTCGTCGGCGGAGAGGCGCACGATCCAGTCGGCGGCGGTTTCTGCCAGCGTTTCGGCATCGCAGGGGAGGCAATCGTTCATATGTGTTCGATGAGTGCGCAGGCCGTCAGGCAGCGGACCAGATATTTGCGCACCATGCGGGTGCTGACATCGAGGCGCAGCGCGATTTCAGCGTGCGTCAGGCCATCCAGGTAGTGGAGGAGAAAAGCTTCGCCCGCCTTGGGGGGCGCTTGGCTGAGAGCGAGGGCGATCTGGTCGAGCGCCTGTACGGCAATCAGGGTTTCTTCCGGTGAAGGAAAGCCTGTCTGCGGGTCGGTGGCAGCGGCCAATTCGGCCAGCCAGGTCTGCTCGATGCTCCGGCGACGGGCTTGGTCGATCATCAGGCGGTTGGCGGTGGTGGTGAGCCAGGCGCGTGGTTCGCAGATCGAGTGCAGCGCATCGCGTGAGCCGAGAATACGCAGGAAAGTATCTTGCGCAACGTCGGCGGCGTGCTGTGGGCAGCCCAGCTTGCGCCGCAGCCAGCCGAACAGCCAGCCGTGATGGCTGGCGTAGAGGTCGCCAAGCGGATCGGTGCGGGCGGAGGCGCTCAGGCTGTTGCGGTCCATGTTTACGTGGAATTCATCAATGGTTTTGTACCAGCGGCCCGGTTTCAGCGGCTTTTCCACCCCGCCACGCCGAGCGCCAGCCAGCCGAAGATCAGGCAGAAGCCGCCGAAGGGAACGATGTTGATGAGCGGGCCGCTGTGGATGCCGGCGAAGATGCGCAAGGTGTAGATGCCGCCGGAGAAGCAGACGATGCCCGTCACGAACAGCAGGCCGGCCAGGTTCAGCCAGCGCGACGGCGCCTGCCGCGCCCAGAGGGCGATGCCGAACAGCGCCAGGGTGTGCAGCATGTGGTGCAGGCTGGCGGCGCGGGCGCGTTCGGCGGCGAGCGGCAGTTGCTCGGCGGGAATGAAGCTGGCGAGGCCGTGTGTGCTCCAGGCGGCCAGCGCGACGCCGATGGCACCGAGCAGGCTGACCAGGGTGATCCAGGTGCGGAACATGGTTTCTCCTTGCGGGCAGCGCCCCGGTCTGGGGCGCTGCGTTCAAAGCTGCCGATTTTAGTTGCTGACTTTAATTACCGGCGGGCGTTTCTGCTGTCTCCCCGGCTTCCGGCACATAGACCATCGAGCCGTCCTTCATGCGGTAGGCGACGCCGGCCTTTTCGCCGTCGCCGCTGCCGATTTCGCCGCTGGCCTTGTATTTCTCGATCTTCTCGCCCTTCTTGATGAGCACTTCCATGGTCGGCTTGCCGGGGTCGGTAATGACCGTCACGTCCTGCTTGTTGAAGGGGTTGATGAGCGGGTTCTGCGCCACGGTGATGAGCAGGGCGGCGATGATGACCAGGAAGATGTCGATCAGGTTGACCACCGACAGGATCGGGTCTTCGGTTTCCGGTTCGTGCAGCAGTTTCAGGCTCATGCGTTTGCTCCGCGCAGCGCCTGGATTTCCAGGATTTCCTCGGCCAGCCAGCGGCGGCGCACGTTGACCGCCCAGTAGGTGATGGAAGCGGCGATCAGGGCCAGGATCACCGCCGAGAAGGCGATGGTCAGGTTGTGCGAGACGTCGGCGAGGTTGCCGTCGGAGAGCGATTTCAGCGCCGGCCCCATCGGGATCATGGTGGCGACCAGGCCGAGCATGGGCGTCACGCGGCTGGCGATGCGCTGGTTTTCCAGCAGCTTGTGGGCGAAGACGTCGAGTTCGTCGTCGGAGAGCTTGGGGTGGCGGATGAAATGCGCCAGCAGCGGGCGGCCCTTGCCGCTTTTGCGGCGCATGGCGAGGACGAGGAATTCACCGAGCACCCAGAAGGCGTAGAGGAACAGCGCGGCGATCAGCGCCAGCGTGGGCAGCAGGAAAAGCTGCGAGATTTGGTACATGGTCATTTCGACGAGATTGGACATCAATGGCTCCTGTGAAAAATTTGGGAATGGGTGACGAGGGGTTTGTTTTATCTGCCGTTCATTTGACGAAGTAACCGGCCAACCGCCAGATGCCGTCGTCCGCGCGGGCGACGATGACGGTTTCAGTGGCGGTTTTGCTGGTGCCGCCGTTGGCGAATTCGCTGTCGTAAACGAGGGTGGCGTAATCGCCTGCCGGTGCGTCGGGCAGTGTCGTGCTGTGGGTCAGCGTGCGCAGCTGGCGCGTCTTGAGCGTGCCGAGCGGCTCACGGGCGGCGCTGGCGGCGCGTGCCCATGCGTCGGCGCTGATGCGTGCGCGGAAGATTTCCGCCGTGGCGGCCCAGGATTCCCCGTAGCGGGCAGCGTCGATCAGGCGCAGTTGCACTGCCGCCGCCTGCTCGCTGCCGCGCAGCTTCGCCGCCAGATCGGGGGCGCGGGCGGCTTCCTCGATCTTCAGCAGGCTGGCGTACTGTTCCGGCGTGAGCAGGGCGCGGACGCGGTTGCTGCTGTCGATTTCGATTTCGCTCGCCTCACGTTTCACCTGTTGCAGGCGGTCGAGGCGCGTGGCCAGCGCGGCGCGTGTTTCGCCGGCCAGCGCGGCAGCGCCGATCTCGCTTTCCAGCTTGCGCGCTTCTTCGAGCAAGGGCGTGCGCTGGGCGCGGGCGGCCAGCACCAGTTCGACCAGCGCCTTGCGCTGCGCCTCATCCAGCGCCAGTTCGCTGCTGCGCCCCTGCATGGTGCGCAGCAGCGAGGGCAGATGCTGCGGCTGGATCAGCGCATAGCCGACCAGCGCGGCTTCGGAGGCCGCTGCCTGCCCGCCACGGGCGGACTGGCCGGGGGGGTGGAGGGGGGGCATGCCGGCAG
>URNG01000116.1 GCA_900549295.1 uncultured Rhodocyclaceae bacterium
GGGCCGGAGCGCCCGCGGTTACAGCGGCGCTCGCGCCGCCTTCCACTTTGATCAGCACCGTTCCCTCGCTGACTTTGGAACCCAGTTGCACCAGCACTTCCTTCACCGTGCCGGCGACGGTCGACGGCACGTCCATCGTGGCTTTGTCGGATTCCAGCGTGGCGATGGCGTCGTCGACCTTGATCGTGTCGCCGGCCTTGACGTACAGCTCGATCACCGGCACGTCGGAAAAGTCGCCGATGTCCGGCATCTTGACCTCGACCACGCCGCCCGCCGCGGGAGCAGAAGCAGGCGCTGCCGCAGGGGCGGCAGTCGGTGCCGTCGCCGGGGCCGACGCAGGGGTTTCCACCTGCGCGGCGGCGCTCGCGCCGCCTTCCACTTTAATCAGCACCGCACCCTCGCTGACCTTGGAGCCGAGTTGCACCAGCACTTCCTTCACCGTGCCGGCAACGGTCGATGGCACATCCATCGTGGCCTTGTCGGATTCCAGCGTGGCGATGGCGTCGTCGACCTGGATGCTGTCGCCCACCTTGACGTACAGCTCGATCACCGGCACCTCGGAGAAATCGCCGATGTCCGGCACCTTGACTTCAATCAGTTGGCTCATGGCACGCCTCCCTTAGACCGACAGCGGATTCGGCTTGGCCGGATCCAGGTTGTACTTGAGCAGCGCGGCGGCGACCTTTTCGCGGTCGATCCTGCCGTCGTCGGCCAGCGCTTTCAGCGCCGCCAGCGTCACCCAGTGGCGATCCACCTCGAAATGGTGGCGCAGCGCCTCGCGGGTGTCGGAGCGGCCGAAGCCGTCGGTGCCGAGCGTGACGTAGCGACCCTGGACGAAGGGGCGGATCTGCTCGGCGAACAGCTTGACGTAGTCGGTCGCGGCGATCACCGGGCCGTTCGTGCCTGCGAGCTTCTGCTCGACGTGCGCCAGGCGCGGTTCCTCCAGCGGATGCAGCAGGTTCCAGCGGGCGGCGTCCTGGCCGTCGCGGGCCAGTTCGTTGAAGCTCGGACAGCCCCAGATGTCGGCCTCGACGCCCCAATCCTGCCGGAGCAGTTCGGCGGCGGCGATGACCTCGCGGAAGATGGTGCCGGAGCCGAGCAACTGCACGCGCAAGTCGCCCGCGCCGCCTTCTTTGAAGCGGTACATCCCCTTGAGGATATCGGCTTCGGCGTTGGCCGGCATGTCCGGGTGCTCGTAGTTTTCGTTCATCACCGTCAGGTAGTAGAACACGTCCTCCTGTTCGGCGAACATGCGGCGCATGCCGTCCTGGACGATGACGGCGACTTCGTACTGGAAGGTCGGGTCGTAGGAAATGCAGTTGGGCACCAGATTGGAGAGGATCAGGCTGTGCCCGTCCTCGTGCTGCAAGCCTTCGCCGTTCAGGGTCGTGCGCCCGGCCGTGCCGCCGATCAGGAAGCCGCGGCAACGCTGGTCGCCGGCCGCCCACACCAGATCCATGGTGCGTTGCAGGCCGAACATGGAGTAGCAGATGTAGAAGGGGATCATCTGCACGTTGTGCACCGAGTAGGCGGTGGCGGCGGCGATCCAGTCGCTCATTGCGCCGGCCTCGTTGATGCCTTCCTGGAGCACCTGACCGTCCTTGGTTTCCTTGTAGAACATGAGCTGGTCATGGTCTTCCGGCACGTAGTTCTGGCCTTGCTGGTTCCAGATGCCGACGGCGCGGAACATGCCTTCCATGCCGAAGGTGCGCGATTCGTCCGGCACGATGGGGACGACGCGGCGACCGATCTGCTTGTCCTTCAGCAGCATGTTCATGATGCGCACGATGGCCATCGTGGTGGACAGCTCGCGCCCTTCGCCGGAGGCCTTCAGGAGCGCCGCGAAGGTTTCCAGCGCTGGCACCGGCAGCGGTTCGGCGCGGCGGCGGCGTTGCGGCAGATAACCGCCGAGCGCGGCGCGATGTTCCTGCATGTATTTGTGTTCCGGCGAATCCTCGGCGAATTTCAGGTAGGGAATTTCGTCGATCTGCTCGTCGGTGATCGGCAGCAGGAAGCGGTCGCGGAAGAACTTGATCTGCTCGCGGTCCATCTTCTTCTGCTGGTGCGAGATGTTCATCGCTTCGCCCGCGCCGCCCATGCCGTAGCCCTTGATGGTCTTGGCGAGGATGAGGGTGGGCGCGCCCTGATGTTCGATGGCGGACTTGTAGGCGGAGAAAATCTTAAAGATGTCGTGGCCGCCCCGGTTCAGACGCCAGATCTGGGAATCCGTCCAGTCGGCGACCAGTGCCTTCAATTCCGGCGTGTTGAAGAAATGCTCGCGCACGTAAGCGCCGTCCTTGGCCTTGAAGGTCTGGTACTCGCCGTCGACGCATTCCATCATGCGTTTTTTCAGGATGCCTTTCTTGTCGCGGGCGAAGAGGGCGTCCCAGTGGGTGCCCCAGATCAGCTTGATGACGTTCCAGCCTGCGCCACGGAATTCCGATTCAAGTTCCTGGATGATCTTGCCGTTGCCGCGCACCGGGCCGTCCAGGCGTTGCAGGTTGCAGTTGATGACGAAGATCAGGTTGTCGAGCTTTTCGCGTCCGGCCATGCCGATGGCGCCGAGCGATTCGACCTCGTCGGTTTCGCCGTCGCCGAGGAAGGCCCAGACCTTGCGCTGGCTGGCCTTTTCGGCGTCGATCAGGTTGCGCGAGGCGAGGTACTTCATGAAGCGGGCCTGGTAAATGGCCTGAATCGGCCCCAGGCCCATCGACACGGTGGGGAACTGCCAGAAATCCGGCATCAGCCAGGGGTGCGGATAGGAAGAAATGCCGTTGCCGCCGGTTTCCTGGCGGAAGCTGTCCATCTGCGCCTCGCTCAGCCGGCCAAGGAGGAAGGCGCGGGCGTAGATGCCGGGCACCGAATGGCCCTGGAAGAAGATCAGGTCGCCATCGTGTTTTTCGGAAGGCGCATGCCAGAAGTGGGTGAGGCCGACGTCGTAGAGCACGGCGGCGGAAGCGAAGGAGGCGATGTGGCCGCCGACGTTGGTGTGCTTGTTGGCGCGCACCACCATCGCCATGGCGTTCCAGCGCACGTAGTTGTGGATGTTGATTTCGAGATCGGGATTGCCCGGATATTTCGGCTGCTGCTCGACCGGAATCGTGTTGATGTATTCGGTGTTGGCGGAATAGGGCAGGTCGATGCCTTCCTCGCGCGCCTGGGCGATCAGCTTCTCGATCAGGAAGTGCGCCCGCGTGGCGCCTTCGTTGGCAAGCACGCCGCCCAGGGCGTCCATCCATTCTTGGGTTTCCTGCGGATCGTTGTCGGCAGGCGGGTTATGCGGCTGGTCGGCCATGATTCGTCTCCTACATTGGTTTTGATTCTGTCGTGCCGGGTAGGCCAGACAACTTTAACGCTTTATCCGACACTTTAGGCGTTACGGTAAAGCACAGTTTTGCTCTTGTCGTTTCACGATACGAAATGTTGATTCGTATAATGAAACTATAGCGGGGAAATCCGCAGGTGTCGAGTGCCTGCGCGGCTGCCGTTTCCGTGCGTATCGTTTGCTTAAAGCAATCGTATGAATATGAAAAATCTTCACCGCCGAGGCGCAAAGGCGCGAAGCTTTCGCCAAGAAAATCCATGCCTTGCTCCTTTTTCGGCTTTGCCTTGGCGTCTCGACGGTGGGTTTTTTCGACGCGTGGAAAGCGCTGGCATACGAGTGATTGCTCTGGTCGTTTGCCCGGCTTGCAGCGTGCCGGCCCCGACTTCATCTAAAATCCGGCCATGTTTTCGGAGAACTCCATGCAACTCACGCTCACCCGCCCGGACGACTGGCATCTGCACCTGCGCGACGACGCGGCCCTGGCCGCCGTGCTGCCGCATACCGCGCGGCAGTTCGCCCGGGCCATCGTCATGCCCAATCTGAAACCGCCAGTGACCACCGTGGTTCAGGCGCAGGCTTACCGCGAGCGGATTCTCGCGGCGCTGCCGGCCGGCCTCGATTTCACGCCGCTGATGACGCTCTATCTCACCGACAACACGCCCGCCGAGGAAATCGCCAGGGCGGCGGCCAGCGGTTTCGTGCATGCGGTGAAGCTCTATCCGGCGGGGGCGACGACCAATTCCGACGCCGGCCTGACCGCCATCGAAAAAGCCTGGCCGGCGCTCGCCGAAATGGAGCGCCGCGGCCTGCCGCTGCTGGTGCATGGCGAAGTGACCGATCCGGCGATCGATCTGTTCGACCGGGAAAAGGCCTTCATCGACACCGTATTGCTGCCGCTGACGCAACGTTTCCCGAAGCTGAAAGTGGTGATGGAGCACATCACGACGCGCGACGCCGCCGAATTCGTCACGGCCGCGCCCGCCAGCGTGGCGGCCACCATCACCGCGCATCACCTGCTCTACAACCGCAACGCCATCTTCCAGGGCGGCGTGCGCCCGCACTGGTACTGCCTGCCGGTCCTGAAGCGCGAAACGCACCGGCAGGCGCTGATCGCGGCGGCAATTTCCGGCAACCCGAAATTCTTCCTCGGCACCGATTCCGCGCCGCACGCCCGCAGCGCCAAGGAGTCCTCTTGCGGCTGCGCCGGCTGCTATACCGCCTACGCGGCGCTCGAACTGTATGCCGAAGCCTTCGAGCAGGCCGGCGCGCTCGACAAGCTGGAAGGCTTCGCCAGTTTTCACGGGGCCGACTGGTACGGCCTGCCGCGCAATACGGCGCAGATCACGCTCAGGAAAACCGACTGGGCGGTGCCGGCAAGTTATCCTTATCTGACCGGGGACGACATCGTGCCGCTGCGCGCCGGTGAAACCCTGTCCTGGAAGCTGGACTGAAAGCACGCCGAGGAGACACCACCATGAACGCCACGCGCCCCCGCCGTTTATCCGCCGCCCTGCCCGCCTTGCTCGCCCTGCCATTGCTGACCGCCTGCGTCGACGATCAGGCGGCGTGGTCGATCGACGGCAGCCGCGAACACACCTTGTCGGTGGTGCGCGAGCAGCCCGTTCCCTGGGACAAGAAGGTCAATTACTACGTGGTGGTGTCGCGCATGCCCGTCTGCACCCGGCGGCATTCGCTCGGCGCGGGAACGGAAAACACCCAGGTCGAGGTGTACCGCGTGCCGTCCGGCGCTTACATCGTCAAGATGGGCAAGAAGATGTACGCCACCGAATCGCAAACCTGCGAATCCTGGGGCCGCATCGACGGCGAACCGGAAGGCGGCATGGGCGAGTTCGAGGGCATTTTCCGGATGCAGAACGGCAAGTTCGTGTTCGTGGCCGGGGCGACGTCGGAGTAAAGCGCCAGCCTGTGTCGTGCGGTCAGCGGCTGCCTGTGCCGGCCTGTGTCGGCTGGTGTCGTTGTAGGCCAGGGGCCATGATCCAGGCAGGTGCGGCAGCAGGTCCGGGGCATGGACCCGGACCCACCCTCTCCTGGCTTACTCCGCCGCGCTCAGGCGGTTGATCCCGCTGACCAAGGCTTTGATCGACGCCGTGACGATATTGCTGTCGATGCCGGCGCCGTAGCACTCGCCCTGGCCGGAGGCGGCCATTTCGATGAAGGCGACGGCGCTGGCGTTGCCGTCGTCGCCGGCGGGAATCATGGAACGTTCTTCATAGCTGCGCACCTGGGCTTGCAGGCCGGCGCTGGCGAGGGCGTGCATGGCGGCGTTGATGGGGCCGTTGCCGACGCCGTTCAAGGTGTGGGCTTTGCCGTCGATGTCCACGCTGAGGCGGATCGCCTGCTGGCCGTTTTCCTCGAACAGGTGATGCTCGCGGTAACGCACGGGCGTGCTGGCGTTGAGATAGGTGTCAGCGAACAGTTGCCAGATCGCTTCCGCCCCGATTTCACCGCCGTGGCTGTCGGCGTGGCGCTGCACGACGCCGGAGAATTCCACCTGCAAGCGGCGCGGCATGACGATGCCGTGGTCGTTTTCCATGATGTAGGAAATGCCGCCCTTGCCGGACTGGCTATTCACCCGGATGATGGAATCGTAGCTGCGGCCCACGTCCGCCGGGTCGATCGGCAAGTAGGGCACTGCCCAGTTCTCATCCGCCTTTTGAGCGGCAAACCCCTTTTTGATGGCGTCCTGGTGGGAGCCGGAAAAAGCCGTGAATACGAGATCCCCCGCGTAAGGATGGCGCGGATGGATGGGGAGCTGGGTGCAGTGTTCATAAACGCGGGCGACGCTGTTGATGTCCGAGAAATCGAGCTGCGGATCAATGCCCTGGGTGTGGAGGTTCAAGGCCAGGGTGACGAGATCGACGTTGCCGGTGCGCTCGCCGTTGCCGAAGAGGCAGCCTTCGACGCGGTCGGCCCCGGCCATCAAGCCGAGTTCGGCGGCGGCGATGGCGGTGCCACGGTCGTTGTGCGGATGCACACTGATGAGCACGCTGTCGCGGCGTTCGAGCTTGCGGTGCATCCATTCGATCTGGTCGGCGTACACATTGGGCGTGGCGACTTCCACCGTGGCCGGGAGGTTGAGGATCACCTTGCGCTCGGGCGTCGCGCCCCAGGCGGCGGTAACGGCGTCGCAGACTTCCTTGGCGAAGTCGAGTTCGGTGGCGGTGAACAACTCCGGGCTGTATTCGAGCACGATCTCGGTTTCCGGCATTTCTGCGGCCAACTGGCGGATGAGATGCACCGCATCGACCGCCATCTTGACCACTTCAGCCTTGCTCATGCCGAACACGAAATCGCGGAAGGCCGGGCAGGTGGCGTTGTAGATGTGGACGATGGCCCGGCGCGCGCCCTTGAGCGACTCGAAGGTGCGGCGGATCAAATGCTCGCGCGCCTGGGTGAGCACTTCGATGGTCACGTCGTCCGGAATGTGGCCGCCTTCGATCAAGCCGCGCACGAAATTGAATTCAGTCTCCGAAGCCGAGGGGAAGGCGATTTCGATTTCCTTGAAGCCGATGCGGCACAAGGTGGCGAACATCTCCATCTTCTTCTGCATGTTCATCGGCTCGAACAAGGCCTGGTTGCCGTCGCGCAAGTCGGTGGTCATCCAGATCGGCGCTTTGGTGATGGTTCTGCCCGGCCACTGGCGGTCAGTTAATTGAACCTGCGGAAAGGCGCTGTATTTTTTGCTCGATTTGTTGTGCTGTGCCTGCGGCATGGCGATGCTCCAAGAAACGTTTTCGATGGCGAAATATTAAGGAAAAAGACGTGGCAGGTGCTTGCGTTTTGTGGCATCGTTTGCGCCTGTTTTGAAATTAAATTGCGGGTATTTGCGAAAATGGAAAATAAACTTGATATTGACCGCTACGACCGGGAAATCCTTGCCGCCCTGCAGGCGGACGGGCGCATCAGCAATCAGGATCTGGCCGAGCGCATCGGCCTGTCGCCTTCGCCCTGCCTGCGCCGGGTGCGGGCGCTGGAAGAAGCCGGCATCATCGCCGGCTACCGGGCCGTGCTGGACGCCCGGAAACTGGGCCTGAGCCTGATGGCCCTGATCGGCATCTCGATGGATCAGCACACGCCGGAACGCTTCGCCAGCCTGGAGTCGGCCATTGCCGACATTCCCGAGGTGCTGGAATGCCTGCTCATCACCGGCCAGCAGTCGGATTACCAGTTGAAGGTCGTGGTGCGCGATATGGACGATTACCAGCAGCTCCTGCTCAACAAGATCACGCGCATTCCCGGCGTGACCGGGGTGCACACCAGCTTCGTCCTGCGCCGGGTGGTGGATCGCGGTGCTCTGCCAGTGTGAGGGGAAATGTGGAAAAACTGTTCCATGATGATGGTCTGTCTGGACTATTCCCGATACAATGCCGAAATTCTTTGTCATTGAGAAAGATACGCAATGCGCAAAACCGTGAATCCGTGCGTCACGCTGCCGCTGGCGGCAATTCTGACCAGCCTGCTGGCCGCTGCTTGTGCGCAGACGCCCGCCGAACAGCTTGCGCCCCGGCAGGAGAACGTCCGTCTGTGCAGCGGCAATCAATGTGCCGATGTGCCGCGCAATACGGCCACCTTCCAGGGCGAAGCGGGCGATCCTGAGGCCGAGCGCCGCCTGCAAGCCCTGACCGATCTCGCCGAGCGCGATCCCAGGGCGGCTTATGACCTGGGGCTGCGCCTGCTGCGCGGCGACGGTGTGACCCGTGACAGCTATCAGGCCATCGAATGGATGCGCAAGGCGGGCGACCAGGGCCACACCGAGGCGCAATACGCGCTGGGCCGCCTGTATCTGCTGGGTTTCGAGGAGATGGGTTCCGATCCCGGCGAGGCCGAAGCCTGGTTGAGCCGCGCCGCTGCCGCGAACCACAAGGATGCCCGCAAACTGCTGGCCGAAGCGCAGAGCGCCAAACAGAACGAACAGCAGCTTTACCGCATCCGTGAAGAGCAGCGCAAATCCTGGGGAGCCTGGTATCGCGGTTATCCTTATTACTGGATCTGGGCGCCATCCGGCTGGTATCTGCGCTGAACCCCCGCCCCCGCGCCCTGCCTGATTCATTTTTTTCCAACCTTATAAAGAAAGACCAACCTCCATGTCCAAGACTTCCCTCTCCCTGTCCGTGCTGACTGTTTCTCTGGCGCTGACTGGCTGCGTGACGCCCGGCTCTGGCGGCAGCATCTCCACCGGCAACAGTCCCACGGCGGCAACCGGCGCTGCCGGTGGTGCCAGCAGTGTGAACGCCAACAGCAGCCTTGAACGCTGTGATGAAACCCTGGGCACGCTGGCCGTGGACGATGGCCGTGGCAAGGAGTGGTATGCGAGCTTCGGGGCCGCCACCAAGATCACCACTATCGAGCCGCTGATCCGCTTGGCGGTGCAGCAATCGAACTGCTTCGTCATTACTTCGGTCGGCAATAACCGCACGGAAAGCAGGATCAGCGCCATTACCGACAAGCAGCGCAATTCGGGCGAATTCCGCGCCGGTTCCAAGCAGCAGAAGGGCCAGCGTGTCGCCGCCGATTACTATATGGAGCCGTCCATCATCATCGACAACGATGCCACCGGCCAGTTGGCCGCCGGTCTGGGCGGCCTGCTCGGCGGCGTCGGTGCCGTCGTCGGTGGGGCCATGCAGAGCCGGGTTTCGGTCGTGACACTGAGCATGTTCGACATCCGCTCGGGGGTGCAGATCTCCATCTCCGAAGGCAACGCCACCTCCACCAATTTCGGTGCCGCCCTGGGAGCCTTCGGCGGCAGCGCAGCAGGCGGTCTGGGCGGTTTCTCGCGCACGCCCGAAGGCAAGGCCACCGTTGCTGCTTTCGTCGATGCCTACAACAACATGGTGATCTCGCTGCGCAACTACAAGGCGCAGGAAGTCAAGGGCGGCCTGGGTAAAGGCGGACGGCTGAAGGTAGGGCAGTAAGCCATCCCTTCGCTGCCCAGAGGCGCTTGCGCAGGAAGGCGGCGCGAATCGGAGCAAATCGGAAAACCCCGGCATGGCCGGGGTTTTTTCATTCAGCTTTTTCATTCTGGCCGCAGGTGTCGGGGCGGTGCTGCGGTTTCCCTCAGGCGCTGACGTCGATGCTGACGCCGCTGCTGGCTGTTTCGCCACCGTCAGCCCCGCCCAGTGACAATTCGCCGAGAGCCGAGTACAGCGGGCTTTCGCCGCCGCGCAGGGAGTCGTCGAGCTTGCGCAGGGAGCGGTCGATGTCCTCGAAGATTTTTTTGGCTTCCTTGTCGAAATCGAGCATCTTGGCTTTCAGCAGGTCGGCAACCTGCTTGAACAGTTTTTTTGCGTCAACGAGCAGGGCGCGCAGGGTTTTGTCGTCCTGCGCGTCGCTGCTCGCGGCGGAGCCGCCGATTTTGCTGGCGGATTGATCGCCGCGATCGTCACCGCGTTCGCCGCCGTTTTCGTCAAGTGCGCCGTTTTGTTCGCCCCCCGCATTGGCGCTGGCGGCGGCCTCGGCGGCCAGTCGTTCGGCCTCGGCGCTGCCGCTGCTGGCTTCTGCGTTTACCGCAGCTTCCGCCGCTGCTGCGGCAAGGGCGGCGGCCTCGGCTTCGCTGGCCCCTTCGGCCGGGAAATGCAGAA
>URNG01000117.1 GCA_900549295.1 uncultured Rhodocyclaceae bacterium
GGCGCTGGCGGCGGTGAGCGCCTCGGTGCTGGCGTTGGCGTTGATGTTGGCGCTGTCGTTGGCCCTCTCCCCCTCCCCGGCGATTGCGTCCGCACGCTGCGCGGCGGCAGCTACGTCCTGCGCATCCGGCCAGGCGCCGTCGGCCTCGGCCAGAGACACGACGACCGGCCCGAGGCACAGCAGGCGGCCTGGAGCGACGGCTGCCTGATCGCTGCCGCTGTTGCCGGCGTTTTCGCCGACATTTTCCGCCTGCCACGCCCCACTCTCGTCACGCCGCAGCCGCAGATGCGCCGCTGCGACACCGTCGTCGGCGAGCACGAAATCGCATGCCGGATCGCTGCCGACGGTGCACTCGTCCTGTTCCGGCAGCAGCGCGCGCGCACCGGCGTGGAGGCCGGTGTGAATGCGCAGTTCGAGGCGCGCGCTATCGTTCATGGCATCGCTCATGCTCTTGCCCGCGACGCACCCAGGCCATAGAATCGCCGCTCCATAACCGCAGGCCGCAACGGCAGATCACGATGACACTGGAACAAGAAACCCGAGGGGATGTGCTGATTATCCGGCCCGTGGGCCGCCTGGACAGCACGAGCGCGCCCGAACTGGAACGGCTGGTGCTGGAGCAGCTTTCGACCGGCGTGCAGCGCATGGTGTTCGATCTGGCCGACATGGACTACGTCAGTTCCGCCGGCCTGCGCGTGATCCTGCTCGCCGGCAAGAAGCTGCGCGCGAGCCAGGGCAAGCTGGCGCTGACGGGTATGCGCGACATGGTGCGCGAGGTGTTCGAGTTGAGCGGCTTCCTCGCGCTGTTCCCGGTCGGGGCAACGCTGGACGAAGGTCTCGCCAAAATCTGAGCGGGGTGTGGTGCAGGTCATAGATCGACCCTGGCCAGCGGCTGGATGTTGATCTCCTGCGTCAGTTCCTGATAGCTCAACACGGGCAGGTCGTACAGATCCTGCTCGATCATCTTGCGCAGGTAGCGGCGGATGTCCATCGAGGTCAGCAGCACCGGCCGCTGCGCCGCCGCCGTCAGGTCGCCGACGGTCTTCCTGATGTTCTCCACCAGCCGCTTGCTCGCCGCCGGGTCGAGCGCCAGATAGCTGCCCGCGCTGGTCTGGCGGATGGCGCCGCGCACCGTGTCCTCCACGTTCGGCGCCAGCAGGTAGGCGGGCAGGATGTTCTGGCCGCTGGCGTACTTGTGGCTGATGTGGCGCTTGAGGCTGGCGCGCACGTACTCGGTCAGCAGCACCGAATCCTTTTCCTTCTGCCCCCATTCGATCAGCGCCTCCAGCACGGTACGCAGGTTGCGCACCGAGATGTCCTCGGACACCAGCCGTTGCAGAATTTCGGCCACCTTCTGCATCGGCAGCACGCGGGTGGCTTCCTTGACCAGATCGGGAAAGCGCGCCTCCATCGAGCCGAGCAGGAACTTGGTTTCCTGGATGCCGATGAAGTCGGCGGAATACTTCTTGAGCACGAAGGCCAAGTGGTAGGTCAGCACCTGGCTCGGGTCCATGAAGGCGATGCCGGCGCGCGTCAGCGGCTCCTTCAGCCGTTCCTCGACCCACAGCGTGGGGATGTTGGGCAGGAATTTCTTGTCGCTTTCGTAGGCGATCTGCAAGGCATCGAGATTCTGCGTGTTCTCGCGCACCAGAATGTGACCGGGCCGCAGTCGACCCTGCGACACCGGCACTTCCGAGAGCAGGATGTTGTAGCTCTCGGGCGGCAGGTTCTCGTTGAAACGCAACTGGATGCCGGGAAAAGGCACGCCGAGGTCGAAATAGAGCGCGCGCCGGATCTTCAGCAGTTCCTCGTTCAAGACCTCGGGGTCGAAGCTGGCCTGCAAGTGCGCGGCCACGTCCATCATCAGCGGCACGGTCGGGGCGAATTCCTCGCCCGCCTCGGTGCTTTCCTTGCGCGGCGGCGCGGCGGCGGCCTGCATGGCCGGTACTTCGGTGATCTGCCCGGTTTTGGCGTCCACCACCTTGCGCGTGCCGCGCAGCAGCGTGAAGCCCATGACGCCGATGATCGCGCCGAGGGTGACGAAGGTCAGCGTCGGCATGCCCGGAATCAGGCCCATGCCGACCGCCACCGCCGCCGCGATCAGCAGCGCGCGCGGCTGCGCCAGCACCTGCGCGCCGATGTCCTTGCCGACGTTGGAGGGGCCGTCGCTGCCCTGCACGCGGGTGACGATCATGCCCGCGCAGATGGCGATGAACAGCGCCGGAATCTGCGAGATCAGGCCGTCGCCGATGGTCAGGATGGAGTACGTCTGCGCCGCCTGGGCGGCCGGCATGCCGCGCTGCATGGTGCCGATCAGGATGCCGCCGAGCAGGTTCACGGCGACGATGATGAGACCGGCGATGGCGTCGCCCTTGACGAACTTCATCGCCCCGTCCATCGCGCCGTAAAGCTGGCTCTCCTTCTCCACCACGCTGCGGCGGCGCTTGGCTTCGTCCATGTCGATGGTGCCGGCGCGCATGTCGCCGTCGATGGACATCTGCTTGCCCGGCATGGCATCCAGCGAGAAGCGCGCCGCCACCTCGGCGACACGCTCGGCGCCCTTGGTGATGACGACGAACTGGACGATGGTGAGGATCAGGAACACCACCAGACCGACCACCAGATTGCCGCCGACGACGAAGTTGCCGAAGGTGTCGATGATATGACCGGCGTCGCCCTGGAGCAGGATCAGCCGCGTCGTGGCGATCGAGATACCGAGCCGGAACAGCGTCGTCACCAGCAGCACCGACGGGAAGCTGGAAAAGGCCAGCGGCGAGGGCAGGTACATGGCGACCATCAGCAGCATGGCCGAGATGGTCATGTTTACACCGATCAGCACGTCCACCAGCCAGGTCGGCAGCGGCAGGATCATCATGAAGATGATCGACACCAGCAGCACCGCCAGCACCAGATCGTTGCGGCCGGTGATGCGGATGACGAGAAGTTGCAGCCGGTCTTGCAGGGTCGCGGTGGCTTCCATCAGCCCGCCTCCGGCACGGGCGGCACGGCGCGCAGCGCGACGTAGGCCTGCATCGCCGCAGCCGCCTCGTCGGGGCGCGACAGGGCATGGAGCGCCTGCGCGCGCAGCAGGTGAAAGGCGGCATCGATGCCGCCGGTCATCGCCAGCCGTTCCAGCGTGTCCAGCGCCGCTGCCGGTTTGCCGCTGCGCACCTGGGCCAGCGCCAGCGCGCGCAGCGTGCGCGGCTGCTCCGGCACCAGGATGTCGAGCGCGGCCAGTACCACCGCCGCCTTGTCGGGGCGGGCGTTTTGCAGGAAGACGTAGCCCATCAGGGCGGCAAAAGCCTGTTCTTGTTCAGTCATTCAATCAGCCCTGAAACAGCATCGAGCGGTACATGGCGAGCAGGTCGCGCAGGCTGGCTTCCTCGCCGAGCAGGCGGTTGGCGCGGTTGAGCACCTTGGCGCTGTCCGGGTCGGTGTTCTGGCGCTCCTGGGCAACCTGGGCGAAGGCACCGCGCGCGCCGTCGAGCGCCTGCCGGAAATGGGTCGGCAGCAGCAGGTCGCGGTTTTCCAGATCGGGACGGATGGCGTCTTCGAGAAAGGCATCCATGCCGGGCAACGCCAGCAGCTGCTCCAGTTGCGGGCGCTCGGCGTGATCGGCGGGCGTCAGCTCGTGCGGCAGCGGCAAGCCCTGCACGGCGGTATCGCTCTTGAAGGTGATGCTGTCGATGCCCCGGTCGAAAAAGGGGCCGGAACCGATGCGGAAGTCGGACATGATTTTTCCTCCTGAGTCAGCTCAAGGTATCGAGCCAGCGGTTGAGATGCTCGAAGGCGCGATCCAGCCGTTGCGGCGTGAATTCGCGCGTCGGCAGGCGCAACAGCGCCAGCAGCAGGGTATCCGGCCCCTGACCGCGCAGCGCCACCTGCACCGGCAGGCTGCCGACCTCGGCGTGGTGTGCCCTGGCGAGCGCGCGCCGCAACAGGCGCGGCGCGTCGTGGCCGACGCGGCGGCCGACATAGACCAGCACTTCTTCTTCATCGCCGCGCGTCACCGGCTCGATGGCGATCAGGCCGCCGCCGGCCAGCGTCAGTTGCGCAACGCCGTGCGCGCCGCAGTCGAGATGGTCGAGGCCAAGGCGGCGGCCAAAGTCGGCGAGGGTGTCGTCGATCCAGTTCATCATTCTTCCTCTTGGTCGATGGCCTGATCGAGCGCGTCCTGCACCGCGTTCAGGATGGTCTGGCGCACGTCGGCATCGGCGAACACCTTGAGCGGCAGGTCGCGCACCATGACCTTGACGGCGGTCTGGAAGGCGATGCACGCGCCGACGCCATTGGCCCCATCGCTGACGCCCAGCCGCTCGGCAAGGCCGGTGAAGCGGCTGGCCGCCACCCATTTCTCGCCGCTGATGGCAACCAGTTCCTGCATCAGTTGTACCGGCTCGAAGCCCTTGGCGCCGAAACGCTCGCCGAGCGTTACGTTCAGTTCCTTGCAGGCGTCGAGCACCGTGGCCGTGACTTCCAGTTGATAGAGGTCCTGCACCAGGGCTTGCAGCCGGTTGCCGTCCTGCGACGGGCGGGCGGATGCGAGATCGGTGCCGAGCGCCTTGATCAGCCCTTGCAGGCCGCGCGTGAAATCCTCGCCGTCGGGGCCGCCCAGGCGTTCCAGCACCAGTTGCAGGGTCTGCG
The DNA here is from genome assembly GCA_900549295.1 of uncultured Rhodocyclaceae bacterium. Taxonomy (GTDB): domain Bacteria; phylum Pseudomonadota; class Gammaproteobacteria; order Burkholderiales; family Rhodocyclaceae; genus Azonexus. Next base: position 4,645 of record URNG01000117.1, read on the forward strand.
CCAACGACGGGTGGCCGAGCACCACGTCCTGATAGGTGGCCTGGAAGCGGGCGATTTCTCCGGCGTCCCGGGCATACTCGCCGGCCGCGCCGATGCTGTTGATGCCGGCGCGAATCTGCGGCCCGGATTCCATTTCCAGATCGGCCAGCGCGTCGCGCAGTTCTTCCAGCGCCTCGGGCGCGGCGCCGGAACGCTCGCCGTCCTGTAGCGCGTACTGCATGAGCATGTACTGCTGCGCCGGATCGCGCGACTGCTGGCGCGCCAGTTCGCGCGGGTTTTCCTGGCCCGACTGCATGCGCTTGGCGAGGTCGGCGAGCTTCTGCGGGTCGTCGTAGGCTTGCGCGGCCTCCAGATAGGCCATGATTTCCTGTGCCTGGAGCACGGAGAAGGACTGCTCGGCCTTGCACTGACGCTCGCCGAAGCGTTTCTGCTCGGCCTTTTCGCTGTGGTGCAGGCTGATTTCCTCGGCCGCGTCGGCCAGCGTCGAGGCTTCGTCCTTGACGGTTGCCAACTCGCCCTGAAAGCTGCCCGTGCGCGCCTGCGTCTGGGCTTGCCCGTGCGCCGACGCCTGATTCAGGCCGGTTTGCCCCAGTGGATTGCCTTCGATACGAATCATGGTGATGCCTGACGTCCGTGCGAGGGGCGCTTGCCCCGGTCACGGGTAGTAACGCGCGCGCGTTGCTGGTTCCCGTGCGGCGGCAAAATTCAGAACTGCCTTGACGCAGATTCGGCGGATGAACGCCCCCGCTCCCTCTCCCGCGAGGGGAGAGAGGCTTTTTCAACCCGAATGGTATTGCTTGGTTCGGAACGTCCACAGCAAATTCCGGCACACCGGGAACCGGGCCGCAGGCGGCGTTACTCAACGCTTGTCCGGCCCGACCCAGGGTCTTATTCGAGAGCAAAGGAAACCGCCATGTTGCAGCAGGACAACCCCGTTTCTTCCGTCATCGCCGAGGCCGAGGCGCTGCTGCGGAAGATTCAGCAGGATTTCGATGCTGCCGCCGAGTTCTACCGCAGCAACGACATCGATCCGGCCAAGGTAGAGAGTGCCTGCGCGCCCTTCATGGGCGAGCGCGAGCGGCAGGAACTGCGGCAGATCGTCGATAACGACCAGGCCGAAATCCAGCGCGAGGTGGATGAAGGGGCGGCCCGCCTGCGCTTTTGCAGCCCGTCCACCACCGCGAAAGCAGTTTCGGGCGCAGCCAGACGGCCGCGCAACATGATCTGAGCTTTCACTCACGTTTACCGTCAAGGAGAAGAACATGACAAGTCCCATCAACATGAACGGAGCCGGTGCCATTGGCGCGATCGACATCAAGGGCATGGATCTGGAAACGGCCATGATGGCCGTGCAGAGCAACCGCGCCAATCTGCTGGAAGCGCAGCTGAAGGATCAGATCGCCCAGGTGCAGGAGAAGAACGAGCAGATTTCCAAGCTCAATGACGCCATGGGCCTGCTCTCCAAGCTCCAGTCGAACATTCCGGCCAAGGCGGAGGCGGGCGAGAAACTCACCAACTACCTCAAAGCCGACGACTGCGCGCTGGAAAAGCAGATCAACACCGCGCTGGAGCAGGCGGGCATCGCCCCCTTCAAGCCGGCCAACGATGGCCAGGGCGGTCGCACCCAGACGGGTGATTGGCTGCCGGGCGGCATCAGCGGCCACGCCACCAAGGGCGAACTCGAAGGCGTGATTCAGGAGTTGAAGTCGAAGATCGACAGCGCCAGCAACAGCCAGCAGATGGACATGCTGCGCCTGCAAAGCCTCTCCAACAAGCGCAACGAGGCTTTCGACCTGATGACCAACTTCATCAAGAAGATGCAGGACAACCGCAGTTCCATCGTCGGCAACATGCGCTGACCGCGCCCGCAGACCGAGGACGAATCCATCATGGCAAGCCATCAACTGGCCGAACAGATCACCGAGCTGCTGCTGAACGGCGGCACGCTCGGCGCGATCTACGACTACACCGACGGGGACTACGAGGTGCTGTACGCGCTCGGCCACAGCCTGTACGCCCAGGGGCGCTACGCGGATGCGGTGAAGGCGTTCGGCTTTCTGGTCATGCACAACCATCTGGAAAAACGCTTCGTCGGCGCTTTCGCCTCCAGTCTGCACATGGATGGACGCCACGAAGAAGCGATACAGCACTACACGCTGGCGAGCGCGATGGACATGAGCGACCCGGCCCCCACCTTCCATACCGCCGAATGCCTGATCGCGCTCGGCCGGCTGGCGGACGCTCGCGAGGCGCTCGGCTTCGTCGTCGCGCAGAGTCAGGAGGCGACACGCCAGCCGCTGCGCGAGCGCGCCAGAGCACTGCTGGCGCTGCTCGACCAGCAGGCGCAGGCCGCTTCCTGAGATTGGAGAACCGGACATGGCAAGCGAAATCAGTAACCTCCCCGGCAGTTTCGGCAGCGGCTACGGCACGCAGTCGGCAGCGGATACGCGCGGCAATGTCTCCCTGCCGAATGCGGGCGAGATCAGCGCCGGGAATCTTGGCAACAGCGTTGGCAACGTCGGCGGCACGAAATTCGCCGAACTGGTGCAGTTGGCGGCGACGCTCGGCGGCCAGTCGGGCGTCACGAACAGCAACGGCGCGCCGAGTATCGGCGGGGTTGCCATCAACTTCTCGCCCGAGGACATGGCCGCCGCGCTGCTGGTGCTGCAAGGCAAGACGCAGGACGCGCAGTTGCGCACCGCCCGCGAGGGGCTGGAAAACAGCCGCCTGAAGATGCAGGATCAGAACGAAAAGGCGCTGGCCAAGATCAACGACTGGATCAAGAGTTGTGAGAGCGCCGGGGCCAAGGACAAGGCGGGCGGCGTGATGGGCTGGGTGTCCAAGATCGCCGGTTTCGTCGGCGCGCTGATGGCAACCGTGGTGGCCGGGGTGGCGGCAGTCGCCACCGGCGGCGCGGCGGCGGGGGACGCGGTCAACGGCATCGCCAAGACCGTCGGCACTGCCGCCAAGATCGGTCAGGCGGTGGCCGGCATCACCGCCGGGGCTACCGCCGTGGCGCGCGGCGGCGTGCAGATCGCCAAGGCGCACGACGAGCGCGACGCCGCGCTGGCGCAGGCCGACAAGAAAACCATCGACGGCGTCATCGCCAAGTTGCAGCAGCAGATGGAAGACGACCGCGCCCAGATGAAGAAGGTGCTCGACGAGATCATGCAGGGCGCGAACCTCGTCAGCCAGATGATTAATGCCGCCGGTGACAGCCGCACGCAGATCGCCGCCCACCTCAACGGCAAGGGCCAGATGATTTAAGGAGCACGAGATGACCCAGATTTCTTCCTTTTCCCCGAACAACACCCTGACCAACACCCAGTGGGCCGACAAGATGACGGCCACCCCGGTGGAAGTGGCGAACCCGAACAAGGTCGCGCAAGAGAACGAAGGCGCGGTGGTCTTGCCGAGGTCGGCGCTGCCGACGACGTTCAAGGCCAACCTGGAACTGCCACCGCCGGAGGAAGTCGACAAGAACGCGCAGAGTCAGGCGCTGGACAAGCTGGGATCGTTCACCAGCAGCGAGGTTGAGGCCGACATCTACGCCTTCATGGCGCTCTTTCAGAAACTGGCGCAGACCATGCGCGACCACGCCCGCACCGAGCGCGGTGCCGATTTGCAGGCGCAGGTCGGGGCGATCAACGACGCTGCCGACCAGATGCGCGAATCGGCGGCGCTGCGCTTTGCCGGCGGCATCGTCTCCGGTGCCTTGCAGATTGCTGGCGGGGCCGCGCAGATGGGCATGTCGGCGGCCTCGGCGGCAAACACCATCAAGGGCGCGCAGATGGACGCCAAGGCGGGCAACCTGCAAGCCGAGATGAAACAGGCCAACCTGGGGGGCAACCTGAAAGCCGACCTCACCAAGCAGGTCAACGCCATGAAGGCCGAGGGCGCGGGCTTCACCGCCGAGGGGGCGAAGCTGCACGGCTACGGCATGGCGACGGGCAGCATGACCGGCGGCCTGGGCGGCATCGCCTCGTCGGCCTTCGAGTTCGCGGCCAGCGAATCCGATGCCAAGAAAGCCGAACTGGATGCCAAGGCGAAAATCGCCGAAACCGGCATGCAGCACGCCAACGACCTGATGCAGCAGACGATGGACGTGATCCGCGACGTGCGCGACAAGATCCAGTCCATCCAGCAGACGGCCATCGAAACCAATCGCGGCATCGCCCGGAACATCTAATCATGACGCAACGCTCCGCAAGTGAAGAACTGATCCGTTTCCAGGCCGAACTGGAAGCCCTGCCGTCGAGCCTGCGCCTGAGCGCGGCGGAGGCTGGCGTGATCTACGCCCAGGCTTATCAATACGTGGCGCAGGGGCATTTCGACGTGGCCTGCCGCTATTTCTCGCTGCTGACGCTGTACCGGCCGACCCACATCGCCTACCTGGCCGGGCTGGCGCTCTCCTACAAGATGCTGCGCCACTACGCCGAGGCGCTGTCCGTGTATTCCTTCATGGCCGCCATCGACGGCGACGAGCCGCAACACACGCTATCGATTGCCGAATGCCTGCTGTTCGCCGGTGCCGAGGATGAGGCGCGGCAGACGCTGGAGATGGTGGTGCGCTTCTGCCAGCAGTGGCCGGATCATGCCAGGGCGGCCAAGGCGGGCGAGCGGGCGCAGGCCATGATGGCCTTGTTGTCACCGGGAGACGCGACTGATTGAATCCAGCGACATCCGCCTGTTGACCGAAATCGGCCTGCTTGCCGCAGGTCGCGGCGACGTATTGCGCTCCGAAGTCATCTTCGGCGCGCTGCAACGCCTGCGCGCTGATCGCGGCTTTGCCTGGGTCGGTCTGGCGCTGTGCTACCTCAACGCGGGCCGCGCCGACGACGGCGCGCGCCTGCTCGAACGGCAGGTCGACTTCGTTGTCGCCGAAGACCGCCCCGAAATGCACGCCTTCCGCGCGCTGGTCCTGCAACTGGCCGGACGCCATTCCGAAAGCCGACGGGCGCTTGCCGCCGCCGGCCCGCATCCGCTCGCCCGCAGC
>URNG01000118.1 GCA_900549295.1 uncultured Rhodocyclaceae bacterium
CCGGCATCATCAACGGCACCACCAACTTCATCCTGTCCGAAATGCGCGACAAGGGGCTGCCCTTTGCCACCGTGCTGGCCGAGGCGCAGCGCCTGGGGTACGCCGAGGCTGATCCCACCTTCGACATCGAAGGCGTGGACGCGGCGCACAAGGCCACCCTCATGAGCGCCATCGCCTTCGGCATCCCGGTGCAGTTCGACAAGGCGCACGTCGAAGGCATCACCAAGCTCGAAGCCGCCGACATCAAGTATGCCGAGCAGCTCGGCTACCGCATCAAGCTTCTGGGCATCACCAAGCGCCAGGAAAATGGTGTGGAGCTGCGCGTGCATCCGACCCTGATTCCGGCCAAGCGCCTGCTCGCCAACGTCGAAGGCGCGATGAACGCCGTCGTCGTCAAGGGCGACGCGGTCGGCACCACGCTCTACTACGGCAAGGGCGCGGGCGCGGAACCCACGGCCTCGGCGGTGATCGCCGATCTGGTCGACGTCACCCGCCTGGCCACCGCCGACCCGGAACACCGCGTGCCGCACCTGGCCTTCCAGCCGCACGCGCTGTCCAGCCTGCCGGTGCTGCCGATGAGCGACGTCATCACCGGCAACTACCTGCGCCTGCGCGTCGAGGACAAGGCCGGCGTGCTCGCCGACGTGACGCGCATCCTGGCCGATCAGGCCATTTCCATCGACGCCATGCTGCAACGCGAGCCGGAAGAAGGCGAGGGCGAAACCGACATCATCATCCTCACCCACACCTGCCTGGAAAGCGCGGCGCTTGCTGCCATCGCCAGGATCGAGGCGCTGCCGGCGGTGAAGGGCGCGGTGAAGCGGATTCGTCTGGAGGAGTTGCAGTAACTTCTGCTTCCGCCCATGAAAAACCCGCCAGTTTCAAGCTGGCGGGTTTTTTGTTGCAGTCCGGCACAAAGCGGCGTTCACTGCTTGATGTAATGCTCCAGTTGCGAGATGAGGAATTTCTGGTGGCTGATGGTGGCCTTCACCATGTCGCCGATCGACACCAGACCGAGCAACTCGCCCTCGCTATCGAGAACCGGCAAGTGGCGGAAACGCCGCTCGGTCATCAGCGACAGGCACTCGGCCACGGTGTTTTCCGGCGTGACGTAGGCGACCTTGCTGGTCATCACCTCGCTGACCGGCGTTTCCTTGGAGTTTTTGTTAGCCAGCGCGATCTTGCGGGCATAATCGCGCTCCGAGAAAATCCCGACCAGCCGCTCGCCTTCCATGACCAGCACCGCGCCGACACTGTTGTCGGCCATCACCTGCAAGGCATGAAACACCATGTCCCTGGGCGAAACGACGACAATTTGGCGATTCTTCTCCGTGAGTAATTGCTTCAAGGTCTGCATTTTCTGGCTCCGTTCCCTCGTATTTTCGGTTTGTTTTGCAGCAAAACTGCACGCCGCCTAGTCTATGCGCCCCATGCCGCGCTGCCAAGGGGGACGACGGGACGGACGGGGAAGATATTCCTGGCAGGGCGTGCAATTGCCATCAGGTGCCATGCGGTACTGTCTCAATCGACTGTTTCAGCCAGAATGGCCCATTGGTCGCCGGCTTCCACCAAGGCTTCCCGTGTTCGGCCATGCGTCACCATGCCATGAACCTGACCCCAAACCTGGCTGGCGGTTTCCAGCGAGGAAACCCAGATGTAGGAAATCGTCCGTCCCACGAGCGGAACGATGATACCCGCCGGGTAGTTGCCGGCCATGAAGGCATGGGTGCATAGAATGTGATAGCCGCTGTCCGCCGCTACGCCCACGCAGCCAGCGTTGTCCGTTTCGATGATGCCGAAACCCATGCGGCGGAACCGATCGAGGCTGGGTGCGATGTCGGGCAGGATGGTCAATGGCGTGGTACGCCGGATGGGGCCATTGGAAACCGTCAGCGCATCCACGGACAGGGTGAGTGCGGAAGCGAGGGCTGCGAGCGAGGAGAGCGCCGCCTTGTCGCCTCGTTCCAGGCGCTGCACTGTACGCGTGCTTACCCCGCTTGCCGCCGCGAGATGATCCTGCGACCAGCCGCGCTTGCGGCGTTCCGCTTTGAGACGGCTTTGGTTGACTGCGACAGGCATGGCGATGCTCCCGGTGTGGTTTGCAAGAGAACAGTAGCACCCGCACGCAGGCACTGCCACGACAGGAACGTGCCACCTGGTTTTTTCCCGGCCTACCGTGGGAACTTTCCCCGGACCATCCCCATCTGGATCAAAGACGCCATCGCCGCCCGCGACACACAATGGCGGCGCTGTTCTTCATCAACGCTGTTTTTTACCAATAAGCTGGAGCTTTTATGCAACCCATTCACGTCTGCAACCACACCACCCCGGAAGCCCTGTATCCCTTCGATGCGCGCGGCGTTGCCAAGCGCTTCCGCCACGCGGCCATTTTTGGCGCGCTGGATGCCCTGATGCCGGGCGAAACCATGCGTTTTTGCAATGACCACGATCCGCTGCCGCTGCTGGCGCAGATGCAGCAGCGCTACGGCGACAAGGTGGCGATCGAGTATGTGCAGCGGGAGCCGGGTGCCATCGTAATTGACTTTAAGATTGTTTCCTAATAAATTGTTTATAAACAATTTATCTGTGCAAACCCTGTGCTTGTTTGACTGCTTCCGGGTCAATCCGGAGTGGAAATGAAGCGCCTGTTTTCGCACCGTTCCTGCCAATGAAATCACCGCCGACGTGCTGCTCACCGCCGCCTTGACCCTCGCCGCGCTGGTGACGGCGGCGGCCCTGTTCGTCAGCGGGCAGGGCAGTCCGGCGGCGGTGGCGCATCTGGCGTTCGCCATCGGGATCGTGCCGCTGATTTTCGCGGCCATGATCCATTTCGTGCCGGTGCTGACGCGCACCGGAGAACCGGCGCCCTGGATTCGCCGTCTGCCTTGGCTGGCGCAGGCGGTGGGGGGGCTGGTCGTTCTGGCCCTGCAAGGCGTCCTGCCTTATCACGCGGTCTATGCGGGGGCGGCGCTCGATTCCCTGCTGGCGGTGGCGCTCCTCGCCTGGATGCGCGGACGGGCGCGCAAAACCCTGGGCAAGCCGCACCCGGGCTGGCGCTGGTACGCCGCAGCGCTGGTGGTGCTGCTCGGGGCGCTGCTGGCGGTGCTGCTGATGCCGTTTTTTCCGACGCACTGGGCGGCCTGGCGCTTGCTGCACTTGCATCTCAACACCTTGGGCCTAGTGGGTCTGGCTGCCTTTGGCACCATTCCCCTGCTGTTGCCGACGGCGCTCGGACAGGCCGATCCGCAGGCGGCGCCCTGGCTCTATCGCAAGCTGTGGCCGGTGCTGGCCGGCGTATCGCTGACGGCGTTCGGCGCGGCCTTCTACTGGCCCTTGGCGGTGGCCGGCAGCGCCATTTTGCTCGCCGTTCTGCTCGGGCTGCCGCTGCACTGGCGGCGGCATTTCGGCCTGAAACGCTTGTCGGAGGATGGCGTCGCTACCGGCCTGATTGCGGCCCTGACGGGGTTTTTACTGAGCCTCGCGGCCGGCAGCCTGCACGCGGCGGGCCTGATTGCGGCGCGGCCCACGCTTGCCGTCTGGGCGGCGGCTTTTCTGCTGCCCCTGGTGACCTCGGCCTTGAGTCAATTGCTGCCGGTCTGGCGCTGGCCCGGCCCCAAGCCGCCGGGGCGCGACGCCATGCGCGCCTGCCTGCTCGCCGGGGCGCGCCTGCGCGCGCTGGCTTTTCTGGCCGGCGCCTGGGCGGTTCAGGCCGGTTTCGCGCTGCCCGGCGCGGCGCTGGTGTGCGCGGCGCTCGGCAGTTTCATCGTGCAGCTTTTGCGGGCGCTGCGGATCGAGCGAATGTAATCCAGTATGTCGCTTCGGGCGTGGAGCGGAATTTGCCCTGGGTTACGCGGTAAAATCGCCGCTTTTCGCTTTTCGGGTTTTCGCCATGCGCTACATTTCGACTCGCGGCCAGTCCGCGCCCCAGGCTTTCTGCGACATTCTCCTGGGGGGATTGGCCCCGGATGGCGGCCTGTATCTGCCGGAGCACTATCCGCAGGTGAGCCGCGCCGATCTGGCAGCCTGGCGCAAACTGTCCTATGCCGATCTGGCTTTCGAGATCCTGTCGCGTTTCATCGACGACATCCCGGCCGCCGATCTGCGCGCCATCGTCCGTAAAACCTACACCGCCGACGTCTACCGCTTCACCCGCAACGGCGGCGACGCGGCGCAGATCACGCCGCTGACCCGGCTGGACGACGGCCTGTACACCCAGGAACTGTCGAACGGCCCGACGCTCGCCTTCAAGGACATGGCGATGCAGTTGCTCGGCAATCTGTTCGAGTACGTGCTGGACAAGCGCGGCGAGTCGATCAACATCCTCGGCGCGACCTCGGGCGACACCGGCTCGGCCGCCGAATACGCCATGCGCGGCAAGCACAACGTCAAGGTGTTCATGCTCTCGCCGGACGGCAAGATGAGTGCCTTCCAGCGGGCGCAGATGTATTCGCTGACGGATGCCAATATCTTCAACATCGCCGTCACCGGCATGTTCGACGACGCGCAGGACATTGTGAAAGCCGTTTCCAACGACGCCGCCTTCAAGCGGCAATACAAAATCGGCGCGGTGAATTCGATCAACTGGGCGCGCGTCGCGGCGCAGATCGTCTATTACTTCCAGGGCTATTTCCTGGCGACCGGGGGGGCAAACGGCGCGAACGACGACGAGCAGGTTGCCTTCTGCGTGCCGTCCGGCAATTTCGGCAACATCTGCGCCGGCCACATCGCCCGCCAGATGGGGCTGCCGATCAGGCAACTGGTGCTGGCCACCAATGAAAACGACGTGCTCGACGAGTTTTTCCGCACCGGCGTCTATCGCCCGCGCAGCTCGCAGGAAACCAGCGTCACCTCCAGCCCGTCGATGGACATTTCCAAGGCGTCCAACTTCGAGCGCTTCGTGTTCGATCTGGTCGGGCGCGACCCGGCGGTGGTGCGCGACCTGTGGGCCAGGGTGGAGCGGGGCGAGGCGTTCGATCTTTCCGGCACGCCTTGTTGGGCGAAGTTGCCGCAGTTCGCCTTCGTTTCCGGGCGCAGCACGCACGCCGACCGCCTCGCCACCATCCGCATGGCGCAGGAAAAATACGGCGTGATGCTCGACACGCACACCGCCGACGGTCTGAAAGTGGCGCTGGAGCACCGTCAGAGTGGCGTCAAAATGATCGTGCTGGAAACCGCGCAGCCAGCCAAATTCGAGGAAACCATCCGCGAAGCCCTGAACGTCGAGCCGGTGCGCCCGACCGAACTCGCCGGCATCGAAAAACTGCCGCAGCGGGTGGTGGTCATGGCCCCGGACGTGGTGGCCATCAAGGCGTTCATCGTCGAGCGGGTGTGATTCGGGTGTAATTCGCCGGGCGGGAACCTTGGCGACATGGCCGGATCGAACGGCCGTAGCGTTTCGTTCTAGCAGAGCCAAGGGAGGCCCGCCATGCAAAAAAGCCAACACACTCTCGCCAATCTGTTCGCGCAATTGGGATTGCCTTCGGAAGCGCATCAGATCGACGCTTTCATCGCCGCCAACCGGCCTTTGGACAATGGCACGGCGCTTTACCGGGCGGCGTTCTGGAGTCCGGCGCAGCGCGCTTTCCTCAAGGAAGAAATCATCGAGGACGCCGACTGGGCGTCGGTGATCGAGGAATTGAACGCGCGTCTGCACTGAGTTTTCGCTGAATAAGACCGCGCGCTCCGCATATCAGGTATGCGGAGCGCGTGTTCGATCCCGACCTTCTCCACCAGAGTCAGGGCAGGGCGTCTTTCCCCGGCTGGAAGAATTCGCCCAGTTTTCCGAATACCGCATGTTCCGCGTGATGCAGGCGAACGCTCACGACATCCTCCAGTTTTTCGATCTGGCGGGTCATCTGCGGCAGTCGCCGGTCTTCATCGACCCGCAGCCAGAGGCGGCTGTAGCGGCCATCGCCGACCGGCAGGCAGACGATGCCTTCGAGGTTGTAGGCGCGGCGCGAGAAGAGGCCGACGACGTGCGACATGGCGCCGGGATGATTGGCGACGTCGATTTCCAGCACGGCGCGGCCGGGGACGCGGGTTTCGTGGGAGTGGCAGGCGTTCATGTTCAGGCTCCGATCATTTCGCGGTTGGCGGCGCCGGGCGGCACCATGGGGTAGACCTTCTGCTGCGCGTCCACGCTGGCGTGAATGAGGCAGGGGCCGGGGCGGGCCAGCGCTTCGGCCAGTTGGCGCAGGCGGTCGCCGCGTCGCGCAACCAGGATCAGGTCGTATCCGGCGCGGGCCAGGCGAGCGCTTCGGCCAGCGCGGCGCGAGGGTCGGCGGCGGCGTCGAGGTCGATGGCGGCAACGCCCAGGGCGCGGGCGGCGGCGACGAAATCCGGCATGGCCTGGAATTCGGAGGCGAACAGGCGCTCGCCGTAGAACAGGGTCTGCTGCTGATGCACCAGTCCCAGCGCCGCGTTGTTCATCAGGATGATCTTGACGTTGACGCCCAGTTCCGCCGCCGTGACCAGTTCCTGCAGGTTCATCAGGATGGAGCCGTCGCCGGTGAAGCACGTCACGGTGCGTTCGGGCGCGGCCAGTGCCGCGCCGATGGCGGTCGGCAGGCCGAAGCCCATCGTTCCCAGGCCGCCCGAGGTCAGCCACTGGCGCGGGCGGCGCAGCGGGTAAGCCTGCGCCGTCCACATCTGGTGCTGGCCGACGTCGGTGGTGACGATGACGTCCTCGCCCAGGCAGGCGGCAACCGCCCGGATCAGGCCGTAGTGCGAGCGCGGATCGTCGCGCCCCGGCAGCGGTTGCGGATGCGCGGCTTTCAGCGCGTCGACGCGGCTGCGCCAAGCGGCGCGCGGGTTGGCCGGCGTCAGCGGCAGCAGCCGGGTGAGCGCCTCGCCGACATCGGCGGCGATGCCGACGTGGGCGGTCTTGATCTTGTCCAGTTCGGCGGGGTCGATGTCGATGTGGATGATCTTCGCCTGCGGACAGAAGGCGGCCACCTTGCCGGTGGCGCGGTCGTCGAAGCGCGCGCCGACGGCGATCAGCAGGTCGCATTCCTCCAGCGCGAGATTGGTGCAGGGCGCGCCATGCTGGCCGAGCATGCCGAGGGCGAGCGGATGATCCGCCGGTATCGCCCCAAGCGCCATCAGCGTCGTCACGGTGGGTAGACCGGCTTTTTCCGCCAGTTCGACGGCCCGCGCCGCCGCGCCCGCGTGGATCACGCCGCCGCCCAGGTAGAGGATGGGACGCTGCGCCTCGGCGATCAAGGCTGCCGCCCCGGCCAGCGCCGCGCCATCGGCGGGCGCAACCGGCACCCGCTGGCCGGGTTCGGGCCAGTCGGCGACCTCGATGATCTGGGTCTGCACGTCCTTGGGTATGTCGACCAGCACCGGGCCGGGCCGGCCGGAAGCGGCGATGGCGAAGGCGCGCGGAATGACTTCGAGCAGTTCTTCGGCGCTGGAGACGAGGAAATTGTGCTTGGTAATTGGAATCGACAGCCCGTAGGTATCGACTTCCTGAAACGCATCGGTGCCGATCAGGGCCTTCGGCACCTGGCCGGTGATCGCCACCAGCGGAATGGAATCCATCTTGGCGTCGGTGATGGCGGTCAGCAGATTGGTCACGCCGGGGCCGGAAGTCGCCAAGCACACGGCGACCTCGCCCGACACGCGCGCCATGCCCTGGGCGATGAAACCCGCCCCCTGCTCGTGGCGAGCCAGCACGTGACGCAGCGCGCCGGATTGCCCGAGCGCGTCGTAGATGGGCAGGATGGCGCCGCCCGGATAACCGGCCAGGAGGCGCACGCCCTGGCGTTCGAGAAGGCGCACCGTGATCTGCGCGCCGGAAAGTGTTTCGGTCATGAAAGCTCCTTCGGTTTTTTGGCGAAACAGGCGGAGCGCAAACAAAAACCCCGCCGGTTGCGCCGGCGGGGTTGGGAAAGACGGTTTTGCTGTTCTTTTCTATCCGGTCCGCGACGGCGCGTGCGTAACGACGCGTACGACGACGTTTGCGACAGCAACGACGACCGGCAGCGCTGCGCTGGCAGTGCTGGAGAAACGGAAGTCGCGGGCCGTGGGCATGTCGCGTTGCGGGGAGGGGATGGAAAAAACAGCCGGCAGTTTAATCCGGGGTTTCGGGAAAGTGCAAGGAATCGGGAGAAATCGGGGCTGGTCTGCATTTTGGGTGCCGCCTGCTGTGGACCGACGCCCTCGCCGGGATTCTGCGGACTCGATTTACTGTGGGGCCGGGTCCGTGACCCGGACAATACGCCGATGTTTCCGCTACGAACCCCGGATCATGAATCCGGGGCTACATCAGAGCGCGTTCCCCAGGAGCCAGCCATTGAACACGCGGCGCGCGCTGTCGATGACTTCGCCAGCCGTCAGCCCGGCCGGGCCGATGCCTTGCGCGACCAGGGCGTCGGCGGCCGCGCCGTGCAGGTGGACGGCGCACAGCAGCGCGGCCAGCGGCGGCCAGTTTTGCCCGAGCAGAGTGACGGCGAGGCCGCTCAGGATGTCGCCCATGCCTGCGCTGGCCATGCCGGGGTTGCCGCTGGTGTTGATCCACCAGGGGCCGTCGGGGTGGGCGACGATCGTGCCGCAGCCTTTCAGCGCCACCGGGCAGGCCAGATTGCGGGCGATTTCCTGCGCCGCGCCGATGCGATCCCCTTGCACGTCGCGGGTGGAACTGCCGAGCAGGCGGGCCGCTTCCGCCGGGTGCGGGGTGAGAATGGCCGGAGCGATGCGGTTGTGGAGATTGCCTTGCAGGCGGCTGTCGCGCGCCAGAAGGTTGAGCGCGTCGGCATCCAGCACCAGCGGCAGGGGGCTTTTCAGCGCCTGTTCGAGATGGTCGGCGGCTTCGCTGCTTTGCCCCAGACCGGGGCCGCAGGCCAGCGCCTGCAGATCGGCGGCGAAAAGCTGATCGGGGCGGCGCAGCATCAGTTCGGGTTGCAGGAGATCGACGCTCGGCGCATCGGCATCGAGCAGGCCGAGATAGACGCGCCCGGCCCCCAGCCTGAGCGCCGAGCGTCCGGCCAGCAAGGCCGCGCCCGCCATGCCCCGGCTGCCGCCGAGAATACCGACGCTGCCGTAGCTGCCCTTGTGGCTGTTGCGCCGCCGGGGATGCAGGTGGGCGGCAAAATCATTGTGCGCGAGCAGATGGCCGTCGGCCTGAAAATCGGGCGAGGGCGGAAGATCGAGCGTCGCCAACCGAATGTCACCGCTGTAGTCCGGCCCGTCGTTGGTGTACAGGCCGGGATGCCGGCCAATGAAGCACAGGGTATGCGTCGCCTGCACCGTGGGCCGCGCCGCCAGACCGCTGTCGGCATCGAGGCCGGAGGGGCAGTCGAGCGCCAGCAGCGGGCAGCCGTCACGGCGGGGGGGGCCGGTTGTCGCCCCCGCCGCGCCCCCCGGCCGGTGACGCCCCGCCTGTTCGATGCGGTGGATGGCATGCCGGGCATCGCCCTGCAGAGCGGACCGATCCCCACCGCCGTGCTGGCCGACGACGAAATCATGCTGACCATCAAACCCGGCGAACACGGTTCCACTTTCGGAGGCAATCCGGTTGCCTGTCGGGCTTCGATGGCTGCACTGGAGGTGGTGCGCGAGGAGCGGCTTACGGGGAATGCTGAAGCGATGGGGCGGGTATTTTGCGACAGAATGCGCTCCCGAACGAGCGG
>URNG01000119.1 GCA_900549295.1 uncultured Rhodocyclaceae bacterium
CGGCATCATCGCGGGTGGCGCCCCCCCGGCCGCTGCTTGTCCAGCCAGATGCGCATGGCGAACTTGCGCTCGCCGAAGATGCGCACGTCCGCCGCGCCGGGCAGGGTTTGCAGGCGCGGCTTGACGAAGCGGTTGGCGACGTCGGTGACTTCCAGCGGCGAATGGCGGTCGGACGAGAAGGCCATCCAGATGATTGGGTTGGCGTCGGCCTCGACCTTGGCGATGACCGGCTCGTCCACTTCGTCGGGCAGCTTGTTGCGCACCCGCGACACGCGGTCGCGCACGTCGGAAGCCGCCGAATCCGGCTCGCGTTCGAGCTTGAAGCGCACGGAAATCTGGCTGCGCTCGGCGCGCGAGATGGAAGTGATCACTTCCACGCCTTCGATGCCGGCCAGGGAATCTTCCAGCGGCTTGGTCACCTGGCTTTCGATGATGTCGGCGGAAGCGCCCCGGTAATCGGTCGTCACCGTCACCACCGGCTCGTCGATCTTGGGGTATTCGCGCACCGACAGGCGGTCGTAGGAAACGATGCCGAGCAGCATGATGACGAGCGACAGCACGGTGGCGAACACCGGGCGCTCGATGCAGACTTCGGAAATCTTCATGGCTGCGCCGCGCCGACCGGACGCACCGGCGTGCCGGGGCGCAGTTTGAGCTGGCCGGCGGTGACCACCACGTCGCCCGCCTGCACGCCCTCGACGATCTCCACCTGGGCGTTGCGGCGCACTCCCAGGCGCACCGCCACTTTCTCCGCCTTGCCGTCCGCCACCTTGAACAAGGTCGGCGGGTTGCCGGCTTCGATGGCGGCTTCCGGAATCATCAGCACGCCGGAGCGCGCGCCGAAGCTCAGGCGCACGCGCACGAACATGCCGGGGCGCAGCTTGCCAGCGCGGTTGTCGAGGCGCGCACGCACGGCGATGGAACGCCCGTCCGGGTCGATCTGCGGGTTGATGGCGTCGACCTGCGCGACGAAGGTTTCGCCCGGCAGGGCGTCACTGAGCAATTCCAGATCCTGCCCGACGCGCAGGCGGCTGACCTCGGTTTCCGCCAGCCGGAAATCGACACGCAGGCGGCTGATGTCCTCGAGATTGATGAGCGCCTCGCCCTCCTTGACGTAGCTGCCCAGGCTCACGTCGCGCAGGCCGACGACGCCGCGAAACGGCGCTTTCAGGTGCAATTTGCTCAGGCGCGCCTGCGCCAGCTGCACCGCCGCCTCCTGCACCTTGAGCGCCGCGCCGGAAGCGTCGAGCGCCTGCGGGCTGATGAATTTTTTGGCGAGCAGTTCCTGATTGCGCTGGTGCGTGCTGCGCGCCAGCGCCAGATTCGCCTGCGCCTGCGCCAGCTCGGCGGCGGGAATGGCGGCATCCAGCCCGATCAGCAGATCGCCCTGATCGACCAGCGCGCCGTCGCGGAAACCGATGCGCACCACCTTGCCGCTCACTTCCGGGCGCAGAATCACCGATTCGTTGGCTTTCAGGCTGCCGATGGCGCTGGTTTCCTCATTGACTTCGAGCGCCTCGACCCGCGCCGTTTCCACCACCACCGCCTCCTGTTCCGCCTCGCTGCCGACCGCCTGCGGCTTGGCCGGGCGGTTGAAAACGCTCCAGGCGACGTAGCAGAGAACGATCAGGCCGATGATGGCCAGGGCGGTCAGGGCCGGGCGGCGGGTAGCACTCATGGCGTGGCACTTTCTTCGGAGATTGGGGAGCCGCCCGATACGCCAGTCAGCGCGGCGGTTGCGGCTTCAGAGGCGGGCGCAGAGGTGGGCGGACTGGCGGATGGATGGGCAGGATGGGCGTGCAAGCCCGTTTCCGGCAAGCCGGCGGCGGGAGCCGGCAAATTGTCGATGTCGCCCAGATCGACCGCCGGGCTGGCGGCAAAGAACGTCCGGCAATCCGCCGCGCCGCCGGACAGAGTCTGCAAAACCGCCTGCTCGGCGGCCAGCACCGCCACCTGTACCCGGCTGATGCCGGCGCGCAGCATGCCGAGGTATTCGGCGGCGCTTTTCGACAGATCGAGGAGACGGTGCTGCTGCCGCCGGCTCATGCGGTCATTGACGCGCACGATGGCGCACTGGCCGTTGTCCGGGCGATGCACCGCCAACCAGGTGCCGAGCGGAAAATGGTTGCTGGCGGCGGAGAATTTTTTCTTGTCGAAAACTTCGCCGGAAGCCGTGCGCCGGCCATGAAACTTGCCGCCGTAAAAACTGGCCAGCCCTTCGCTGGGCGATTCTGCCACCAGTTCCGCCCCCGATTTTGCTCCCAGCGTCGCCCCCGGTTCCGCCAGCGCCGCACCGCCCGGCGCGCTCAGGCCCACGGCCAGCGCCAAAGCCGGCAGCAGGGACAGGACGGAAAAACGCCCGGCCCCGGAGGCCTTGGCGAACCTGGCCTTAGCGAACCTGGGTTTGCGCTTCGTCACCCTGGCGCGCCCTGATCTGGCCGATGCGATACACCGTTTCGCCCTGCGCCTGCAGTTCCGCCATCGCCCGCTCGGCGTCCGCCGCGGCGACGACCAGGACGAGGCCGATGCCGCAGTTGAAGGTGCGGTGCATTTCCTTCTCGTCCACATTGCCTTCGGCCTGCAGCCACTGGAACAGCCTGGGACGCGGCCAGCTCTTGCCGTCGATGTCGGCCACGGTGTTTTCCGGCAGCACACGCGGGATGTTTTCCAGCAGACCGCCGCCGGTGATGTGCGCCATGCCCTTGATCGCCACCTTGGCGAGCGTGGCGAGCACCGGCTTGACGTAGATGCGGGTGGGGGCCATGACCACGTCGGCCAGGCTCCTGTCGCCGTCGAACGGCGCGTTCATGTCCGGCCGGGCGCGCTCGATGATCTTGCGTACCAGCGAATAGCCGTTGGAGTGCGCGCCGGAGGAAGCCAGCCCGAGCACCACGTCGCCCGCGGCGATGGTTTTCTTGCCGTCGAGCGCCTGCGATTTTTCCACCACGCCGACGGCGAAACCAGCCAGATCGTATTCGCCCGCCGGATACATGCCCGGCATTTCCGCCGTTTCGCCGCCGATCAGCGCGCAGCCGGCCAGTTCGCAGCCTTTGGCGATGCCGCCGACCACGGCCGCCGCCGTATCGACGTCGAGCTTGCCGCAGGCAAAGTAGTCAAGGAAAAAGAGCGATTCCGCGCCGAGCACGAGAATGTCATTGACGCTCATCGCCACCAGATCCTGCCCCACCGTGTCGTGGCGGTTGAGGTCGAAAGCCAGTTTCAGCTTGGTGCCGACGCCATCGGTGCCGGACACCAGCACCGGCTCCTTATAACGCTTGGGGACTTCGAACAGCGCCCCGAAACCGCCGATTCCACCCAGCACACCGTCGCGCAGGGTTTTCTTCGCCAGCGGCTTGATCCGGTCGACCAGCGCGTCGCCAGCATCAATATCAACACCCGCGTCGCGGTAGGAAAGAGAGCTTTTCTGGGTCATGGCAAGTTCTGGAAAGCGGAAAGGGGGCGATTTTACCTGAATCCCGCCACCCGGCGCACCGCTGGCGCGCCAAGCCGCTCAAGATGCTGCCGCTTGTTGCTATACAATGTGCGTCCCTGCCTTGGCAGGGTTTTTCTTTTCCCCGAGCACCGACATCATGCAAAACGCCGACCCTGCCGAACTGGAAAAATTTGGCGAACTCGCCCATCGCTGGTGGGACCCGAACAGCGAATTCAAGCCCCTGCACGACATCAATCCGCTGCGGCTGGACTGGATCGAACGCGCGCTCGGCGGATTCAAGGGCAAGCGCGTGCTCGACGTGGGCTGCGGCGGCGGCCTGCTGGCCGAAGGGATGGCGGCGCGCGGCGCGGAGGTGACCGGCATCGACCTCTCCGACAAGCCGCTCGGCGTGGCCCGCCTGCATCTTCTGGAAAGCGGCCTGGAAGTCGATTACCGCAAGATTTCCGCCGAGGAACTGGCCGATCAGATGCCGGACAGCTTCGACGCGGTGACCTGTCTGGAAATGCTCGAACACGTTCCCAATCCATCCAGCACCATCACCGCCTGCGCTCGTCTGGCCCGGCCCGGCGCGCCCGTGTTCTTCTCCACCCTCAACCGCAATCCGAAAGCCTATCTGCTGGCGGTGGTGGGCGCCGAATACATTCTCGGGATGCTGCCCAAGGGCACGCACGATTACGCCAAGTTCATCAAGCCCTCCGAACTCGCCCGTTGGGCCAAGCTGGGGCAGCTCGACCCGGTGGAACTGATCGGCATGAGCTACAACCCGCTGACCCGGACTTACAGCCTGGGCAAGGACGTCAGCGTCAATTACCTGCTGCGGGCGGTGCGGCAGGCTTGATCGGGAGCGCCGGCGTCCCGCCGGCCAGCGGCAGCGAAATTGCCACCAAAAGCAGGGCCACCAACGGCAGCCGCCAGGATGGCGGCGCGACCAGGATTCACCGTCCCGCAGCCCTTTCGCGGCGGCGGTAGCTGAAAACGGCGGGCGTGATTGCCGCGACCAGAATCACGAACACGAGCAGCAGGGGCCAGCGTACCGGGTGATTCCATTCGGCCCGCGCGGCGCTGCGGGCGACCCCGTCCAGACGCTGATACTTCAGGGTGTTGTTGCCGATCTCGCTCGGCTTGCGGTTTTGCAGCCAGGCGTGCGCCAGGGTGTAGCTCTTGGGATGGAAGCCGAACACCCAGGGCGCGTCGCGATGCAGGATGGCCTGCATCTGGCGGATCAGGGCCAGCCGCTCGGGCGTGTTGTCCATGTTCTTCATGCGTTTGAACAGGCGGTCGAACTCCGGGTTGGCGTAGTTCGACGAATTTTCTCCGCCATGCACCCGCCCTTCCGGGCCGTGGAGCAGGAAGAAGAAATTTTCCGGGTCGGGATAATCGGCGTTCCAGCCCAGGTAATAGAGTTGCACCGCGCCTTTGCGCAGCTTGTCCTGGAAGCGGTTGAAGTCGGTCGAGCGCACCACCAGTTGCACGTCGAGCTTGGCGAACTGCCGCGTCAGCCAGTCGAGCCGGGATTTGTCGCCCATGCCGCCGCCGGTGGTGTCGAGGTTGAGCACCAGCGGCTCGCCCGTCCGCGCGTGGCGGCCATTGGGATAGCCGGCCTCGGCCAGCAGGCGGCGCGCTTCGGCCACGGACTTGCGCCGGGGCTTGCCATCCACCCAGTCATAGACGGCGGCATCCAGCCCGTCCGGGCCGGCGTCGTAACCGAAAAACCCCGGCGGCAGGGGGCTTTGCGCGGCGATGCCGCGGCCGTTCATGAAGATGGAAATGAATTCCTCCTGGTCGATGGCGATCGACACCGCCTGCCGCAGCTTGGCGGCGGCCTCGCTCAAACCGCCGACCACGCTGTCCTGCATGTTGAAGCCCATGTAGAAGGTGGAGGGACGCACCGAGGTCAACAGGCGGATGCCGCGCGCCTGCATCTCGTCCGACAACCCGACGCCGCCGCCGACGTCGATGCGCACCGCCTGATCGAAGCTGTCGGAAGAAATGCCGGAAGCGTCGTAATAGCCCTGCAGGAACTTGTTCCAGTAGGGAATGGCTTCCTTTTCCCGGGTGAAAACGGCGCGCCCGATGAAGGGCAAGGGCTTGCCGCAGTCGGCCAGCAGGCCGGCGGTGGCATCTTCCGGTTCACCTGCGCAGGGATAGCTTTCGGCGTGGAAATTGGGATTCCTGACCAGCACCATGCGCCGGTTCGGGTCGTTTTCCGCCAGCATGTAGGGGCCGCTGCCCACCGGCCACCAGTCGAGCGTCAGGTTCTTTTCGCGCATCCCCGGCTGAGCGTAGAGGCGATCCGCCTCGCGCGGCACCGGGGCGAAGAAGTGCATGGCGAGCCAGTAGGCGAACTGCGGGTACTTGCCGTGGATGCGAATGCGCCAGGTCGCGTCATCCACCACTTCGACGCCGCTCAGGGGAAAGCGGTCGAGATCCAGCCATTCGTCCTCCGGCATGGTCTTGACCGCGGCGCGCAAGGCGTCGCCCAAGGCTTTCAGGCCGACGATCTTGTCCGCCATCATGCCGTAGATGGGGGAATGCAGGCGCGGGCTGGCCAGACGCTTGATCTGGTAGGCGTAATCGGCGGCGCGCACGGGGCGGCTGTCGTGCTGCGGGAAATCGGCGATCGTCTGCCGCCCGGCGGCCGTCTGTGGCCCCTGGTACAGGGGTTCGCCCGCCGCGTCGCGGGCAAAGGCCGGGTGCGGCTGGTAGCGGACGTCCGGGCGCAGTTGCAGTTCGTAGACGCTTTCGGCAATCGCATCCGCCGGGGCATCCGCCGGCAGTTCCTTGCCGTTTTCATCGAAATAGCGCGGCTGCGGCAAGGCGGTCACTGTCGCCGGAATCAGTTGATACGGGCGCTTCAAGTAGTGATATTGCAGCGGCGGCTCGTAGATCTGGCCGGTGAATACGGCTTCGTCCTCGGTGTAGGACTGCGCCGGGTCGAGGTGCTTGGGGCGGTCGGTGAAGGCGGAATACAGCGTCTGCTCGTCGAGCGCATCCGGCGCGTAGGGATTGTTCCAGGCATCGCCGCAGGCGGAAAGCAGCAGGGTGGAGAGCAGAAGTGGCGGCAGCGCGGCGAGTATTTTTCCCATGCCGGCGAGTTTAACAAAGGCTTGACCGGGGCGGCGGCCTGCGAACACAATGAATCCGACGCTCCCGATGGATTCAAAGCCCCGTGTGGGTTACGCCAAGAACACGAAGGAAAAATCATGCTCGACACCCCGGTTCCCGATTTCACCCTGCCCACCACCAGCGGCCAGACCTTCAACCTCGCCAGCCTGCGCGGCAAGTCGGTGGTGATCTATTTCTATCCCAAGGACAGCACCCCCGGCTGCACCACCGAAGGCCAGAATTTCCGCGATCTGTTCGCCGAATTCACGGCGGCCAACGCCGTCATCCTCGGCATCTCGCGCGACAGCCTGCGCGCGCACGAGAATTTCAAGTGCAAGCAGTCGTTTCCCTTCGAACTCGGCTCGGATGCCGATGAAACCGTCTGCCAGATCTTTGGCGTCATCAAGGACAAAATGATGTACGGCAAGCTGTGCCGGGGCATCGAGCGCAGCACTTTCGTCCTCGACAAGAACGGCGTGCTGCGCCGCGAATGGCGGGCGGTAAAGGTGCCCGGCCACGCCCAGGAAGTGCTGGATTTCGTAAAAACCCTCTAAACCGCCCCCAGGAGACGCATCATGGCGCGCACAACAAGAAAGAAGCTGCCCCAGACCAAGCTGTTCGTGCTCGATACCAACGTGCTGATGCACGATCCGAGCAGCCTGTTCCGCTTCGAGGAACACGACATCTTCCTGCCCATGATGACCCTGGAGGAACTGGACAACCACAAGAAGGGCGCTACGGAAATCGCCCGCAATGCGCGCCAGGCCTCGCGCATGCTGGACGAACTGCTGGCCGGCGACGATTCCTCGATCGAAAACGGCATCGAGCTGACCGCCCCTTCGGGCAAGCTCGCCACCGGCAACCTGTTCCTGCAAACGCAGGCCATCGGCAACGAACTGCCGATGGCGCTGCCGAATTCCAAGGTCGACAATCACATCCTCTCGGTCGTCGTACATCTGCAAAAAGAGTTTGCCGGGCGGCCGGTGATCCTGGTGTCGAAAGACATCAACATGCGCATCAAGGCGCGCGCGCTCGATCTGCTGGCCGAGGATTACTTCAACGACAAGGTGCTGGAGGATACCGACATCCTCTATTCCGGCAGCCTGCCCCTGCCGGACGACTTCTGGGACAAGCACGGCAAGGGCATGGAGTCCTGGAAGCAGGACGGCAAGACCTATTACAAGCTGAGCGGCCCGCTCTGCCCGCAGTTTCTCGTCAACCAGTTTGTCTGGATGGAGAAGGACGGCCTCTACGCCCAGGTGGTCGAAGCCTCCGGCAAGAAGGCGACGCTGGAAACCCTGGTCGATTACACCCACCCGAAAAATGCCGTGTGGGGCATCACGGCGCGTAACCGCGAGCAGAATTTCGCCCTCAACCTCCTGATGAACCCGGAAATCGATTTCGTCACCCTGCTCGGCCAGGCCGGCACCGGCAAGACCTTGCTGACGCTGGCGGCGGGTCTGGCGCAGACGCTGGAGCAAAAGACCTTCGCCGAAATCATCATGACCCGCGCCACGGTGCCGGTGGGCGACGACATCGGTTTTCTGCCCGGCAGCGAAGAAGAAAAAATGGCCCCCTGGATGGGCGCGCTGGAGGACAACCTGGAGGTGCTGGCCCGCACCGACGACAACAGCCCCTACGGCGGCGACTGGGGCAAGGCGGCGACGCACGACATCCTGCGCGCCAAGATCAAGATCAAGTCGCTCAACTTCATGCGCGGGCGCACCTTCCTCAAGAAATTCCTCATCATCGACGAGGCGCAGAACCTGACGCCCAAGCAGATGAAAACCCTCATCACCCGCGCCGGCCCCGGCACCAAAGTGGTGTGCCTGGGCAACATCGCGCAGATCGACACGCCCTATCTGACCGAAGGCAGTTCCGGCCTGACTTACGTGGTCGACCGCTTCAAGGGCTGGTCGCATTCGGGTCACATCACGTTACAAAGAGGGGAACGCTCGCGTCTGGCTGACCACGCCGCCGACGTGCTATAGTCAGCCCCGGTTTCAAGGCCGTGGTCATATGATTCATATGCCATGGCCTTTTCCGTTATTTTTCCATTGGATACCGTCAGCGCCCCTTTCATAGCGCCAACACGCACGCTGGAGTCATGTTTTGAAGCGTCGAGATTTCCTGACTGCCGCGGCCGCCCTCCTCAGCCTGGAGGCCGTCGCCGCCCCCCAGAAAAAGAAGCCGGCCAAACCCGCCGCCAAGGCCACCTCCAGCAAGAAGAAGAAACCCGCTCCCCGAGCCAAAAAGAATACGGCCCCCGCCAAGCGCACGCCGCTGCCTTCGGCTGAAAACTCCGTCATCGACAACCCGCCGGACGGCACCTCCGCCACCCGCCTGCCGCCGGTGCGCGCCGCGGAAGTGCCGCAGCAGTGGAAGCAGTTCGAGATCGTCACCACGCTCAAGCTCAAGACCAATGCGCCCTGCCGCTTCTGGCTGCCCCTGCCACTCGATCAGGACGGCCTGTACCAGCGGGTGAACAGCCACCAGTGGCAGAGCAACTCGCCCAGCCTCACCCTCTCCCGCCTGCCCGACGGCCAACTGGAAGTGCTGTACGGCGAATGGAGCGGCAGCGAAGAAGCGCAACTGCGGCTCGTCACCCAGGTCAGCACCGCCGACCGCCATTTCGACATCACCCGCCGCTCGATGGCCCCCGAGCGCGAGGACATCCTGCGCCGCGCCTTGCAGGCGAGCGACAACATCCCCAACGACGGTCTGGCCCGCCAGCTCGGCGGACACATCATCGACCGCATCAAGGACCCGGTCGCCCAGGCCAAGGCCATCTACGACTGGATCACCGAAAACTGCCTGTACGACGCCAGCCAGCCCGGCTGCGGCAGCGGCGACATCAA
>URNG01000120.1 GCA_900549295.1 uncultured Rhodocyclaceae bacterium
ATGGGCCTGAGCCCAAGCGGGGCGGGGAGGCAAAGCCCCAGCGGGGGGCCGTGGCGGCTGTCGCTGGAAAAGAGCAGCAGCGCCCCGGCCAGCATGGGCAGCAGGATCGGCAGGATCGGCAGATGGTTGAGCAGCAAGGCCATGATGTCAGTTTTCATCAGTTTCCTTGCCGTCCACGTGGTCGGTGCCGCTCAGGCCGCGCGCGGCGAGCAGCACGACGAGAAAGAGGGCGGTGGTGGCGAAACCGATGACGATGGCCGTCAGCACCAGGGCTTGCGGCACCGGGTCGGCGTATTGCGCCGGGTCGGTGGCGCTGACCACGGGCGGCATGCCGGCGTGCAGCCGCCCCATGCCGAAGATGAACAGATTGACCGCATAGCCGAGCAGCGACAGGCCGATGATGACCTGAAAGGTGCGCGGGCGCAGGATCAGGTAGATACCGGCGCCGGCCATGATGCCGATGGCGAGGGAAAAGATCAGCGCCATCAGACGTTCTCCGCCGCTGGAGCGGGCCGCGAGCGCAGCGACTGGTGGCCGAGCGCGATCAGGATCAGCACCGTGGCCCCCACCACCAGCAGGTACACGCCCAGGTCGAAGAGCAGGACGGACGAGAGATGGATCTCGCCCAGCACCGGCAGCGCGCCATGCCAGACTTGCGCGGTGAGGAAGGGCGCGCCCTTGAGCGCCGCCAGCAGCCCCGCGCCCGCCGCCGCCAGCAGGCCGCAGGCGATCCAGTACAGCGGGCGGATGCGCAGCCGCGCTTCCAGCCAGCCGATGCCGCCGACCAGATATTGCAGGATGATGGCGGTGGCGAAGATCAGCCCGCCGACGAAGCCGCCGCCCGGTTCGTGGTGGCCGCGCAGGAAAAAGTAGAACGACGCCAGCAGCGCCACCGGTGTCAACAGATGCACCAGCACGGAAGGCAACATCAGGTAACCGGTGGGGAGCTTGTCGCCCAGTTCGCGGCTGAACCAGGTTTCGACTTCGACGACTTCCCGCCGCTGCTGCGCGGGTCGGACGACGCTTTCCGGGGCCGGACGGAAGCGGCGCAGCAGGGCATAGACGCTGAGGGCGACGATGGCCAGCACGGTGATTTCGCCGAAGGTGTCGAAGCCGCGGAAATCGACCAGGATCACATTCACCACGTTCTGCCCGCCGCCCAGGGGCAGCGCGTTGCGGGTGAAGAAATCGGCCAGTCCGGTCGGCGCCGGGCGGCTGAGAATGGCGTAGGACAGCGCCGCCAGCCCGCCGCCGCCGAGTACGGCGAGCAGGAAATCGCGGCCCCGGCGCAGGTGGATGCGCAGCGGGCCGGGGCGCGAAGGCTGCGGATTGCTGCTCGGCAGCCAGCGCAGGCCGAGCAGGATCAGCACCACGGTCACGACCTCCACGACCAGTTGGGTGAGCGCCAGATCGGGGGCCGAGAACCAGACGAAAGTCAGGCTGGTCGCCAGCCCCGCGCCGCCCGACAGGATCAGCGCGCCCAGGCGCTTGTACTTGGCGAGCCAGGCCGCGCCCACCGCGCACGCCGCGCCGGCCAGCCACAGCAGGGCGAAGGCCGGATGCAGGGGCGGCATGGCGTTCGTCCCGAGCGTGAGGGGGTCGTGGAAAAAGGGCAGGCAGGCCCCCAGACTGACCAGCACGAGCACGAGAAGCTGCGTTTGCAGGCGGCTGGAAGTCAGCAGCTTGAGCAGGCGGTCGGAATAGGCGTTGATGGCGCGCAGCGCCCAGGTGAAGGCCGCCTTGCCGTCCAGCCGGCGCAGCGCGGGCAGGTGCTCGCCGTAAGGCCGCATCACGAGCTGATACAGGGTGACGCCGCCGAGGAGCGCCACCAGACTCATCAGGAAAGGCAGATTGATGCCGTGCCACATCGCCAGATCGTAGATGGGCGCCATTTCGCCGAGCAGCGCGTCGGTCGCCAGATGCAGGTAAGGGCCGACGGTCGCGCCGGGCAGGATGCCCACCAGCAGGCAGGCGGCCACCAGCAGGGCGCTCGGCAGCAGCATCCAGCGGGTCGGGTCGTGCGGCGTCTGCGGCAGCTTCTGTGCCGGCGGGCCGAAGAACACGCCGTGGATGAAGCGTAGCGAATAAGCGACGCTGAACATGCCGGCCAGCGTCGCCGCCACCGGCAGCAGAATGCGCTGCCAGTCCGGGCGGGCCAGCATCACCGTCTCGGAAAAGAACATTTCCTTGGACAGAAAGCCGTTCAGCAGCGGCACCCCCGCCATTGCCGCCGCCGCCACGCCGGCCAGCGCGGCGGTCAGCGGCATGGCGTGGCGCAGCCCGGAAAGGCGGCGGATGTCGCGGGTGCCGGTTTCGTGATCGACGATGCCGGCGGCCATGAACAGCGATGCCTTGAAGGTGGCGTGATTGACGATGTGGAACACCGCCGCCACCAGTGCCAGTTCGCTGTTCATGCCGAGCAGCAAGGTAATCAGGCCGAGGTGGCTGATCGTCGAATAGGCCAGCACGCCCTTCATGTCGTCCTGCAGCAAGGCGAGATAGCCGCCGAGCAGCAGGGTAATCAGCCCGGCGCCGCCGATCAGCCAGAACCACAGATCGCTGCCGGCCAGCACCGGCCACAGGCGGGCGAGCAGGAACACGCCGGCCTTGACCATGGTCGCCGAATGCAGATAGGCCGAAACCGGCGTCGGCGCGGCCATCGCGTGCGGCAGCCAGAAATGGAAGGGAAACTGCGCGCTTTTGGTCAGCGCGCCGAGCGCGATCAGGCAGACGATCGCCGGATACCAGTCGTGCGCCTTGATCTGCTCGGACGCCGCCAGCACGTCATCGAGTTGGTAGCTGCCGACGATGTGGCCGATCAGCAGCATGCCGCCGAGCATCGCCAGCCCGCCCATGCCGGTCACGGTGAGCGCCATGCGCGCCCCGGTGCGGGCGTCCTGGCGGTGGTGCCAGTAGGCGATCAGCATGAAAGAGGCAAGGCTGGTCAGTTCCCAGAACATCGCCAGCTGCAGCAGGTTGCCGGAAAGCACGATGCCCAGCATAGCCCCCATGAAGGCGAGCAGAAAGGCGAAAAAGCGCGGCACCGGGTCTTCCGGCGACATGTAGTAGCGCGCGTAAAACACCACCAGCACGCCGATCAGCGCGACCAGCAGGGAAAACAGCCAGGCAAAGCCATCCATGCGCAGCTGGAAAGCGATGTTCAGCGTCTGTGACCAGGGCTGCTCGTAATACAGCGTCCCTGCGGCTTCCAGGGCGGGCAGTTGCAGCAGGATCAGCACACTGACGGCGGCTGCGACGATACCCGCCAGCCAAGCTTCGGCATTGCGGGCATTGGTCGGCAGGAGCGCGGCGCACAGGCTGCCGAGGAAGGGTAGAACGAGTATCAGAAACAAGGACATGCGCCCGAGTTTAACTGAGGAAATGGCTGTTTCCAGCCTGTGGCAACGATTACGCCGGATTTTTTTTCAACAGCAAACCGCACTCCAGGTGCGCTGTATAGGGGAATTGGTCGAACAGCGCGCTGGCTGCGATGCGGTGGCTGCCGGCAAGTGCTGCCACATTGTCACGCAGGCTGTGCGGGTTGCAGGAAATGTAGAGGATGTTGTCGAAACCGGCGGCGAGCGCCAAGGTGGCGGGGTCCAGCCCGCTGCGCGGCGGGTCGACGAACAGCGTCGAAAAGCGGTAGCTGGCGAGATCGATTTCGCGCAGCCGCCGGAATTCGCGCACGCCCTGGAGCGCGGCACTGATTTCCTCGCTCGCCAGGCGGGCGATGGCGACGTTGCCGCGCTGGTTCTGCGCCAGGTTGTGCTCGGCGGCGGCGACGGAAACCTTGCTCATTTCCGTGGCCAGCACCTTGTCGAATAAAGGCGCGAGCGCCACGGTGAAATTGCCGTTGCCGCAGTAGAGTTCGAGCAGGTCGTTGCCAGACTCGCCGCCAAGCCCCGCCGCCTGCTGCCTGGCCCAGCCCAGCATGTGCCGATTTACGCCGCCATTGGGCTGGCTGAAAGCGCCTTCGTACTGGCGGTAGCGCAGGCTTTCGCCATCCACTTGCAGGCTTTCTTCCACCCAGTCGCGTTGCAGCACGATTTTCTGCCCGCGACTGCGCCCGATCAGGGCAATGCCGAGTTCGTCGGCAAGCTGCCGCGCCGCTTCTTCCCAGGGCGCAGCGAGCGGGCGGCGGTAGATCAGGGTGACCAGCATGTCACCCTGCAAGGTGGCGAGAAATTCGATGCCGTACAGCCGCCGGCAAAGCTCCGGCAGCCGCAGGGTGGCGGCGCGCAGGCGCGGCATCAGGGCGCAGATGGCCGCGTCGGCGACGGGGAAATCCGTGAGCAGCACCGGCTGGCGCGGGTTTTTCGGGTCGAACATGGCGTAATCCCATGCGCCGTCGTGCTGCCAGGCGCGGAATTCGGCGCGCAGGCGGTAATGAGTGGGAGCGGAAGGAAATACGCTGGGTTCCGGGAAACTGGAATCGGTAAACGGCGCGGCAAACAGCGCCCGGAAAACGGCCTTTTTTTCGGCGAGTTGCGGGGCATAGCGGCTGGGGTCGAGTGAGTCAAACGGCATGGCGGCAAGCGATACGGGCAGGTCGGGGCGGCGACTATAGCGCGTAATCGCGCGTAAATTCGCCGGTGCGAGGATAGAATCCGGCTTATCCATGACTTCTGACCTGTGAGACGGATTTGTCCGATTCTGCTTCCCAGTTTCGTTTGTGCGATCTGGCAGCGCGCGATGTGCTGACGGTGGACGCCGGTTTGCCGCTGGGCGCTGCGCTGGAGGCGTTGGCCGCTGCCGGTGCATCGACGCTGGTCGCGTGTCAGGGCGGGCAAGCCAATGGCATTCTGACCGCGTATGACTGGCCGCGCCTCTTGCGGGAACAGACGGCGCTTGAGCGTACCGTCGGCGATGTGATGAGCCGACCGTTGGTGGCAGCCTCGCCGGACATGGCGCTCGATGCAGCCGAACGATTGATGCGCACGCATGGCATCCGTCATCTGGTGCTGGTCGATGCGGCGGGCCAGTCGCAAGGCGTGGTCAGCGCGGAAGGTCTGGCGCAGGCGCAGCGCCGGACCTTGCACCAGAGCGAGGGGCGTCTGCGGCGGATTTTTGAACATGCGCCCCTGCCGCTGCTGCGTATCGCGGCGGATGGGCAACTGATTTTGCTGAACCGGGCTTTTACTGCCCTGTTCGGTTATGCGCCCGGCGATTTTTCCGATTTGCGCACCTGGGCGCGTTGCGCTTTTCCCGATCCAGTGGTGCGTGCGGCGGTGAATTCGGAATGGCGGGCAGCGGTCGAAAAAGCGCGCAGCACCGGGCAGGAAACGATAGCGCCGCTGGAGTGTATCGTGCGCTGCGCCAATGGCCTGGTGTGCACGGTGGAGGTGTCGGGGGTGTTGCTGGGTGAGGAAGTGCTCGTCACCTTCATCGACGTGAGCGCAGAGCGGGAGCAGCAGCGCCGCCTGGAATTCAACAATGAAATTCTTTCCGATATTTCTGCCGATGTGCCGCTGCACGCGGTTCTGGCGCATCTGTGCCACGGTATAGAAACGCGCATTCCGGCGGTGCGCTGCTGCTTCATGGCCTACGATTCCGGGACGCATACGCTGCGGCATGCGGGAGCCAGCAGCCTGCCCGAAAGCTATTGCCAGGCGCTGAATGGTTTGCCGGTCGGCCCTTTGTCCGCCAGCTGCGGCACGGCGGTCTATCAGGGCCAGGATGTATTCGTCGGCGATCTGGCGCACGATCCCCTGTGGGCGGATTTCCGTGAATTGACGGCCCGACATCGCCTGAAGGCGTGCTGGAGTACGCTGATTTTGTCGCGCAAGGGCGGTTTGCTGGGCACGCTGGCGATTTACTGGAACAGGGCGCAGCCCAAAATCAGCGCGGTGCTGCGCGAATACGTGGCTGCGGCAGGCTACCTCGCTGCAATCGCCATAGAAAAGGCCAAGCGCGAGGCCGATCTGCACGAGGTGCTGGAAGCGCGTACGCAAAGCGAAATGCAGTTGCGCAAACTGTCGCTCGCGGTTGAACAAAGCCCGGTGACGGTGGTCATCACCGATCTCGATGCGCGCATCGAATATGCCAATCAGGCCTTTACCCGCATCAGCGGCTACACGGTGGAAGAAGCCCTGGGCAAGAACCCGCGCGTGCTGCAAAGCGGGCTGACGCCAAAGGAGCAGTTCGTATCGATGTGGGCCACCCTGTTGCGCGGCGAAACCTGGTCCGGGCAACTCATCAACCGCAACAAGGCGGGCGGGGTGTATTACGAATACGCCATCATCGCGCCGGTCCGCCAGACCAATGGCGACATCACGCACTATTGCGCCGTCAAGCAGGACGTGACGCAAAACAAGAAAATCAGCGAAGAACTGGAGCGTTATCGCAAACATCTGGAAGACCTGGTCAGGCAGCGCACGCTGACTCTGGAGCGGGCGAGCATGGAGGCCGAGCTGGCCAACCGCGCGAAATCGGTCTTCCTTGCCAACATGAGCCATGAAATCCGCACGCCGATGAATGCCATCGTCGGGCTCACCCATCGCTTGCTGAAGCTGGATGTGCCGCAGGAGCAGCGCAGCCATCTGGAAATGATCCAGGCGTCCGCCGATCACCTGCTCGCGGTCATCAACGACGTGCTCGACTTGTCGCGCATCGAGGCCGGCAAGCTCGAACTGACGCGGGAAAGCTTCAATCTGCCGGCCTTGCTCGGGCAGGTGCTGAATCTGGTGCGCGAACGGGCGCAGGCGAAAAATCTGCAACTGCGGATCGATGCCGCCGCTTTGCCGACCTGGGTGTATGGTGACGCGACCCGTTTGTCGCAGGCTTTGCTCAATTACCTGAGTAATGCCATCAAGTTTACCGAATCGGGCAACATTACCTTGCGCGGGCGTCTGCTGGAAGAAACCGCAGGCGGCTACCGGCTGCGCTTCGAAGTGCTCGATACCGGCATAGGCATCGCATCGCAAGTGCTGGGACGGCTCTTCAATCCCTTCGAGCAGGCCGATGGTTCCACCACCCGCGAATACGGCGGCAGTGGCCTGGGCCTGGCGATTACCCGCCAACTGGCCGAATTGATGGGCGGCGCTGCCGGTTGTGACAGCGAGCCGGGTGAGGGGAGCCGCTTCTGGCTGGAGATTCTGCTGGCTGCCGGTCAGCCGCCTGCGGTGCAGGATGCGCCGGCAGCGCCCGATATTTCCGACGAACAGTGGTTGCGCCAGCATGCTCAGGGCGTGCTGGTGCTGATTTGCGAGGACAACCCGATCAATCAGGAGGTTGCGCGTTCCCTGCTCGAAGACGTGGGTTTGCAGACCGTATCGGTCGATAACGGCGAGGCCGGGGTGCGGGAAGTGCAGCAGAGCGGTGCCTTGGCGCTCGTC
The DNA here is from genome assembly GCA_900549295.1 of uncultured Rhodocyclaceae bacterium. Taxonomy (GTDB): domain Bacteria; phylum Pseudomonadota; class Gammaproteobacteria; order Burkholderiales; family Rhodocyclaceae; genus Azonexus. Next base: position 7,335 of record URNG01000120.1, read on the forward strand.
CTGATGGATGTGCAGATGCCGATACTCGACGGTCTGGCGGCGACGCGGCGCATCCGCGATCTGCCGGGTAAAGCCGGACTCCCCATCCTCGCCATGACGGCAAACGCGTTTGCCGAAGATCGCCAGGCCTGCCTGGCGGCGGGGATGAACGATTTCATCGCCAAGCCGGTCAGCCCAGACGCCCTGTATGCCGCGCTGCGCCGCTGGCTGTCGGCTGCCGGGGACCGGGTGCCGGAATCGACGCCGGCAGCGGTGCCAGGGCAGTCGACGGGCCTGGCCGAAAGTATTGCCGCATTGCCGGGGATCGATCTGCCGCGCCTCCTGTCCTGCGTGCGCGGCAGGCACGAGCGGGCCGCGCAATTGCTGCGCCTGTTCGGCGCCAGCCACTGTGGCGATTCCGAGCGCTGCCGGACGTATCTGCTGGCTGGCGAACGCAGCGAAGCCGAGCGCATGGTGCATACCCTAAAAGGCGCGGCGGGCGCGGTGGCGCTCGATCCGCTGCAGACGCAGGCCAGCGAATTGCTCGCGGCCTTGCGCGCAGGTGCGCCAACCGAAACCCTGCTCGCGCAGCTCGACGCCCTGGAGCAAAACCTGCACGCCAGTTGCCGGGCGATCCACGCGCTGCCAGCGGTGGATCAGGCGCGGTGAGCGACCCGCAGTGAGCGACCTCTTCGCCGCCCCGCCGCCCGCCGGCAGCGTGCCGCTCGCCGAACGCCTGCGCCCGCGCACGCCGGACGAGGTGATCGGCCAGCAGCATCTGCTCGGCCCCGGCAAGCCCCTGCGGCTGGCCTTTGCCGCCGGACAGCCGCATTCGATGATCCTGTGGGGGCCGCCCGGCGTCGGCAAGACGACGCTGGCGCGCATGATGGCGACGCAGTTCGACTGCGAGTTCATCGCCCTGTCGGCGGTGTTTTCCGGCATCAAGGAAGTGCGCGAAGCCGTGGCGCAGGCCGAAAACTGGCGCGCCCAGGGCAAGCGCACGCTGCTTTTCGTCGATGAAATCCACCGCTTCAACAAGGCGCAGCAGGACGGCTTCCTGCCGCACGTCGAAAGCGGCTTGTTCACCTTCATCGGCGCGACCACGGAAAACCCTTCGTTCGAAGTCAATTCGGCGCTGCTGTCGCGCGCCGCCGTCTATGTCCTGAAACCGCTCGACGCCGACGAACTGGCGCAGCTTCTGGAACGCGCCGCCAGTGAGGCGCTCACCGACCTGAGCTTTGACGCCTCGGCCAGGGAGCGCCTGATCGCCCTGGCCGACGGCGACGCCCGCCGCTTGCTGAACCTGCTCGAACAGGCGCAGCGGGCGGCGCTGGCGGCGGGCGTCACCGCGCTCGACGGCGAATTCGTCGCCCAGGCGCTGATGACCGGCGGGCGGCGCTTCGACAAGGGCGGCGACGCCTTCTACGACCAGATTTCCGCCCTGCACAAATCCGTGCGCGGCTCCAACCCGGACGCCGCCCTCTACTGGCTGGCGCGCATGCTCGACGGCGGCGCCGATCCCCGCTATCTGGCGCGGCGCATCGTGCGCATGGCCTGGGAGGACATCGGCCTGGCCGATCCGCGCGCCCTGCAGATGGCGATCGATGCCTGGGATACGTACGAGCGCCTGGGCAGTCCGGAAGGCGACCTGGCGCTGGCGCAGCTGGTGATCTACCTGGCCAGCACCGCCAAGTCGAACGCCGGCTATGCCGCCTTCAACCAGGCCAAGGCCGACGTGCGCGAGCACGGCACGCAGGAGGTGCCCATGCACCTGCGCAACGCGCCGACCAAGCTGATGAAGTCGCTGGGCTACGGCAC
>URNG01000121.1 GCA_900549295.1 uncultured Rhodocyclaceae bacterium
GAGGCGCTGCCGGACAGCATCGCCAGCGACGCCTGCCGCGTCATCGCGCCGGAGCGCCTGATCCGCGAATTCGATGCCGTGCTGCTCGCCGGCGGTTCCGAAACCCCGCGCGATCTGCCCATCCCCGGCCGCGAACTGGCCGGCGTGCATTTCGCGCTGGAATACCTGATTCCGCAGAACAAGGAAGTCGGCGGCGGCGCGAAGAACCCGATCGACGCGCGCGGCAAGCACGTCGTCGTCATCGGCGGCGGCGACACCGGCTCCGACTGCGTCGGCACCGCCAACCGCCAGGGCGCGGCCAGCGTCACCCAGATCGAATTGATGCCCAAACCGCCCGGCGAAGAAAACAAGCCGCTGACCTGGCCCTACTGGCCGAACAAGCTGCGCACCTCGTCCTCGCACGAAGAAGGCTGCACGCGCGACTGGTCGATCGCCAGCCAGGCTTTCCTCGGCGAAAAAGGCCAACTCAAGGCGCTGCGCTGCGCCCGGCTGGACTGGCAGAACGGCAAGATGCAGGAAATCCCCGGCTCGGAATTCGAACTGAAAGCCGACCTCGTTTTCCTCGCCATGGGCTTCACCCAACCGGCGGCGCCGCTGCTGGACGCCTTCGGCATCGTGCGCGATGCTCGCGGCAACGCCGCCGCCGGCACCGACGACCAGACCGGCTACGCCACCAGCGTCGGTAAGGTATTCGCCGCCGGTGACATGCGGCGCGGGCAGTCGCTGGTCGTCTGGGCCATCCGCGAAGGCCGCCAGGCCGCCCGCGCCATCGACCGCTTCCTGATGGGCGAAACCCGCCTGCCGCGCTGAACCTGCGACGCCAAACCCACCATCCGCGCCCTGCCCCCCGCTTCGGGGCCAGGGCGCGGCGCAATCCGCTTATTGATCCGGCCCATTGAAGTTTGAAGTTCTCGCTTACGCAACTTCTTCAGGTCATCCGTAGATCTGTGAGAGCCGCCACTGTCACCCTCCGTTCCCACCCCTGCTTATGGCACACTACGCGCCCCGGTTCTTTCGGTTTTCATCATGACCTTCCCCACCTGGTTCAGTTTTTTCATCGCCTGCTGGCTGATCAGCCTGTCGCCGGGCGCGGGGGCGGTGGCGTCGATGGCTGCCGGGCTGGCGCATGGTTTTCGGCACGGATATTGGAACGCCATCGGTTTGCAGGTGGCGCTGATTTTGCAGGTGGGCGTCGTTGCGGCGGGCATCGGCGCGGTGCTGGCGGCATCCGAACTGGCGTTTTCCCTGATCAAGTGGTTTGGCGTGGCCTACCTGCTTTATCTGGGTTGGAAACAGTGGTCGGCACCGGTGGCGGCACCGCAGCTTGCGGCGGAAGATGCGGGCATGTCGGCGCAAAAGTTGCTTTTACGCGGTTTCGTGGTCAATGCCAGCAATCCCAAGGCCATCATTTTCATTCTTGCCGTGCTGCCGCAGTTTCTCGACCCGACCCGGCCCCTGATTCCGCAATACATCGTGATGACGGCTACCATGGTCGCCGTCGACCTCATCGTGATGGGGGCTTATACCGGCCTGGCAGCGCGGGTGCTGCGCCTGTTGCGCAGCCCGCAGCAGCAGCGGCTGCTCAACCGCACTTTCGGCAGCCTGTTCGCCGCCGCTGCCGCCCTGCTCGCCACGGTGCGCCACGCCGGGCATTGAGCCGGGAAAAATTCACAACTGCCAGCTTTCCCCCGCGCCTTGCAAGGTCATTTCGATACTGCGCTTGTCCAGTTGCGGGGCGAACAGCGCGATGAAATCGTAGTCGAAACGGCGCAGGTAGCTGCTGCGGCGCACGGCCAGACGGGTCGTGTTGGATTCGAACAGATGCGCGGCATCGAGTGCCACCAAGCCTTGATCGCGCCCCGGATCGAAGGCGAGTTTGGCGATGATGCCCAACCCCAGCCCCAGGCTGACGTAGGTTTTGATCACGTCGGCATCGAGCGCGGTGAGTGCGATGTTGGGTGTGAGGCCAGCCTTCTCGAACGCGCGATTGATGCGCGAGCGGCCGGCAAAGGCATTGTCGTAGGTAATCAGCGGGTATTGCGCCAAGGCTTGCAGGGACAAAGCCGCTTCCGCCAGCAGCGGATGGCCCTCCGGCGCGATCACACAGTGGCTCCATTGCTGCACCGGGAATGAAATGAGCTGCGTCGCCTGATCGAGGGCTTCCGTGGCGATGCCGATGTCGGCCTCGCCCGCCGCCACCCAGGCGGCGATCTGGTGCGGATTGCCCTGGTGCATCTCCAGCTTGACGTCCGGGTGCCGGTTCATGAAATCGCGCACCACGGTCGGCAGCACGTAACGCGCCTGGGTATGCGTGGTCGCCAGCACCAGGCGGCCCGATTCGCCGCTGACGAACTCGCCGCAGGCGCGCTTCAAGTTCTCCGCTTCGCGCAGGATGCGTTGCGCAATGTCGATCGCCACCCGCCCCGGCTCGGTCACCCCGGTAAAACGCTTGCCGCTGCGCTCGAAAATGGCGATCCCCAGCTCATCTTCCAGCATGCGGATCTGTTTCGACACGCCGGGCTGCGAGGTGTACAGCGCCTCCGCCGCCTCCGACACGTTCAGCCCCTGACGCTCGATTTCGACGATGTAACGAAGTTGCTGGAGTTTCATGTTTTGCTCAAAACTCTTAATAACAAAAAGATATACCAATCTACCTCATTATTCTTTTTGACTCAATCCGTCCGGCGTAGGATGCGCGGCCATGGATGCTTATCTTTATACCCTTTCCGGCTTCGCCGTCGGTGCCATCGTCGGTTTGACGGGCGTGGGCGGCGGTTCCCTGATGACGCCGCTGCTGGTGTTGCTGTTTGGCGTGCACCCGGCAACCGCGGTCGGCACCGACCTGCTCTACGCCGCGCTGACCAAGGCAGGCGGCACGGTGGCGCATGGGCGCAAGGGGCATATCGACTGGCGGATCACCGGGCGGCTGGCGGCGGGCAGCATTCCGGCGGCAGCGCTGACCATCCTCGTGCTCTCCTGGCTGCCGGACGGGCGCGAGAGCATCGGCGCGGTGGTGGCGCACGGCCTGGGTTTTGCGCTGTTGCTCACCGCCGTTGCCATCCTCTTTGGCCGCCAGTTGCGCGAATACGCGAACCGCCAGGAAGATTCGCCGTTGCGCCAATGCTGCATCGCGCCGATCACCGTTGCCGTGGGCGCGCTGCTGGGCGTGCTGGTCACGATTTCCTCCGTCGGCGCGGGCGCGCTGGGCGTGGCAGTGCTGTTTTTTCTCTACCCGAAGCTGCCTTCGGTACGTATCGTCGGTTCCGACGTGGCGCACGCCGTGCCGCTCACCCTGGTGGCCGGCATCGGCCACTGGTGGCTGGGCAGCGTCGATTGGGCGCTGCTGGGCAGTCTCCTGCTCGGCTCCCTGCCGGGTATCTGGCTCGGCACGCAATTGTCGGCCAGGATGCCGGAACACATCCTGCGCCGTCTGCTCGCCGCCATGCTTTTGCTGATCGGCAGCAAACTGGTATTTGCCTGAACTTACAATAACGCCCCCCCCCAAGGACAGACCATGTATCGCTACAACGACTTCGACCGCCAGCTCATCGACGAGCGCGTGGAACAATTCCGTGACCAGGTGCGCCGCTGGAAATCCGGCGAGCTTTCCGACGACGAATTCCGCCCCTTGCGCCTGCAGAACGGCCTCTACATCCAGCGCCACGCGCCGATGTTCCGCATCGCCGTGCCCTACGGCACCCTGAACAGCGGGCAACTGCGCCGTCTGGCGCACATCGGGCGCAAATACGACAAGGGTTACGGCCACTTCACCACCCGCCACAACCTGCAATTCAACTGGCCGAAGATCGAGGACGTGCCGGACATCCTCGCCGAACTGGCCGAGGTGGAGCTGCATGCCATCCAGACCTCCGGCAACTGCATCCGCAACATCACCACCGACGGTTTTGCCGGCATCGCCGCCGATGAAATCATCGACCCGCGCCCGCTGGCCGAGATCCTGCGCCAGTGGTCGACTTTCCACCCGGAATTCGCCTTTTTACCGCGCAAGTTCAAATTCGCCATTTCCGGCTCGGTAGAGGATCGCGCCGTGACGTGGTTCCACGACATCGGTCTGCACCTGAAGGTGGTCGATGGCGAAATCGGCTTTACCGTGATCGCCGGCGGCGGCCTGGGGCGCACGCCCATCCGGGGCGAGGTGGTGCGCGAATTCCTGCCCTGGCAGCACATCCTCACCTACTGCACCGCCATTCTGCGCGTCTATAACCGCTTTGGCCGGCGCGACAACGCCTTCAAGGCGCGCATCAAGATTCTGGTGCAGGCGCTGGGCATCGACGCCTTCCGCGAGCAGGTGGAAGCCGAATGGGCGCACGAAAAGGATGGCCCGCACACCCTGACGCAGGCCGAATACGACCGTGTCGCCGCGCATTTCGCGCCGCCCGCCTACGCCCCGGCCGAGCCGGCCGATTTCCCCGACGACACGGCCTTTGCCCGCTGGCGCGCGCGCTGCACGCATCCGCACAAGGTTGCGGGTTACGCTGCCGTCACGCTGTCGCTGAAGAAACACGGCATCGCCCCCGGCGACATCACCTCGGAACAGATGGACGTCGTCGCCGATCTTGCCGAACGCTACAGCTTCGGCGAACTGCGCATCAGCCACGAGCAGAACGTCGTCCTCACCGACGTGCGCGAGGCTGATCTGTATGCGCTCTGGCAACAGGCGAAAGCCGCCGGGCTGGCCACGCCCAACATCGGCCTGCTGACCGGCATCATCTGCTGTCCGGGCGGCGATTTCTGCGATCTCGCCAACGCCAAGTCCATTCCCATCGCCAACGCCATCCAGCAGCGTTTCGACGATCTGGATTACCTCTTTGACATCGGCGAGATCGACCTCAACATCTCCGGCTGCATGAATGCCTGCGGCCACCACCACGTCGGCCACATCGGCGTGCTCGGCGTCGATCGCAAGGACAAGGAGTTCTACCAGGTGACGCTGGGCGGGCGGCAAGGCAGTGATGCCCGGCTCGGCAAGGTGATCGGCCCGGCCTTCCCGGCTGAAGAAATGCCGGACGTGGTGGAAAAAATCATGGCCGTCTATCTCGAAACACGCCACGCCGACGAGCGTTTTCTCGACACGCTCGACCGCATCGGCATCGATCCCTTCAAGAACAAGGTCTATGCCGGGCGCGCCCACGGCCAGTCCAAACTCAAGGAAGCCGCATAAATGGCACAACTGATCGACACCCGGCAGGAACTTGCAAACCCGTGGCGCTGCCTCGAACTGGAGAGCCACCCGGAGAGCGTTGCGGACAGCGCTGCCGGCGCTCCGGATTTCGCCGCGCCGGATTTTGTCCCCCCAAATGGCCCCACCCTCTACCCCCTGGCGCTCTGGCTGGCCCACCGCGCCGCCATTCTCGCCGCCGGCCAGCCGCTGGGCCTCCTGCTGCAACCGGAGGACAAGGTGGAGGACATCGTCCAGGACCTGCCCCATTTCAAGCTGATTGCCATCGATTTCCCCAAATTCGTCGATGGCCGGGGCTATTCCAGCGCCGCGCTGCTGCGCCAGCGCTACGCCTACGCGGGCGAACTGCGCGCCGTGGGCGACGTACTGCACGACCAGCTCTTTTACCTGCGCCGCGTCGGCTTCGACAGCTACGCCCTGAAAGACGGCAAAAGCCCCGCGTATGCCATCGAACGCGGCTTCACCCCCTTCAGCGCGTCTTACCAAGCCAGCACCGACCAGCCCCTGCCGCATTTTCGCCGCCAGCCATGACGCCCAAGCTCCTCAACATCACCCCGGAACTCGCCGAACGCACGGCGGCCAAGGCCGATACCGCCCTCGCCCTGCTCGAGCGCGTCGCCCGCGAATTTTCCCCCGCCGTGTTCGCCAACAGCCTGGGCGCGGAGGACATGGTGCTGACCGATCTCATCTGCAGGAACCGGCTCCCGATCGAAATCTTCAGCCTGGACACCGGCCGCCTGCCGCCCGAAACCTACACCCTGATGGCCGCGCTCGATCAGCGCTACGGCCTGAAGCTGAAAATTTATTTCCCCGCCGCAACGACCATTGAAAACTACGTGCGCCAGCACGGTATCAACGCCTTTTACGATTCGGTGGAATTGCGCAAAACCTGCTGCCACCTGCGCAAGGTGGAACCGCTGCAACGCGCCTTGAGCGGCCAGCGCGCCTGGATCACCGGCATGCGCGCCGAACAGGCCGCCACGCGCGGGCAACTGGCGGTGCAGGCTTACGATGAAAGCAACAATCTGGAAAAATTCAGCCCGCTCGCCGACTGGAGCGAAAAGGAAGTGTGGACCTATCTAAAAACCCACGCCGTCCCCTACAACGCCCTGCACGACCAGTTCTACCCCAGCATCGGCTGCGCCCCCTGTTCCCGCGCCATTTCCCCCGGCGAAGACATCCGCGCCGGTCGCTGGTGGTGGGAAAACCCGGAATCGAAGGAGTGCGGGTTGCACGTCAAAAATTGAACCAGACGCACATTTCTTTACCAAACCAGCACCCACCCCACGCAACCGGACCGGCAGAATGGCGGCCCATTCAATCAAAGGAGCACTGCCATGGGCATCATCTGGACTATCGTGATTGGTTTCGTCATTGGCGTGGTCGCCAAGTTTTTGCATCCGGGCAAGGAGGGCATGGGTTTCATCGCCACCATCCTGCTCGGCATCGCCGGCTCTTTCCTGGCGGGTATCGTCGGGCAGTTCTTCGGCTGGTATGCGGCAGGCGAAGGAGCCGGTTTCATCGCCTCGGTCGTCATGGCGATCGTGCTGCTGGCGGTGTTCACCCGCGTGAAGAAGTAATCGCCCGGTTCATTCATGCCACACCCCGAACAGCACCAGGCAGATCGGGGTAATGGCGATGAAGGTGTGCAAAACCCGGCGAAAGAAGACATGGATGGTGCGGCCTTCCAGGAAATAGCGCAGCACCAGCCAGGATTTCAGCCAGAGCACGGCAGCGACCAGCGGTTGCAAGCCGGCCTGGGCATGAAATTCGCGGCCGATCCAGACGGAAACGCCGGTGAGCAGCAACAAACCCAGCCAGGCGAGAAACAAGAGTCGCAGCGTCGATCGATGGGGGGCGTGGCTTGCACTCATGGTCACACCAGAACGTAGAAGAAGGGGAAGATCACCAGCCAGATGAGGTCGGTGGCGTGCCAGTAGGACGCCAGCGCTTCCAGGCCGTCGTGGTTTTCCGGGGTGTAGATGCCGAAGCAGTGGCGGGTCAGCACCCACAGCATCCCGAGAATGCCCCAGAAGGCATGCACCATGTGGTTGATGGTGAGGTAGTAATACACCGTGAAGAAAATCCCCGCTTCGCCATTGATGCCGTGGGCGAGGTTCCACTGGATTTCATGAACCTTGAGCAGGGGATAGCCCAGGGCAATCAGCAGCCCCAATACCAGACAGGCAATCGAAGCGCGGCGCTGGCCGTTGCGCAGCGTGATGACCGAGGCGGCGATGCAGAAACCGCTAGTCACCATCGCCACCGTGATCCAGATGCCCGACCACAGATGCAGCCGCCCGGCGCTGGCCGTGAATTCCTGCGGGAAATGCGCCCGTGCCACGAAATAAACGGCGAAGAGCAGCAGGAATTCGACCAGTTCACAGCAAATGCCGACCCAGATCCCCTTGTTGCCGGGGATGCGGCCTTTATCTGCCGTCACGGGTTGCGCCGGAGGGGGAACCCGCAGCGCAACCGGCGCTGGAGTCTGATGCGCGATGTCCATTGCACGCTTTCGTCAAACCACAAAGGCGCATTGTGGCCGGATGCGGCGGCGACTTCCTTAGTTCGCATCAACTCTGCCCCCCGGTTGCAAAAGCGGTCGGCAAAAACAGCCTACCAAAGCACCTTGGCCCCCGCCGCTGCCAGAACCGCAGCCAAAGCCAGCTGAACCCAGCGTCCGGGGAGTTTGCCGGAGCATGAACTGCCCACAATCACCGCCGGAATCGAACCCAGCAGCAGGCTGGCCAGCATCCACCAATCCACCATGCCAGCAAATAAATAACCCAAGCCCGCAACGACCGCCAGCGGAATGGCGTGGACGATATCCGTTGCCACCAGGCGATGCGGCGTCATCCGCAGGGGGTAGAGGTAGAGCAACATCACGCTGCCGAGCGCGCCCGCTCCGACCGAAGTCAGGGCGACGCACAAGCCCAGGACGGCCCCGGCAACCACGGTAAGCGCAGGCTGGACGGCCTTGAACCGCTCCGGCTGCCTGACCCGGCGCTCCCGCGCGAAAGCCACCAATCTTGGCGAAAACAGCAAACCCAGGGCTGTAATCAACACCACCACCCCGATCGCATCGGTCAGCCAAGCCACCTTGCTGATTTTGCTCCCCAGGCTGACGACAAGCACGATCAGCAATGCCGTCGGCAAACTGCCCAGCCACAAGCGCTTTGCCACCTGCCAGTCCACATTGCCGTGACCGTGATGCACGCGGGCACCGACCACCTTGGTTATGGCGGCAAACCACAAATCCGTAGCAATCGCCGTCGTCGGCGAAACCCCAAAAACCAGGAGCAGAATGGGCGTCATCAAGGCACCACCGCCAACTCCGGTGAGGCCCACGACGAAGCCGGTCAGCGCCCCGGCAAGCGCATATGAAAAATCAATCATTCGATGTCGGAAGGGATTAAAACCGCATCGCTTGCGGCAATAAAAAACGGATTCAGCACATCCATTTTTCCATAACGCAAAGGCGTGCCATCCTGATTCAGCACCACACCCCCTGCTCCCTCCAGAACGGCTTTTGCCCCCCCCCCGTACCACCCCCACGCCGGGGGGCGCTTACA
>URNG01000122.1 GCA_900549295.1 uncultured Rhodocyclaceae bacterium
CCGGCGAGGCCGCCGCCGGGCTGGAAACGCGGCTGGGCCAGGCGCACGGCGTGCGCGTCGCGCGCGCCCCGTGGCGCGGCGGCATGGCCGAAACACAGCGCCATTTCGATGCCGCCCAGAAAATCCTTACCCTCTCGCCCCATCTGACGGCCGGTCAGGCGGCATTCCAGATGGCAACGCAGATCGCCTTTCTCGAAGCCGCCCCGCAGATCGACAGCATCGCCGGGCAGGCCGGATTATCCAGTGACGAAGCGCGAGCGCTGGCGCGCATCGGTCTGGCCAATTATTTCGCTGGCGCGCTCGTCCTGCCCTATGGCCGCTTTCTCGAACAGGCGGAGCTGCTGCGCTACGACATCGAACTGCTCGGCAGCAGCTTCGGCGTCGAGTACGAAACCACCTGCCACCGGCTATCCACGCTGCAACGCCCGAGCGCGCGCGGCGTGCCGTTCTTCTTCGTCCGCGTCGACCGCGCCGGCAACATCTCCAAGCGCCAGTCGGCCACCGATTTCCATTTCTCGCGCATCGGCGGCACCTGCCCGCTGTGGAACGTGTACGAAGCCTTCGCCCAGCCGGGCAGGATTCTCACCCAGCTTGCCGCCATGCCCGACGGCCGCGCCTACCTGTGGATCGCCCGCACCGTCTCGCGCGGCCACGGCGGCCACGGCGCGCCGAGCAAAATCTTCTCGGTCGGCCTGGGCTGCGACCTGCGCCATGCCGAGCGGCTGGTCTACAGCCAGGGCCTCGACCTCAAGGCGAGCGAAGGCTTCGTGCCGATCGGCGCTGGCTGCAAGGTCTGCGCGCGCGGCAACTGCCCGCAGCGGGCCTTTCCGCAGGCGGGCAGCCATCTGCTGGTGGATGAAAACCAGCGGGGGTTCGCGCCGTATCGGAGTTAGCGACGGCAGGCCTGGCGCTCAGGCGTGGCGCACGTCGACAGCGAGGAATTCGGCGGCAGCCGCACGCAGTTCGGCGGGCAGGGTGGAGGGCTGGTCGTCCTTCCGGCAGGCTTGCAGGATCAAACGGGAAACGCCCATGCCGGCCAGTTGCCCGGCCATGCGCCGGAGGGCGGCGGCATCGAGCAGGCCGGTGTCGACCGTGCAGCGGACTTCGTGCGGCGTGCCGGCGTCGCGCAGCAGCGACAGCGAGCGGGCGGCGGCGTCGCCGGAGCCGCCGCCGGTAATGCGCCGGTAGTCCTCGAACGGGCCTTTGACGTCGAAGCCCACCCAGTCGAGCAGCGGCAGGGCCGCCGCCAGCCGTTCCGGGTAGATGCCGGCGGTGTGCAGTCCGGTGGCGAAACCGAGGGAACGAACTTCGCCGAGGGCCGTTGTGAGGCCGCGCTGCAACAGGGGTTCGCCGCCGCTGAAAACGATGCCGTCGAGCAGGCCGCGGCGGCTGGTCAGCCAGCCGCGCACGTCCGGCCAGCTTCGTTCGCCGCTGCCGCAGGCGTGCAGGTGCGCGTTGTGGCAGTAGCCGCAGCGCCACGGACAGCCCTGGCAGAAAACCACGGCGGCCAGCCGGTCGGGGAAGTCGATGGTGGTGAACGGCGTCAGTCCGCCCACCACCAGTTCAGCGTCAGGCATGGGCGGTCTGCGCCGGTTCGGCGAAGTGGCAGCGCTCGCCGTGCTCGGCCTGCTTGCCGGGGTTGAACTCGGAAACCGGGCGGTGGTAGCCCATGACGCGCGTCCACACTTCGCAGCGCTGGCGTTCGTGGTTTTGCAGGGGGGAAGCGGTTTTCTGGTTCGACATGGTGTTGCCTTTCGTGGTGGGTGGAAAAAATCAGTGGGTGGCACGCTGGGCGAGCAGTTCCTCGTCGCATTTCGGACAGAACTCGTGCTCACCGGCGAGATAGCCGTGCTTCGGGCAGATCGAGAAGGTCGGTGTGATCGTGATGTAGGGCAGCCGGAAGCGCGACAGCGCCGTGCGCACCAGTTGCCGACAGGCCGCCGGGCTGGAAATGCGCTCGCGCATGTAGAGGTGGAGCACGGTGCCGCCGGTGTAGCGGGTTTGCAGTTCGTCCTGCCGGGTCAGCGCTTCGAAGGGGTCGTCGGTGAAGCCGACCGGCAGTTGCGAGGAGTTGGTGTAGTACGGTTTTTCCGCCGTTCCGGCTTGCAGGATGCCGGGCCAGCGCTTTTTGTCTTCCTTGGCGAAGCGGTAGGTGGTGCCTTCGGCGGGCGTCGCTTCCAGGTTGTAGAGGTTGCCGGTGGCTTCCTGATAGTCGCGCATCTTGTCGCGCAGGCGCTCGAGCAGGCGTAGCGCCAGGGCGTGCCCCTCGGGGCTGGTGATGTCGGCGGTGCCGCCGGTGAAGTTGCGCACCATTTCGTTGATGCCGTTCACGCCGATGGTGGAGAAGTGGTTGCGCAGGGTGCCGAGGTAGCGCTTGGTGTAGGGGAAAAGGCCGGAGTCCATCAGGCGCTGCACGACCTTGCGCTTGATTTCCAGACTGTCGCGGGCCATGTCGGCGAGGCGGTCGACGCGCGCCATGAGCGCCGCTTCGTCGCCGGCGTGCAGATGGCCCAAGCGGGCGCAGTTGATCGTCACGACGCCGATGGAGCCGGTCTGCTCGGCGGAACCGAACAGCCCGTTGCCGCGTTTGAGCAGTTCGCGCAGGTCGAGTTGCAGACGGCAGCACATGGAGCGCACGTGGTTCGGCTGCATGTCCGAATTGAGGAAGTTCTGGAAGTAGGGCAGACCGTACTTGGCGGTCATGGCGAACATCCGTTCGGCGTTTTCCGACTCCCAGGGGAAATCCTCGGTGATGTTGTAGGTCGGAATCGGGAAGGTGAAGGCGCGGCCGCGCCGGTCGCCGGCGGTCATGACCTCGATGTAGGCGCGGTTGATGAGGTCCATCTCGGCCTGCAGTTCGCCATAGGCGAAGGGCATTTCGACGCCGCCGATCACTGGAATCTGCTCGCGCAGGTCCTGCGGGCAGACCCAGTCGAAGGTCAGATTCGTGAACGGCGTCTGCGTGCCCCAGCGCGACGGCACGTTGAGGTTGTAGATGAATTCCTGCATGGCCTGGCGTACCTGCTCGAAGGACAGGCCGTCCTGCCTGACGAAGGGCGCGAGATAGGTGTCGAAGGAGCTGAACGCCTGCGCGCCGGCCCACTCGTTTTGCAGGGTGCCGAGGAAATTCACCATCTGCCCGAGCGCGCTGGAAAGATGCTTCGGCGGATCAGCTTCCGGCTTGCCGGGAACGCCGTTGAATCCTTCGTGCAGCATCTGGCGCAGCGACCAGCCGGCGCAGTAGCCGGACAGCATGTCGAGATCGTGGATGTGAATGTCGGCATCGCGGTGCGCCTGGCCGATTTCCGGCGGATAGACGTGCGACAGCCAGTAGTTCGCCACCACTTTGCCGGACACGTTGAGGATCAGCCCGCCGAGCGAATAGCCCTGATTGGCGTTGGCGCGCACCCGCCAGTCGGCGCGGTCGACGTACTCGTCGATGGCGGCGGCCACGTCCACCAGCGTGCGCTTGTCCTCGCGCAGCCGCCGGTGCTGGTCGCGGTAGGCGACGTAGGCGCGGAAGGTGGCGAGGTGGTTGGCGTCGACCAGCGTCTGTTCGACGATGTCCTGAATCTGTTCGACGGTCGGCGCCGAGCCACCATGGCGGTGGCGCAGCACCTTGAGGACGCGGGCGGTCAGCAGTTCCGCCTCGTGTTCCTCGAATTCGTTGCTGGCCGCCCCGGCGCGGGCCAGCGCCGAGGCGATGCGGCGCGCCTCGAAAGGCGCATCGGTGCCGTCGCGGCGGACAACGCGGGCGGGGAGCGGGGGAACAGCAGCAGAACGGCGGCTGGCTCCGGCGGAAGGATCGGGGATGGACGTCAGGGCGTTCGATGGCACGGCGATGCTCCGGTTCGGGGGGCGGAGCGCATCCGGCGCGCGCTGCCGGGCCGCGAGCGCCGCCCGGCCACGGCGGGCCGTGACCAGCAGAGACGCGCGAACGGAAACACGGTCATGCAACACCTTTCGCCAGGGACACCCCGCCCCATCGTTGGTTGGAAGGACGTTACGGCAGGTCTCCTGGCTCTCGGCTCGACGCGCCTTGCCCGCCTTCCCGGACGCATCCAGTGGCATGGGGCGGCAAAGCGCTCGCCGATTACAGTTGCGGGGGCAGCCCCGGCATTCGAGTCCTCGGACCCGGCACCGGATTCCCGTTTTAATCCCCGAACGGGGAACCATCAACGCGGTGCAGGCTACCCGCGCCGCGCTCGGTCTGTCAATAGGAAAAATACTATATGTGGTTCAGACGTTCAGTATAAACACCGTATTTAGTGGTTTTTCCTCGCTGCGCTTATTTCCGAACAAGTCATATCGCGCCATTTTTCTGGCGCGATGTTGTCGCAATTATTGCCTTGTTTCGCTACATCAGCACGATGTCGTACTGCTCCGGCGCGTAGCTTGCTTCGGCCTGTAGCGAAACGGTTTTGCCGATGAAGTCGCAGAGCATGGCGAGCGATTGCGATTCGTCGTCGAGAAAGAGGTCGATCACCGCCGGGCCGGCGAGGACGCGGTACTCGCGGGCGTTGAACTGGCGGGCTTCGCGCAGCAGTTCGCGCAGGATTTCGTAGGCCACGGTGCGCGCCGTCTTGACTTCGCCGCGCCCGTCGCAGGTCGGGCAGGTTTCGCACAGCACGTGGGCGAGCGATTCGCGGGTGCGTTTGCGCGTCATTTCGACCAGGCCGAGGTTGGTGAAGCCGTTGACGGTGAGGCGGGTGTGGTCGCTGGCCAGCGCCTTGTTGAATTCTTCGAGCACGGCGGCCTTGTGCTCGGCGTTTTCCATGTCGATGAAGTCGACGATGATGATGCCGCCGAGATTGCGTAGCCGCAGCTGGCGGGCGATGGTGACGGCGGCTTCGAGGTTGGTCTTGAAGATGGTGTCGTCGAAATTGCGCACGCCGACGAAGCCGCCGGTGTTCACGTCGATGGTGGTCATCGCCTCGGTCTGATCCATGATGAGGTAGCCGCCGGATTTCAGATCGACGCGCCGCGCCAGCGCCTTCTGGATTTCGTCCTCGACGCCGTACAGGTCGAACAGGGTGCGCTGGCCGGTGTAGTGTTCGAGCAGGGACAGCACGGCGGGCGTGTATTCCTGCGCGAAGGCGGTGAGTCTCTGGAAGTTTTCCCGCGAATCGATGCTGATGCGCGCCGTTTCCGGATTGACGAAATCGCGCAGCACGCGCTGGCCGAGCGACAGTTCCTGATAGAGCAGGCAGGGAGGCGGGCTGGTGCGGGCCTTTTCGCGGATGTCGGCGCAGGTCTTGCGCAGGTAGGCAATGTCGGTGGAAAACTCGTCGTCGCTGGCGTTTTCCGCCATGGTGCGGACGATGAAGCCGCCTTTTTCGTCCTCCGGCACCAGCCGCGTGATGCGCTCGCGTAGCAGTTCGCGCTCGGCTTCCGATTCGATGCGCTGCGAAATGCCGATGTGCTTTTCCTGCGGCAGATAGACGAGCATGCGCCCGGCGATGGAAATCTGCGTCGACAGCCGCGCGCCCTTGCTGCCGATGGGGTCCTTGATGACCTGCACGACCAGACTCTGCCCTTCGTGCAGCAGTTTCTCGATCTGCCGCTCGCCGCTTTGCTCGCGCGACTGCCAGATGTCGGCGATGTGCAGGAAGGCGGTGCGCTCCAGGCCGACGTCGATGAAAGCCGACTGCATCCCCGGCAGAATGCGCACGATGCGTCCGAGATAGACGTTGCCGACCAGCCCGCGCCCGCCCGTGCGCTCGATGTGCAGCTCCTGCACGACGCCTTGCTGCAGGACGGCGACGCGGGTTTCCTGCGGCGTGAAGTTGATGAGGATTTCTTCGCTCATGGCGCTCGTAAAAGATAAAATTCGCGGTTTTTCAGGATTTTACTATGCCCAAGGCGCCCGAACTTCTCGCTCCGGCAGGCTCGCTCGCCATGATGCGCGCCGCCTTCGCTTTCGGCGCCGATGCCATCTACGCCGGGCAGCCGCGCTACAGCCTGCGCGTGCGCAACAATGAGTTCGGCGATCTGGCCACCCTGGGCGGCGCGATTGCCGAAGCGCACGCGGCGGGCAAGCAGTTTTTCGTGGTCAGCAACATCTTTCCGCGCAACGCCAAGCTGAAAACCTACCTCGCCGACATGGCCCCGGTGGTGGCCCTCAAGCCGGACGCGCTTATCATGTCCGACCCCGGGCTGATCGACCTGGTGCGCGAAACCTGGCCGGAGCAGACGATTCACCTCTCGGTGCAGGCCAATACGGTGAACTGGGCGGCGGTGCGCTTCTGGCAGAAGATGGGCGTCGCCCGCATCATCCTGTCGCGCGAACTGTCGCTCGACGAGGTGGCGGAAATCCGCCAGCAATGCCCGGACGTCGAACTGGAAGTCTTCGTGCATGGCGCGCTGTGCATCGCCTATTCGGGTCGCTGCCTGCTGTCCGGCTACTTCAACCACCGCGATCCGAACCAGGGCACCTGCACCAATTCCTGCCGCTGGGATTACAAGGTGTCGACCGTGAATGGCCCGCAGGAACAGGAAATCCTGCTCGAAGAACGCCAGCGCCCCGGCGAACTGATGCCCATCGAAGAAGACGAGCACGGCACCTACATCATGAATTCCAAGGATTTGCGCGCCATCGAGCACGTCCATCGCCTGACTGAAATCGGCGTCGATTCGCTGAAGATCGAAGGCCGCACCAAGAGTCCCTACTACGTCGCCCGCGCCTGTCAGGCCTATCGCCGCGCCATCGACGACGCGGTTGCCGGCCGCCCCTTCGACCCGCGCCTGCTGGCCGATCTGGAAAACCTCGCCAACCGCGGCTACACCGACGGCTTCTACCAGCGCCACCACGACGCCGAATACCAGAACTACCTGCGCGGCCATTCCGAATCGGCCAAGAGCCAGTACGTCGGCGATGCCGTGGTCTACGACGCCGAACGCGGCCTGATGGAAATCGTCGTCAAGAACCGCTTCGCCGTCGGCGACACGCTGGAATGCGTGCTGCCCGGCGGCAACTTCCCGCTGCGTATCGAGCGCATGGAAAACGCCGAAGGCGAACCGCTTGCCGTCGCGCCGGGCAGCGGCCACCGCGTCTGGCTACCCTTGCCGCAACACGCCCAAGGCGCTTTCGTGGCACGCTTGTTCGGCTGATTGCTTCCGAGAGCGCCGCCATCCCGGCGGCAGGGTTGGCCGAAAGGGCTTGTCCTGGCAACGGCTGGTCGGCAAGACGCTGGCGCGCCCATGATCCGTGCGTGAAAAAGATGCCGGGTGCGCGCTTCCTTTGCAGTTTGAATGCGCATGAAGTGTGCGTAGAATGCGAGTCTTTCCACATATCAGCGGACGATGATGATGCCTGCCACCCTTCGTAACCTCCTTTGTTGCGCCAGCCTGAGCCTGCTGCTCGGTGCCTGCGCCACCGAACAATCCCGCTCGCTCGAAACGCCCAAGGCGCTGTCGCAGGCCACTGCCGCGCTGTACCAGGGCGAGCGCAGCCCGATTTCGGTGGGCAAGTTCGACAACCGTTCGAGCTTCATGCGCGGCGTGTTCTCCGATGGCGTCGACCGCCTTGGCGGGCAAGCCAAGACCATTCTCATCTCCCACCTGCAGCAGAGCGGTCGCTTCAATGTCCTCGACCGTGACAACATGGCGGAACTGAAGCAGGAAGCCGGCCTGACCGGCGCGCAGCAGAAGCTCAAGGGCGCGCGCTTCGTGCTGACGGGCGACGTCAGCGAATTCGGCCGCAAGGAAGTCGGCGACCGTCAGTTGTTCGGCCTGCTCGGCCGCGGCAAGGAGCAGGTCGCCTACGCCAAGGTCACGCTCAACGTCGTCGACGTCACCAGTTCCGAAGTCGTTTTCTCGGTGCAGGGCGCGGGCGAATACAGCCTCTCCAACCGCGAGGTGATCGGCTTCGGCGGCACGGCCAGCTATGACTCGACCCTGAACGGCAAGGTGCTCGACCTCGCCATCCGGGAAGCGGTGGACAAACTCGTCGCCGGCATCGAATCCGGCCAATGGCAGCCGGCGCGCTGACACGGGGGCCGACGATGCGTTTTTCGCCGAATCATTCCCCCCGTTTTTCCCGCGTCGCGCTGCCGCTCTTGCTGGCCGGCAGCCTGCTGGCCGGGTGCGCGCACCAGGAGCAGCCGCTTTACTACTGGGGCAGCTACCAGCAGCAGGTGTATGGCCATCTGAGCAGCAAGGCCAGCCCGGACGAGCAGCGCGAGAAGCTCGAAGCCGGCATCGAGGAAGCCCGCTCGAAGAATCTGCCGCTGCCGCCCGGCTACCGGGCGCATCTGGCGCTGCTGTACGGCGAGAACGGGCAGGTCGACGACATGCGCCGGAATCTGGAAGCCGAAAAGACGCAGTTTCCGGAAAGCGGGGGCTTCGTCGATTTCCTGCTCAAGAACATTTCTTCGTCCAAAAAATAACGGCAGCAACAGCGGCAGTTTCGGCTTTCGCCGGTCTGCCGCCCC
>URNG01000123.1 GCA_900549295.1 uncultured Rhodocyclaceae bacterium
GACCTTCGCCGGAGACATCAGTGGCAGCGGCACGCTGGAAAAGCAAGGCGCGGACACGCTGACGCTGACTGGCGACAATACCTACAGCGGCGGCACGACCATCAGCAGCGGTACGCTCCGGATCGGCGACGGCTCCACCGCCGGGGCCATCGTCGGCGACGTGGCCAACAGCGGCGCGCTGATCTTCGACCGCAGCGATGCGCTGAATTTCGGCGGCGAGATTTCCGGCAGCGGCAGCGTCACTCAAGCGGGCGCGGGGGTGCTGACCTTGACGGGTGTAAACACCTATACCGGCACCACCACGGTGGCTGGCGGCAAGCTGGCGGTCAATGGCGCGATTGCGGCGTCGGCGGTGACGGTGCAGTCCGGCGGCACCCTGGGCGGTTCCGGGACGGTGGGGGCGACCACGGTGCAGAGCGGCGGGCATCTGGCGCCGGGAAATTCGGTCGGCACGCTGAACGTGGCGGGCGATCTGACACTGGCGGCCGGTTCGCACCTCGATTTCGAGCTGGGATCGCCAGGCACATCGGCCAGTCCGGCGGCGGGGATCAGCGACCGGATCGTGGTTTCCGGCGATCTGGATTTCAACGGCACGGTGAATCTGGCGCAAAGCACTGACGCGGCCGACGGCACGGCGGCTCTGGGGTATTACCGCCTGATAACCTATGGCGGCGCCTTGCTCGCCAACACGGCGACGATTGGCGCCACGCCGGGCCTGGGCGGCGCGGTTTACGCATTGCAGGCCGGGGCGAACCGCGTCGACCTGTTCGTCGGCAGTATCGGCGACAACAGCTTGCAGCACTGGCAGGGCGGCGATGGCACCTGGAACACCAGCGGCACGCAATGGCTGAATCAGGGAGGCACCGCGCCGGCAGCCTGGGCCGGGACGCATGCCGTGTTCAAGGATGCGGGCGGCTTTACCGGCGGTACGATCACGATTGACGGGGTACAGAGCGTCCAGGGCATCCAGTTCGTCGACGCGGGCTACCGGCTGGAAGGCGCGGGCACGCTGATGACCGACCCGGCAGGCAGCGAACTCCGCGTGCTGGCCGACTCGGCGACCATCGCCACGGCCATCGCCGGCACGGGCGGAATCGTCAAGACTCAGGCCGGCACGCTGATTCTGACCGGTGCGAACACCTACACTGGCGGCACCACCATCAGCGGCGGCACATTGCAGATCGGCGACGGCGGCACCTCCGGCGCCATCGTTGGCAACGTGGCTAACAATGGCGCGCTGGTTTTCAACCGCAGCGACGCCACGAGCTTCGCGGGTGTCGTCAGCGGCAGCGGCTCGCTGGAAAAGCAAGGTGCAGGCATGTTGACCCTGACCGGCGACAACACCCACAGCGGTGGCACCACCATCAGCAACGGCACGCTGAAAATCGGCGACGGCGGGACGACAGGGAGTATTGCGGGCAACATCGCCAACAACGCCGCGCTGATCTTCGACCGCAGCGACGCCACGAGCTTTGCGGGTATCGTCAGCGGCAACGGCACGCTGGAAAAGCAAGGCGTGGGCATGTTGACCCTGACCGGCAACAACACCCACAGCGGCGGCACGACCATCGGCGGCGGCACGCTCCAGATCGGCAACGGCGGCACCGCCGGGGCCATCGGCGGCGACGTGGCGAACAACGCCGCGCTCATCTTCAACCGCAGCGATGCGCTGACCTTCGCCGGAAACATCAGCGGCACAGGCACGCTGGAAAAGCAAGGCACGGGAACGCTGACCCTGACCGGCAACAACACCTACAGCGGCGCGACGACGGTTTCCGGCGGCACGCTGCTGGTGAACGGCAGCAGCGCCAATTCTGCCGTCGCCATCGGCAGCGGCGGCACGCTGGGCGGTTCCGGCACGGTCGGCAAGGTCACGGTGAATTCCGGCGGCACGCTGGCCCCCGGCAACAGCCCCGGCCTGCTCACCGTCAATGGCGATCTGATCCTGAATGCCGGCTCCACCACCCGCATGGAAATCAATGGCACGGCGCGCGGCACGGACTACGACGCCATCGACGTGGCCGGTAACGCCGCGCTCGACGGCACGCTCGACCTTGCTTTCGGCTATGTGCCGACCAACGGTACGTCGTTCAAGCTCATCGACGCCACCGGCGGCATTTCCGGCAACTTCGCCAGCGTCACCAGCAGCAACCTCGGCGCGGGCCTGCTCGCCACGTCGGTCATTGATCCGACTACCTTCAACATCCTCATCTCCCTGGCCCAGCAAAGCTATGTCGACGTCTCCGGCCCGCTCACCGCCAACCAGCGCGCCGTGGCGATCAACCTCGACACCTTCTCGACCAGCGGTCAGGCGGCGGATTTGATTGCGGCGCTGAATACGCTGTCGGCTGGCGATTTGCCGCCCGCTTTCGATGCCCTCTCCGGCGTGGAGCATAGCTTCGTCGCCCCGCTGGCCTTCGGCGCGGCGCGGCAGTTGCACGGCCTGCTCGGCGCGCGCGGGGCAAGCCTTGGTGCGCGTGGTGCAGCGCAGCGGGCCGCCTTCGCCGGGGCGCAACTGGCCCATGCCGGTTCTTTGAGCGGCCTGTTCGACGGCGAGCGCAACGACGGCGTTCAGGACGGTTTCTGGCTGCGCGCGCTGGCGTCCGACGGGCGCATCGACCGCGACCGCAACGCCAGCGGTGCCGACCTGTCCGGCGGCGGCCTCGCCCTGGGCGCGGATCGGCGGCTGAATGCGGACTGGCTGGCCGGTCTGGCCTTCGCCTACGGCGCCAGCAAGGCGGATGCGCAGCACGGCACGATCAATCTGGACAGTTACCAGCTTGCGGCCTACGCCCGCTGGCAGGGCGCGCAGTATTACGTCGATGGCAGCCTCGCCTTCGGGCGTCACCGGGCGGATTCGGTGCGCAAGATGGCTTTCCTGAACCAGCGGGCGAAGGCGAAGTACGACGCCGACAGCGCCAGTTTCGCCCTCGAAGCCGGGCGGCCCAGCGAGCGCGGACAGGCCGTTCTGACGCCTTTCGTCGGCCTCGAAGGCCAGATTCTGCGCCGCGAGGGTTTCACCGAATCCGGCGCGGGCGGGGCGAATCTCAAGGTGAAGGGACGCACCGACGACAGCCTGCGCGCCATCGTCGGCGCGCGCTACGCCTGGCAGGGAACACGCTTCGCCCCGAGCGTGGAAGCGGCGTGGGTGCATGCCTTCGGCGACGAAAAAGCGCGCATCGACGCCCGCTTTGCCGCCGTCCCGACCGCATCGGCCTTCACGGCGCTCGGGCCGAAACAGAACCGCGACCGCCTGCGCCTAGGCGTCGGCCTCACCGCCTGGGCCAGTAAGAACGCCCGCCTGGACATCGCCTACCAGGGCGAATTCGCCCGTTCCGACCGAGAACATGCCGCAACGGCAACGCTGCGCTGGGTGTGGTGAGGGGGGCGGTTCGGTCAAAAAAACCGCAGCATTGAACGCGGATTTTCGCGGAGCAAATCGGATTACGCGGATCAAGCCTCGGCTTTTGATCCGCGTTCGTCCGTGTTCATCCGCCGAATCTGCGTTAAAGAAGTTCTGAATCCATCAAACCCGTTCAGGCCCGCAAAACCACCTCTCCCCTGGCGGGAGAGGGGTTGGGGAGAGGGGGCAGCGGATCCGGGCGGGTTCATTGCGCGGGGGGTGGTGGCTGGTTGGAAGGGCAGGCCAGCGTGCCGCATGGGGCAGCAAGATCGGAATGAATATGCGGAGAATCAAGCCATTATGATGGGCGAATCCGCCGGCCTTGCTACAATCACAAGGGTCCCGGCAGCACGCCCGGAGGCATGACGTCGAAATGGAAACCCTCTCTTTTGACCAACGTTACTTCTGACCACGGCTACTCGAACGCGCAACGCTTTCAAAGTGGACCGGACGTTATCTTGTGATACCGACATAAAGGAGAAAGACCATGCCAGGTCAAATGAAAACCATCCCGCAAGGCAGCGGTAACCAGAACGGCGCGCGAGGCGTAAACGGCATTTCCCTCGGTGTGCATGAGGTTTTCGATTCCGCCGAGCAGGCGGCTTATCTGAGGGAGCGAGTCGCGGGATGGAATGTCAGTGGACCGCCGGGGTATCAACTTCAACTGCATGACCTTCCGCCCGTACAGCAAGAAGACAGTCTGTGCCTTGGCACCAATGCAAAGATCACGGAAGACGCCGTGGAAGCATTCCGCGCATGCGCGGGAAGAATCATGGATTACTACTTCCCGCCGATTGGAAACGAGACGGTGGTGCAAGACATCCTTGCATTCACAGACAAACCGTACCATTCCCATCCACCGGGAACGGGTGTCGTCATCCGCAGAACGAGCAAGGCGGTGCTCTTCTTCATCGATCCGAGTGTACGCGTGGAGGCAGATGGCGCCACTGTCACGAACATTCGAGCGGCTCGATACCAGCCCGATACACGCCTTGACGCAGCTTCATCGCTTGACGAAGCGAAGCTTGTGACGAAAATCCTCGGCCTGTTCGCCGGTCTTCTGCCGGGAGCGTCCGGCATGGCCGCGAAGTTCGGCGTCGGTTTACTGAGCCTCATTCTTGACAATGCCGGAAGCAGCGGGCCGGGCTGGAGCGCAATAACGACCATGATGCGCCAGGTCATCAGAGAAGAGCTGGTCACGAACGACCTTGAATACATTCAGGCGCACTATGGGTCGATCAAGGGCTGGAGCGACATCCAATACCTTCCTAACAGGAAGAGCGCATCGAAGAAAGATCTGCTTGACATGCTCCAGCCGCAAATCGAGCTTGTATCCAAGGACATCCATCTTCTTTTGCAGAAAAACCACCGCCTTCCGGGATTTGGCCTTCTTCTTCTCGGCGTCGACCTATACCTCAGCCTCCTCCAGGAGCAGATATCGCTCGGGCGCGAGGCCGACATCAGCAAGGCGGGCGATCAATGGGCAACCGAGATGCTCAAGGTATGGGAGGAGGTTAAAAAAGAGCGGCGCGACCAGATCAAGGCAACCCGGTATTCCTACGGCGTCTACGAGCCGTCCGGCACCGTGATCACCTGCTATTACTGGACATGGACCGACAGTAAGACAGGCACGAGCCGAGGGAGCAGAAGTGGACCATGGCGTGCCGGTGGCAAGGACGATCACAGTGAATCGGACTGCAATGCCGATGCGCAAGCCTACTACGACAACACGGCGTTACCGGCCATGGTCGAGGTGTTCGGAGATCCCCAAGCCACCGCAAAGGCATGGCGAGCCGTCAAAATTCCGGAGCATTGAACACGGCTCCCCCCGGCACTGGATATTGCGCCGGGGGGTGGGTCGGCGGCTGGCTGGAGGGTTCTTTTGCCGGCTTCTTTCCTCTATTGGGGCGGCCCCCTCTCCCCGGCCCTCTCCCGTGAGGGGAGAGGGGCATCCACAACAGAAGAAAACCGTTCGGGCTGAGCCTGTCGGAGCACTTGATTTTGCAGGCGACGCCCTTCGCCAAGCTCAGGGCGAACGGGTTTGTTCGGAGCTACCCTAAGAAATTAATGCCGCCACCAATTTGAACACGACGACATTACCAATGATGATCCAAACGATCGACTGTTCCATCAGCGCCTGGATCAATGCACCACCCCCATTGATCTGTGCGGCAAGACGATGAATTTGACGCCCGGTCTTGAACGCCTGCGGCAAGAGCACACCAAAGTAAATGAACGGAACAACTAGAAAACCAAACTAGGGCAATGCTGTTCCTTCAATCGTCATCAGCCCCCCGAAAATGCCAAAACCAATCGCCAGCGGTGCGAGCAGGGTGAGTAGAATGAAAAACAAAAACAATTTCAATATCTGCCGAGCGGCAACTCTTGCCTCATCCGGTTGATCTGCGCCCATTTCAGCTTCTGTGCTCATTGCAACTCCTGAATTGCTGGATAAATTCAGCTTATTTTTCCAGGTAATTGGCGATCCGCACGTAATCCTCCACCGGCAGGTCTTCCGGGCGCAGGGTGGGGGCGATGGACAGGGCGGCGAAGCCGGCGTCGTCGAGGATGCCTTTGAGGTTGTTGCGCAGCATCTTGCGGCGCTGGGCGAAGGCGGACTGGACCACCTGGGCGAAACGTTCATCGCTGCGGGCGGTCAGCAGTTTCGGCGCTTTGGGGATGAGGCGCACCACCGCCGAATCGACCTTGGGCGGCGGGTCGAAGTTTTCCGGCGGGACGTCGAGCAGCCATTCCAGCCAGAAGCGGTATTGCAGCATCACCGTCAGGCGGCCGTAGTCGGCGCAGCCGGGTTCGGCGACCATGCGCTCGACGACTTCCTTTTGCAGCATGAAATGCATGTCGCGCACCTGCTGGCCGTAGCTGGCGAGGTGAAAGAGCAGCGGCGTCGAGATGTTGTAGGGCAGGTTGCCGATCAGGCGCAGGTTCTGGCCGAGGCTGGAGAAATCGAAAGCCAGCGCGTCGCCCGCGTGGATGCTCAGGCGCTGCGGCGAATGCTGTTGCCGCAAACGCTCGATCAGGTCGCGGTCGATTTCGACGACGTGCAGGCGATCCAGACGTTCCAGCAATGGCCGGGTCAGCGCCCCCAGGCCGGGGCCGATTTCGACCACGGTATCGGCGCGGGCCGGGTCGAGCGCGCTGACGATGGCGGCGATGATGCCCTGATCGACGAGAAAGTTCTGGCCGAACCGCTTCCTGGCGACGTGCGCTTTCATGCAGAAAGTCCCGGTTGGTGGCGGGCGGATTCACCGCAGAGGCGCGGAGGAAAGGAGTTTCGCGGAGAAAAGCAAAGGCGAAAAAGTGCATATCGCCCCCGCTTTTGCCTTCCTCTGCGCCTCTCCGCGCCCTCCGCGACTCTGCGGTAAAACTTTTCGCTTTTCATGCCGCCCTCCGCTCCGCCATGCGCGCCGCTTCGGCGACGGCGGCGAACAGGCTGCCGGGGTCGGCCTTGCCGGTGCCGGCCAACGTCAGCGCGGTGCCGTGGTCGACCGAGGTGCGGATGATGGGCAGGCCGAGGGTGACGTTGATGCCGTTGCCGAAGGTGGCGTACTTGAGCGCGGTCAGCCCCTGGTCGTGGTACATGGCGAGCACGGCGTCGCCGCCGGCCAGCACCGGCGGGGTGAACATCGTGTCGGCGGGATGTGGGCCGGAGAGTTGCAGCCCTTCGCCGCGCAGTTTGTCCAGCACAGGCGTGATGACCTCGATTTCCTCGCGCCCGAGATAGCCGCCTTCGCCGGCGTGCGGGTTCAACCCGGCGACCAGGATGCGCGGTTCGGCGAGGCCGTATTTGCGGCGCAGATCAGTGTCGAGAATACGCAGGATGCGTTCGAGCAGGTCGGCGGTGATGGCGGCCGGCACGTCCTTGAGCGGCAGGTGTGTGGTGGCGAGCGCGACGCGCAGCGGGCCGCGTTCGGTATCGCCGGCCAGCATCATGACGACCAGCGGCGTGTCGGTTTTTTCGGCGAGGTATTCGGTGTGGCCGGTGAAGGGGATGCCGGCTTCGTTGATGACGCCCTTGTGCACCGGCGCGGTGGCCATCGCCGCGAATTCGCCGCGCTGGCAGCCGGCCAGCGCCCGGTCGAGCAGGGCAAGGACATAGGGGCCGTTGGCCGGGTCGAGTCTGCCGGGCTGCGCCGGTGCGGCCAAGGGCAAATGCAGCACGTCAAGGCAACCGGCGGCGCTCGGCTGGCCGGGGGCGTAGTCGCGCAAGGTGACGGTGCTGCCGAGGGCGGCGGCGCGTTCGGCGAGCAAGGCGCGGTCGCACAAGACGACCGGCTGCCCGGCGCCGTTCCAGTCCGCCAGTTTGAGGCACAATTCCGGCCCGATGCCCGCCGGTTCGCCGCTGGTGACGGCGATGACGGGCAGGGCCGCAGTGCCTGCGCTCACCGTTCTTTCTCCAGGCGGTTTTCCACGTAGGTGCGGTCGCGCAGCTGGCGCAGCCAGTCCTGATAGGCGACTTCGACCTTGCGCTCGCGGATTGACTGGCGCGCGTTCATGCGCTGGCGCTCGTCGGTCACGTCACGATCGCGCCGCTCCAGCACCTGAATGAGGTGCATGCCGAAGGGCGATTGCACGATGCCGCTGACTTCGTTCGGCTGCAAGGCATCCATCGCGCGCTCGAAATCCGGCACGGTGTCGCCCGGATTCAGCCAGCCCAGGTCGCCGCCCTTGGCCGCCGATCCGTCCTGCGAAAAGATGCGCGCCTGCTCGGCGAAGTCCATGCCGTTGGCGATGCGCTCGCGCACGGTTTCCAGACGATGGCGCGCTTCGGCCTCGGAAGTCACTTCATTGGTGCGCACCAGGATGTGACGGGCGTGCGTCTGGCGCACCGACGCCGGTTGATCGCCGCCGCGCTTTTCCACCAGTTTGATGATGTGGAATCCGGCCGAAGAGCGCAGCAGATCGCTGATCTGCCCCGGCTGCAGGCGGGCGGCGGTTTCGGCGTAGAGAGTGGGCAGGCCGTCCAGCCGCCGCCA
>URNG01000124.1 GCA_900549295.1 uncultured Rhodocyclaceae bacterium
GTGTCAAGAACTTTCCTGGCGCGGGGGTGCGCCCCCCGCCGATGACGGCGACCGGCTTGTTGCGGTAGAAGAAGCCGTCACAGGTGGCGCAGGCGGAAACGCCGCGGCCCATGAATTCCTGCTCGGAAGGCAGGCCCAGATACATGGCGGATGCGCCGGTGGCGATGATGAGGGCGTCGCAGGTGTAGGTGCCGCTGTCGCCCTTCAGGGTGAAGGGCTTGCTCTTGAGTTCTGCGGTGTGGATGTGGTCGAAGATGATTTCGGTGTCGAAGCGGCGGGCGTGGGCTTCGAAATTGGCCATCAATTCCGGCCCTTGGATGCCATCCACGGCGGCGGGCCAGTTGTCGACTTCGGTGGTGGTCATCAACTGGCCGCCCTGCGCCATGCCGGTAATCAGCACCGGTTTCAGGTTGGCGCGCGCGGCATAGACGGCGGCGGTGTAACCGGCCGGGCCGGAACCGAGAATGAGGAGCGGGGAATGGCGGATGTCTTGTGTCATGGCGTCTTGCCTCCGGGTTCGGAAAGGGTAAATTATAACTTGCTTATGAATCGCGGTTTGTAGCGAGAGAGTAACCGATTTGGCTGGCGGCTTGCAGGCGTGTCTTAGAAAAAGGTTTATAATCCGATGCTAACTGTATGAAGTGAAATGGTTTGCTTCGATCTCGCCCGCTTCGCTTCAGTGTCTTTGGAAGAATGTGCATGAGTAT
The DNA here is from genome assembly GCA_900549295.1 of uncultured Rhodocyclaceae bacterium. Classification (GTDB taxonomy): domain Bacteria; phylum Pseudomonadota; class Gammaproteobacteria; order Burkholderiales; family Rhodocyclaceae; genus Azonexus. The sequence goes on from URNG01000124.1 coordinate 708, forward strand.
GGCCCGCAAAACCGACAATACGCCGATGCCCGACAAGATCGGCCATCTGCTCCAGGAATCCCGCTGGCTGGGGGTAGGGGCGCTGCTGGTGTTTCTGGTCATGGCCCTGTGGGGCTTTCAGCGCAGCGATCCGGGCTGGTCAAACGCGGTGGGCCAAGGCGTGTTGCAGAACCCGGCCGGACGTCTGGGGGCCTGGGTGGCGGACGTGCTGCTCTACGTGTTCGGCCTGTCGGCCTGGTGGTGGGTGGTGCTGCTCGGCATGTGGGTGTGGTGGGGCTTTCGCCGCCTGCATTCGGGGAGTCAAAGCGCGCCGCCGTGGTTCGCGGTGGTGCCGGGATTCGTGCTGCTGCTGCTGGCCAGTTGCGCGCTGGAAGCCTTGCGTTTTCATGGGTCGAGCGCCGAATTGCCGCTCGCGCCGGGCGGCGTGCTCGGCTTGGAAGGCAGCCGCTGGCTGGCTGGCGCCCTCGGTTTCACCGGCGCGACCCTGTTCCTGCTGGCGGCGCTGGCGGCGGCCTGGAGCGTGTTTTCCGGCATGTCCTGGCTGTGGGCTTTCGAGAAACTTGGGCTGATCCTGGAAACCCTGTTCCTGCTCGTGCATGGCCGCATCGACGCCTGGCGCGACCGGCGCATCGGCAAGGAAATGGCGCAGCAGCGCGAAGTGGTGGTGGAGGAAGAAAAGCGGCGAGAGGAATTGCACGAGCCGATCCTGATCGAAACCCCGGCCCCGGCGGAGGTGCCGGTGTCGAAGAAAGCGGAAAAGCGCGTCGACCGCGAGAAGCAGGCGTTGCTTTTCCCCGAGGCCATCGTCGGCGGCACCCTGCCGCCCTTGCATCTGCTCGATCCAGCCCCGGCGGTGACGGAAACCATCAGCGCCGAGACGCTGGAATACACCTCGCGCCTGATCGAGCGCAAGCTCGCCGATTTCGGCGTCCAGGTGAAGGTGGTGGCGGCCCTGCCGGGGCCGGTGGTGACGCGCTACGAAATCGAGCCGGCGGTGGGCGTCAAGGGCGCGCAGATCGTCAATCTCGCCCGCGATCTGGCGCGCGCGCTGGCGCTGGTGGCGATCCGCGTGGTCGAAACGGTGCCGGGCAAATCCTGTATGGCGCTGGAATTGCCCAACCCAAAACGGCAGATCGTCAAGCTCACCGAAATCATCGCCAGCCAGCCCTACAACAATATGGCGAGTCCGCTCACTGCCTGTCTGGGCAAGGACATCGGCGGCCTACCGGTGGTCATCGACCTCGCCAAGACGCCGCACCTCCTGGTGGCGGGGACGACCGGCTCGGGGAAATCGGTCGGCGTGAACGCGATGATCCTCTCCATGCTCTACAAATCCGAGCCGGAGAACGTGCGTCTCATCATGGTCGACCCGAAGATGCTGGAACTGTCCATCTACGAAGGCATTCCGCACCTCTTGGCCCCCGTCGTCACTGACATGAAGCAGGCGTCCAACGCGCTGCACTGGTGCGTGACGGAAATGGAAAAACGCTACAAATTGATGGCAGCGATGGGCGTGCGCAACATCGCCGGCCTGAACAGCAAGATCAAGGAAGCGGAAAAGCGCGGCGAGCATCTGTCCAATCCGCTGACGCTGACGCCGGAAGCGCCCGAGCCGTTGAAAACCGTGCCTTACATCGTCGTCATCATCGACGAGCTGGCCGATCTGATGATGGTGGTGGGCAAGAAGGTGGAAGAGCAGATCGCCCGTCTGGCGCAGAAGGCGCGCGCTTCCGGCATTCACCTCGTGCTCGCCACGCAGCGCCCGTCGGTGGATGTGATTACCGGTCTCATCAAAGCCAACATCCCGACCCGCATCGCCTTCCAGGTGTCCTCCAAGATCGACTCGCGCACCATCCTCGACCAGATGGGTGCCGAGGCGCTGCTCGGGCAGGGCGACATGCTCTATCTGGCCCCCGGCACCGGCTATCCGACGCGGGTGCATGGCGCGTTCGTCTCGGACGATGAAGTGCATCGCGTGGTCGAACACCTGAAAACCACCGGCGCGCCGGAATACGTGGCCGACATCCTCAACGCCCCGGCGGGCGACGATGAAGGCGGCGGAGGCGGCGAGGGCGGCGGCGACGCTGAAAGCGACCCGCTCTACGATCAGGCGGTGGAAATCGTGCTGAAAAACCAGCGCGCCTCGATTTCGCTGGTGCAACGCCATCTGCGCATCGGCTACAACCGCTCGGCGCGCCTGATCGAAGCGATGGAGCAAGCCGGTCTGGTCTCCGCCATGGACGGACGCGGCGGGCGCGAAGTGCTGGTCAAGGCACCTGCGGCGGAATAGGGGCGGCGTGCGCTGTGCAGCCTCTACGATTCACCCCGGTTGCTATGGTGAATAGGGTTTTGCGATCCGGCTGGTCGAATGGCTGGACGGCGACAATGACGCTACTTAACCTGCAATAGCGAATCTATAGAGCGGCACTGGCCGCCACGATGGATCATCGCATGACAGTTTGGGCAGACTATGGCTAAGTCTGTCAGCGACGTTTTTGCACCGTGTTTTGATAGAGATGCAAGCGGTTTAGTGTGATGAACCACAGCAAAGTTGCGGCCAAGTTCGCCGTATTTGTCTAAAAAGTCGAACTCGCATCCGGGTACCTCGCACCGCAAGTGACCGCCGCCCTCGCTTAGAGACTGTCTGATTTTTGCTGCCCTAAGCTTGGCCTCACGTTTGCGATGCATGACGAAAAGTTGCCGTAGCTCACCCTCAAAAGCTTCTAGTTCAATGTCATTGTTTTCTGCGGTGTGATGCACCCTTATAGTGCAGCCGTCGAGCCCAACGGCGCATGCCTTGTCCTGCAGGCCAAGAGGTGCACGTGGGGCGCTGGCCAATAGGAAAGAACACTGCGTCAGCGGTTCTGACGGTGCACCACTGATCTGACCACTGGTTGGGCCTAATGTATGCCTTGGCTCTACGGTATATGGCAACGATCTCGTAGTTTTGTGTCTTCGGATGACGGGCGACGAAAACAGTATCTATACTTTCTTCGTTTATTCGGCCTTTACCTGCGCCACAGTAAAAAAAGCCATCGTCTCGCTGCACGAAAGCCTCGGCCTCTTCGCTATCCCTTGCGTGAGATTCAAGGTACTTGTGTGCTCCCTTGACCACCTCGGTTCCATCATAAAGCTGCGCCCAGCCGATAAGAACGAATAATACAGGTAATTTATCCATATTTGTTTAATTTCCTCATGAAACCCAGGCGCTAAGCTGCCCAACACCTGAATTAGGCCGCGCCACGTAGTGGCGTCGGCTTGAATGAATAGTTATGCCTTAGCCTGAAGCCAATTGTGAATTAATGAATAAATTAATGCCTGGGCTTCAGAAATTGACAAAGGAGCAGCAGGCGGCATACCTTGATCGACACCATGACGAGATAAGTCTCCAGTCGCACTCGGGCTATTAGCTGTATGCTTAAACCGCCTCATTGACTTGCTTGAAGCCCAACCCAAATTCACAATTGAAGTGGAACCTTTTACGTCCTGTTCTATTACCTCAAAGATTTTATAAAGCTCGCTCCACGAGACTTGCGGAACATTTAGAATCCTAAACACTTTCGCAACAGATTCATCTTTTACCGCAATTCCAATCCAAGGTGCCACTGGATCAGCTTGGTGTGTTGACTCAACAGAGCCATCAGATTTGAGTGTTGTTGTGGAGAAACTATCTCGGGAAAAACCCTTTTCTTCAATACTTACATATACTTCGCGCGGCTGACCAGGAACAGTCTTTGTAAAGCCTGCAATTTCTATTGGATTTCGAGTTCCAAGCAACAGCTTACAAATTCCATTAAGCACAGGAAGGAGCTCTAGTGCCGCAGCCTCAACCTCGTTAATCGAAGTTAGACCCTCAAAGATTGCACTTTTGAGGAAGTAACCTCTTGGTGTTTTTTCAACAGATGGCTCCGTGTTTGACATTGCCAATGTAAGCTCATCAAGGTCAAAAGCATCGCCAAATAACTCAACTTTCCACATAAATCACCCTAAGGTATAACGTATGGTATGTGCCGCCAGCGGCGTGTGCCTATCTAAAAAAGGTGTATAAAAATTTATTTCGCGCTAAATATTTGTTCTAAGTAAGCCAACGAAACTGCTTTAAAACGTGATGGCGGCTTGAGCGAGGTCAGCACAAAGCGTACTGGCAGCACACTCACAGAAATTAAAATCAGTAATGCAGACCTACTTATAAAGAGCCGTCTGGCAGAGCTGCCGGGCCGTCACAAAAAACACACCTGCATTACTCAACCCATCGCCCAATCAGCAGTGACTAATCTCCGCAGCATACGGATAGAAGCCCCTCATGTCCAATAGGGTTGCCCACGCAGTTTCCACGGCTGCCACCAGTTCATCCACATCTCGCTTCCGCGTCAAGGGCAGCAGGTGCGGCGTGCTAGAATGCCGGGCTATTTTTCCTGCGTCTGCCGCTTCCTCCATTGACACCCGCCAACTTCGATTTCCACTGCCATTCCACGGTTTCTGACGGCCTGATGCCGCCGGAGGCGGTGGCGGCGCGGGCGGCGGAAAACGGGGTGGATTGCTGGGCGTTGACCGATCACGACGATCTGGGCGGCCTGGGCGCGGCGCGGCAGGCGGCGGAGGCGCTGGGGTTGCGTTTTTTCAACGGCGTGGAAATTTCCATCGAATGGCAATCCATTCCCATCCACATCGTCGGCCTGGGTTTTGATGCCGCGCAACCGGAACTGGTTGCCGGGCTGGCCGATTTGCGCAGCGGGCGCCTGGAGCGGGCGCGGCGCATGGGGGAAGCGTTGGCGGCGGTGGGCATTGCCGGCGCGTTCGAGGGCGCGCTTGCGCTGGTGACCAATCCGCAACTGATTTCGCGCGCGCATTTCGCCCGCTATCTGGTGTCCATCGGCATCGCGCCGGATACCGGCAGCGTGTTCCAGCATTATCTGGTGCCGGGCAAGCCCGGTTACGTCACGCACCGCTGGGTGTCGCTGGCCGAGGCGCTGGGCTGGATTCACGCAGCGGGCGGCGTGGCGGTGGTGGCGCATCCGGGGCGTTACCGCATGTCGGGCGGCGAGATGCGTCGATTCCTCGACGAATTTTGCGATCTGGGCGGGCGGGCCATCGAGGTGGTGAGCGGCAGCCACACGCCGGATCACGTCCTGCATTTCGCCCGGCTGGCCCGCCGCTACGCGTTTCACGCCTCGCGCGGCTCGGATTTTCATGGCGTCAAGGAAAGCTACGTCGACCTGGGGCGCGTGCCGCCGCTGCCGCAGGATCTGAAACCGGTGTGGCGCTTGCTGATGTGACTCGATCATGACCCGACTCGTTGCCATTCATCCCGATAATCCGCAACAGCGCCTGCTCGTGCAGGCCGCCGGATTCGTGCGCGAAGGCGCGCTGGTCGCCTTGCCGACGGATTCCTGCTACGCCCTGGGCTGCCGCCTGGGCGACAAGGAGGCGCTGGATCGCATCCGCTACATCCGCCAGATGGACGAGCGCCACCATCTGACGCTCATGGTGCGCGACCTGTCGCAGATCGCCACCTACGCGCGGGTGGACAACACCCAGTACCGGCTCTTGAAGGCGGCGACGCCGGGCAGCTACGTTTTCATTCTCGAAGGCAGCAAGGAGTTGCCGCGCCGCGTGCTGCACCCCAAGCGCAAGACCATCGGCCTGCGCATTCCGGCACACCCGGTGGCGCTCGCCCTGCTGGAAGAATTGGGCGAACCCCTGCTGACCTGCACCCTGCAACTGCCGGGCGACGAAACCCCGCTGACTGAAGGCTGGGAAATCGCCGACCGTCTGGACGGGCAGGTGGACTGGATTCTCGATGCCGGCCACTGCGGCACCGAGCCGACCACCGTCATCGACCTGACCGGCGCTGCCCCCGAACTGGTGCGCGCCGGACGCGGGCCGCTGGCGCCCTTTGGCCTGGAATGATGCCGTGTTCGATACCGACACTATCTACACCCTGATCCAGACCATCGCCATTGCCGCGCTGCCGGTCGTGTTCGCCATCACCCTGCACGAGGCGGCGCACGGCTACGCGGCGCGCCATTTCGGCGATCCGACCGCTTGGCAGGCCGGGCGCATCAGCCTTAATCCCCTGCGCCACATCGACTCGGTGGGGACGGTGCTGATTCCGTTGCTGATCCTGCTGGTTTCCTGGCTGTTTTCCAAGGATCCGTTCCTCTTTGGCTACGCCAAGCCCGTACCAGTGAATTTTGGCCGCCTGCGCAGCCCCAAGCGCGACATGTTCTGGGTGGCGCTCGCTGGCCCGGCGGCCAACCTGTTCATGGCCCTGCTCTGGGCGGCGCTGCTTAAGTTTGCCTGGGACATGCCGGTCAATGACTACACCGTGCCGCTTACGGAAATGAGCAAGGTCGGCATCGTCATCAACTGTGTACTGATGGCGCTCAACCTGCTGCCGCTGCCGCCGCTCGACGGCGGGCGCATTGCTGTCAGCCTGCTGCCGCATCCGCTGGCTGGCCAATTCGCCCGGCTTGAACCCTGGGGTATGCCAATCCTGCTACTGCTTCTCTTCACTGGTGCTCTCGGTATGGTGCTGTACCCTCTGGTGCAAATGGCCGTCGGCGTCATCGAAACCCTGTTCAGCCTGTACTGAGCAACCTTTCTCCTTCTCCTTTTCCGAAAAACCATGTTTGCAGAACGAGTCCTTTCCGGCATGCGCCCCACCGGCGCGCTCCACCTGGGTCACTACCACGGCGTGTTGAAGAACTGGGTCAAGCTGCAAGGCGCCTATCCCTGCCTCTTCTTCGTGGCCGACTGGCACGCGCTCACCACCAGCTACGACAACCCGCAGGGTATCGAGCAGGCCAGTTGGGACATGGTGGTCGACTGGCTGGCGGCGGGCGTCAACCCGGAGCAGGCGACGATCTTCATCCAGTCCAAGGTGCCGGAACATGCCGAACTGCACCTCCTGATGTCGATGATGACGCCGCTCGGCTGGCTGGAGCGGGTGCCGACCTACAAGGACCAGCAGGAAAAGCTCGCCGGCAAGGATCTCACCACCTACGGCTTTCTCGGCTATCCGCTCCTGATGAGCGCCGACATCCTCATCTACCGCGCCGACAAGGTGCCGGTGGGCGAAGACCAGATTCCGCACGTCGAATTCACCCGCGAACTGGCCCGCCGTTTCAACCATATGTATGGCCGCGAGCCGGGTTTCGCCGAAAAGGTGGAAGCGGCGCTGGCGCGGCTCAACAGCAAGAACCGGCGCAGTTTCAACGACCTGCGCAAGCGTTTCCAGGAAAGCGGCGACAAGGAAGCCGTGGCGCGCGGCAAGGCGCTGCTCGCCGAGAGCGCGGCGCTGACCGACGACGAACGCGAGCGTCTGGCCGGGCATCTGGAAGGCACCGGCAAGATGATCCTGGTCGAGCCGGGCTATCTGCTGACGCCGGAGTCGAAAATGCCGGGGCTGGACGGCCAGAAGATGTCCAAGTCCTACCACAACACCATCACGCTGCGCGAAAGCCCGGAAGAAGTGACGCGCAAGGTGCGCACCATGCCCACCGACCCGCAGCGGGTGCGGCGCACCGATCCGGGCGACCCCGAGCGCTGCCCGGTGTGGCAGTTGCATCAGGTGTATACCGACGCAGCGACGCGGGCGGAACTCGGCCAGGGCCGCCGCACACCCCGGGATCCGCCGGAATG
>URNG01000125.1 GCA_900549295.1 uncultured Rhodocyclaceae bacterium
GAAAATCAGACCCGCTGTGGGTGAAACAGCCCGGCACCCCCCCCCTGCCGGTACAGCGGCGGCTCCATCGGAAACAGCGCCAGCACGCGGCTGACGGCGCGCCCGATCTTGTGGATGCGAGCGCCGCGCCAGGCCCAGATGGAGGGGCTGACATAGTGCACGGTCGGCGTGCCGGCCGCTTTCAGGCTGGCTTCCAGGCCGAGGTTGAAATCCGGTGCGTCGATGCCGATGAAGATGTCCGGGCGCTCGCGTTTCAGGCGTTTTTTCAGTTGCCGGCGGATGCCGGCGATGCGGCGGTAGTTCTTCAGCGCATCCCAGTAGCCCATCACCGACAACTCGCCCATCGGCCACCAGCAGGTCATGCCCTGCCCTTCCATGCGCGGGCCGCCGATGCCGTAGAACACGGCTTGCGGCAGTTTTTCCTTGAGGGCCGCTATGAGATGCGCGCCCAGCAGATCACCGGAAGCCTCGCCCGCGACCAGGGCGATACGTAAAGTGCCGCTCATGATGTCAGCGGATGATGCCGCGCTTGGAGAGAGCCAGGAAATCGACGAACAACTGCACCTCGGGCTGCGTCTGCGCCGCTTCGATCAGTTTGCCGCGCGCTTCTTCCAGCAGGAGGCCGGATTTGTACAGGGTGCGATAGGCGCGTTTCAGGGCGAGCAGCGCATCGGCGGAAAAACCGCGCCGCTTCAGCCCTTCGACGTTGATGCCGTAGGGCTGCGCGGTGTTGCCCGCCGCCATCAGGTAGGGCGGCACGTCCTGCAGAATCACCGTGCTCACCGCCGTCATGACGTGCGCGCCGATGCGGCAGAACTGGTGCACGCCGGTGAAGCCGCCGAGGATGGCCCAGTCATCGACCGTCACATGGCCGGCGAGCGAGGCGTTGTTGGCGAAGATGCACTTGCTGCCGACCTGGCAGTCGTGCGCGATGTGCACGTAGGCCATGATCCAGTTGTCGTCGCCGATGCGGGTAACACCCCGATCCTGGGCCGTGCCGAGGTTGAAGGTGCAGAATTCGCGGATGGTGTTGCGGTCGCCGATTTCCAGGCGCGTCGGCTCGCCGGCGTATTTCTTGTCCTGCGGCACTTCGCCGAGCGAGGAAAACTGGAAGATGCGGTTGTCGCGCCCGATCCGGGTGTGGCCGTGGATCACCACGTGCGGGCCGATCTCGGTGTTGTCGCCGATCTCGACGTTTGGCCCGATGATGGAATAGGCGCCGACGCGGACATTGTTGCCCAGGCGCGCGGCGGGGTCGACCAGAGCGGTGGCGTGGATCATGTCAGAGATCCCGCTTGGCACACATCAGCTTGCCTTCGGCGGCAATCTGGCCGTCGACCCGGGCTTCGCCCTTGAATTTCCAGACGCCGCGCATCTGGCGCTCGACTTCGACGTGCAGATGCAGTTGATCGCCCGGCAGAATCGGGCGTTTGAAGCGCACTTCGTCCAGCCCGGCGAAGTAGAACACCGTGTCCGGGGCCGGTTTTTCGCCGAGCGACTTGAACGCCAGGATGCCGCCCGCCTGGGCCAGCGCCTCCATGATGAGGACGCCCGGCATCACCGGGTGATGCGGAAAATGGCCGACGAAAAAGGGTTCGTTGATGGTGACGTTCTTGTAGGCGTGGATCGACTTGTTCGGCTCGATTTCCAGCACCCGGTCGACCAGCAGGAAAGGATAACGGTGCGGCAGGTGCGCGAGAATTTCGTGAATGTCCATCAGCATGGCTTCAAACCCCGGTTTTAATGGTTATCAATGGTTTTCAATTTCTTTTCCAGCTCGGCGACGCGGTCGGCGAGCTTGGCCAGACGCCGGATGTGGGCCGCGTTGCGCACCCATTCATCGTGCGTATCCAGCGGGAACACGCTGGTGTAGAGGCCGGGCTGGTTGATGCTCTTCATCACCAGCGAGCCGCCGGAGATGGTGGTGTTCGCAGCCAGGCTCACGTGCCCGGAAATCATGCCCGCGCCGCCGACGATGCAGTGCTCGCCGAGCGTCACGCTGCCGGCGATGCCGGTGCAGCCGGCCAGCACGGAGTAAGCGCCGATCTGGCAGTTGTGCGCCACCTGCACCAGATTGTCGATCTTGGCCCCCTCGCCGATCACCGTATCTTCCAGCGCGCCGCGGTCGATGGTGGTGTTGGCGCCGATTTCGACGTCGTCGCCGATCGTCACCGCGCCGATCTGGGGAATCTTCACCCAGGTCTTGCCTTCCGGCGCGAAACCGAAACCGTCCGCCCCAATCACCGTCCCGGAGTGGATGATGACGCGCTCGCCCAGGGTGCAGCCGGGGTAGATCGTGACGTTGGGATAGACGATGCTGTCCGCGCCGATCCTCACCCCGTCGCCGATCACGGCATTGGGGTGGATGACGACGTTTTCGCCCAGCGTCACGCCGCGCCCGATCACCGCGTGCGCCCCGACGGCGGCGCTGGCCGGCAGTTCAGAGGCGACGACGGCGCTCGCATGCACGCCGCTGAAACCGGCGCTGGCCGGATAGAGCAAGGTGGCGACGCGCGCGTAATAGGCGTAGGGATTGCCCGTGACGATGCGCGGCCCGGCGAAGCCGTCGGCCGCATCGGGCGCGAGGATCACCGCAGCGGCGCGGCAGCCCTGCAATTGCGAGGTGTATTTGCGGTTGGCGAGAAAACTGATGTCGCCCTCGCCCGCCCCGGCCAGGGTCGCCACGCGGCAGATGCGCGTTTGCGGGTCTCCATGCACATCGCCGCCCAGGCGGGCGGCGATTTCGGCGAGCGTCCAGGACTGCGAGCGCTGTGCCGTCATTATTTGCCGTCCGACAGGGCCTTGATAACGCGCTCGGTGATGTCCAGGCGCGGGCTGACCCACACCACGTCCTGCAGGATCAGGTCGAACTTGTCGCTTTCGGCGATCTGCTTGATGGCGCGGTTGGCCTTTTCGATCACGGCGGCGTTTTCTTCGTTCTGGCGCAGGTTGAGATCCTCGCGGAACTCACGCTGGCGGCGCTGGAATTCGCGCGACAGATCGCCGAATTCCTTTTCCTTGTTGCGCCGCTCGTTTTCCGACATGGTCACGGCGTTCTTTTCCAGCGCTTCCTGCATGCCCTGCAATTGCTTGGCCATGCGTTGCAGTTCCTGGTCGCGCTTGGAAAATTCTCCTTCCAGTTTCTTGCCGGCCTTCTGGGCCAGCGGCGCATCGCGGAAAATGCGCTGGGTATCGACGTAACCCACTTTCAGCTCGGCGGCCTGAACCGCGCCAAAGGCGGCCAGCAACGATGCAAGAACGAGCGTTTTAGCTTTCAACACAAGTGACTCCTGACTTAAAAAGTAGTACCCAGCTGGAACTGGAAGGTTTCCGCCTCGTCGCCGCTCTTCTTGTTCAAGGGCGTGCCGATGCTGAATTTCAAGGGACCGACCGGCGACATCCAGGCGGCGGTCACGCCGACCGAATAACGCAATTCGCCGGCATCGAGCTTGTCGCCGGAGGCATAGACCTGACCAGCATCGAAGAATAAACCGAGACGGGCGGTATTCTCAAGCCCCGGCAGCGTCCACAGCAACTCGGCATTGCCGATCACCTTGCGGTTGCCGCCCAGGCGGTCGTCGTTTTCGATCGTTTTCGGCGTCCCCAGGGTGCTCGACTTGTAGCCGCGCACCGAGCCGATGCCGCCAGCGTAGTAGTTCTTGAAGAAAGGCAGCCCCTTGCTGTTGCCGTAACCGTCGGCATAACCCAGTTCGCCGCCCAGCATCAGGGTGAAACGCTTGGAGAGCGGGAAGAACTGCTGCGCCTGATAACCTGCGCGGTAATACTTCAGGTCGCCGCCCGGCAGGGTGACTTCAAAGCTGGCGCGCTGGTAGGTGCCCTTGGAGGGGAAGAAAAAGCTGTTCTTCGAGTCGCTCACCCAGGCGAGCGTCAGCGGGAAGGAAACGTTGGTCTTGCCGAATTCCTTGACGTATTTCTTGTAGTAGGTGGGGCTGTCGTCGAAGGTTTCGATGGACGTCGTGTCCGCGCCCAGGCCGAAGGAGAAGGACTGGGTTTCGCTGATCGGGAAACCGAAACGGATGCCGCCGCCGGTGGACGCCGATTTGTAGTCGGCGATATTGGTGGAACTGGTATCGGTCTTGCGGTGGTACACGTCAAAACCCTGGCTGACGCCGTCCGGCGTGAAATACGGGTTGGTGTAGGAAAGCGAATAAGTGCGGTAGGACTTGGCGGTGTTGACCTGGATGGACACGTTGTTGCCGCTGCCCATGAAGTTGCTCTGCGAAATACCGCCGGAGAGGATGAGCTTGTCGGTGCTGGACGTGCCGGCACCGAGCATGAGGTTGCCGGTGGGTTTTTCGACCACGCTCACGTTCACATCCAGTTGATCGCTGGTACCGGCCACTGGCGGCGTATCGACCGTGACTTCGGAGAAGAAACCCAGCCGGTCGATGCGCTCGCGCGAATTCTGCATCTTTTCGGCGTCGTACCAGGCGCTTTCCATCTGGCGGATCTCGCGGCGCACCACTTCGTCACGGGTGCGCGTGTTGCCGGTGACGTTGATGCGGCGCACGTACACCCGCTTGCCGGGGTCGATGAAAACGGTGAAATCGACCAGATGTTTTTCCGCGTTGATTTCCGGCGCGGCATTGACGTTGGCGAAGGCGTAGCCTTCCGCGCCCAGACGGTCGGTGATGGCCTTGGTCGATTGGTTGAGTTTTTCGCGCGAGAAAATCTCGCCCGGGCGCACACTGACGAGCTTGCGCAGATCGTCCTCGGGGATCGAGGTGTCGCCCGCCAGCTTGATGGAAGCCACGCGGAAACGCTCGCCTTCCTTGATGTTGAGCGTGATGAAAACGTCGCGCTTGTCCGGCGAAATGGACACCTGCGTCGACTCGACGTTGAATTCCAGATAACCCCGGTCGAGGTAGAAGGACTTGAGCTTTTCCTGATCGGCGGCGAGTTTCTGCCGCGAATACTGGTCGTTCTTGGTGTACCAGGTCAGCCAGCCCGGCGTGGTCAGCTCGAACAGACCGAGCAGTTCCTTTTCCTTGAACGCCTTGGCGCCGACGATGTTGATCTGGCGAATCTTGGCGGCGTCGCCTTCGACGATGTCGAAGTTGATGCCGACGCGGTTGCGCTCCAACGGCGTCACCGTGGTGGTGATCTGCGCCGCGTACTTGCCGCGCGACAGATACTGGCGCTTGAGTTCCTGCTCCGCCTTGTCGAGCAGGGAACGATCGAAGATGCGCCCGGTGGCGATGCCGACTTCCTTCAACGCCTTGATGATCGCGTCCTGCTCGAATTCCTTGAGGCCGACGAAGTTGATCGAGGAAATCGCCGCGCGCTCCTCGACGATCACCACCATCACATGATCCTCGACGTCGATCCGCACATCCTTGAAGAAGCCGGTGGCGAACAGCCCCTTGATCGCCTGTGCCGCCTTGTCGTTGTTCAGGATATCGCCCACCTTGACCGGCAGATAGCTGAACACCGTGCCGGCTTCCGTGCGCTGGATGCCCTCGACCCGGATGTCTTTCACGACGAATGGCTCGAAAGCCACGGCGGGCAAGGCGAACAAACCGGCAATCAGGGCTGGCAACAGGGATTTTTTCATCATGAGCCGCCAAACAGGCGCGTGAAATCGTTGAATAAAGCAAAAGCCATCAATGCAAACAACATGACCATGCCAATCTGCTGCGTCAAGGCCACAACCCGCAATGAGAGCGGTTTACCACGAATAACTTCGGCGGCATGATACACCAAATGCCCCCCATCCAGCACCGGGATCGGCAGCAGATTGAGGACGCCCAAGCTGATGCTGATCAGGGCCATGAACTTGACGTAGTAGTCCGGCCCCAGCCGCGCCGACTGGCCGGCGTAGTCGGCGATCGTCACCGGCCCGGAAAGGGTTTTCCAGGACACTTCGCCGGTCAGCATCTTGCCCATCATGGTCAGGGTGAAGCGGGATTTCTCCCAGGTTTCGCGCAGCGCCTTGCCCGCTGCGGCCAGCGGATCGTAGCGCACGAAGGTGCGCAGCACCCGCTGCCCTTCCGGGCTGTCGGCCACCGCCACGCCGACGCGGCCGAAGCGCTGCCCGCGCTCGTTCATTTCCTCGGGCGTCACCGCTACCACGAAATGCCGGCGCTGGCGCTCCATTTCCAGTTTCAACTGCCGCCCCGGCGCTTTGCGCACCTGCTGCACGAACTGATACCAGTTGGCGACGGCTTCGCCATCGACCGCCAGCACCCGGTCACCCGCTTGCAGGCCGACCCGCGCCGCCGGCGTATCCGCTTCCACCGCGCCGATGACCGCCGGTAGATCCGGGCCGTAGAACTGCACGCCGAGCCGGGCCAGCACATCGCCTTCCCAACCCTCGTCGCCGGCGCGCTCCAGCGCTAGGCGGCGCAGCTTGCTTTCACCCTGGGCGTTCACCACGTCCAGTTCGACAAACGCCTGCGAGGTGGCCTTGTGCAGCAGAATCCAGCGCAGATCGTTCCAACTCGCCACCGGCTCGCCATCCACGCTGCGCACCTGTTCCCCGCCCAGAATGCCGGCTTCTGCCGCCGGCGTATCCAGCGGCGGCGTGCCGAGGATGGGCAGCAGTTCGTCACTGCCCGCCATGAACACGCCCCAGTACAGGAAGATCGCCAGCAGAAAATTCGCCAGCGGCCCGGCCACCACGATCAGACTGCGCTTGCCGACCGTCTGCCGGTTGAAGGCGCGCGCCGCTTCATGCTCGGCCACCTCGGCTTCGCGCTCGTCGAGCATCTTGACGTAACCGCCGAGCGGTATGGCGCTCACCGCCCATTCGGTCTGGTCGGCGCCAAAACTGCGCTGCCACAGCACCGGGCCGAAACCGACCGAAAAGCGCAGGATTTTCACCCCGCACCAGCGCGCCACCAGAAAGTGACCCAGTTCATGCACGACCACCAGCAGCCCGAGGGCGACGAGGAAGGCGGCGGCGTAAAAGAGGAGCTGTCCCATGTTCAGCGCCGCTGCTCGATCAAGGCACCAGCCACACGCCGCGCCTCGGCGTCCGCCGAGCGCACGTCGTCCAGGCTGCCTTCCGGCCCGGCGGGCAGGCGTTGCAGCACACTTTCGTTGATGCGGGCGATGTCGAGAAAACCCAGGCGGTTTTCGAGGAAGGCGGCTACCGCAACTTCGTTGGCGGCGTTCAGGATGGCCGGTGCGGTGCCACCAGCGGCCAGCACGTCGTAGGCCAGTTGCAGGCAGCGGAAGCGGGAAAAATCGGGCGGGTAGAAATCGAGCCGGGCGATCTTGAACAGGTCGAGCGGCTCGACCCCGGCGGCGATGCGTTCCGGCCAAGCGAGCGCATAGGCGATCGGCGTGCGCATGTCCGGGTTACCCAGTTGCGCCAGCACCGAACCATCGGCGTACTGCACGGCGGAATGGATCACGCTCTGCGGATGCACCACCACCTGGATCATTGCGGGCGGCGCGGCGAACAGCCAGTGCGCTTCGATGACTTCCAGCCCCTTGTTCATCATGGTCGCCGAATCGACCGAAATCTTGCGCCCCATCACCCAGTTCGGGTGGGCGCAGGCCTGATCCGGCGTGACCGAGGCCAAGGCGGCCAGCGGCGTTTCGCGGAATGGCCCGCCGGAGGCGGTGAGCAGAATCCTTTCCACGCCGCAGGCGGCCAAACCAGCGGAAAAATCATTCGGCAGCGCCTGAAAAATGGCGTTGTGCTCGCTATCGACCGGCAGCAGGGTCGCGCCGTGCTGGCGCACGGCGTGCATGAACAACTCGCCCGCCATTACCAGCACTTCCTTGTTCGCCAGCAACACCCGCTTGCCCGCCCGCGCCGCGGCCAAGGTCGGCTCCAGGCCGGCCGCGCCGACGATGGCCGCCATCACGGCGTCCACCTCGGGACGCTTCACCTCGAAGATGTTGATCTGAATCTCCTTGCCGGTGAGCTTCTTCAACTCTTCCTTCAGTTTGTCGACCTCCTGGCCGCCCTTGCCGATGATGATGCCCGGACGAGCGGTGGAAATGGTCACCGTAACCAGCTTCAGCGTACGCTCGATGATGATCTTCGAGATGCTTGCCTTGGCCAGACGGACATTCAGGTATTTGCGGATCTTGGCGTCCTCGACCAGCTTCTCGGAGAAGTCTTTGCCGCCGAACCAGTTGGAATCCCAACCGCGGATGATACCAAGACGATTTGCTATCGGATTAACTTTCTGTCCCATCTGATTACTTGTTTTCTACGGTTACCATTTTGTCAACTACGATCGTTACGTGGTTC
>URNG01000126.1 GCA_900549295.1 uncultured Rhodocyclaceae bacterium
AGGGCGTCCAGCCCCCCCGCCCATTTGAACGGTGAGGGCGTCGCCCAGCCGCAGGCGGCTGCCCGGCTTGGGCGCCTTGCTGGCGCGAATCTGGCACAGCGCCCGGCGCTCATCGACGATGCGCTCCAGCATCACCTCGACGCGCCCGCCGCTTTCCTTGACACCGAAAAAGCGCGCCTTGATGACCCGCGTGTCGTTGAAAACCAGCAGATCGCCCACCCGGACGAGCGCGGGAAAATCGCTGAAATCGCGGTCAGCGAGCGCCCGGCCCCGCACGCACAGCAGACGGCTGCCGCCGCGTTCTGACGCAGGGTGCTGGGCGATCAGTTCTGGGGGAAGGAAGAAGTCGAAATCGTCGACGTTCAGCGAGGGCGTGGAAGGCATGGGAGGTGTGGGTGGGGCAGGGCAAAACCCGTGCCGCTCCGCGCAGAGCGTGCTGCGTTTGGGTCGGAGGGGGCTGAAGGATCGGAAAAAAGCAGGAAACACAGGAAAGGGCAGCATGATACGGGAAACCGAAATTGTCTGTTACCGCATCGGGGCGTATGATGTGTGGCTGTCATATGGCGTTTTCCCTTTAATTTTTCAGGCTTTTTTCGGAGTTTCGTGCGTATTTTTCGCATTTTTGCACTAGCGCTCGCGCCCCTGCTTTTCTGCCCGCCCGCCTTTGCCTCGGATCTCGGGACGCAGACCGGACGTGTGCTGGCCGGCATCGTCGGTTATGCGCGTTGGCCGGTGGAGCCCAGTTATTTCCGCTTGTGCACGGCAGGTTACCTGGCCTATCTGCCGGGCGATGCGGCAAGCCTGGGGGCTTTGCTCGATCGGAAATTGCTGGTGCGCGACGTGACCGACTTGTCGCCAGGCTGGGAAAACGGCTGCGACATCATCTACCTGGGCGCTTTGCCCATGGCCTTGCAGCGTCAGGTGTTGAAAACCGCCAGCGGCCGGCCGCTCCTGAGCGTGACCGAGGGCGATCTCGAATGCACGGCAGGCAGCATGTTTTGCCTGCATGCGGCGGGTGGGGAAATCGGTTTGCTCGCCAATCTCGATGCGATCTCACGCGCCAGCGTGCGTATCAGCCCGAAAGTCCTGCAACTGGTGCGCCGGCGTCAGGACGGCACTCCGGAGAAAACCGGCCTGGGCACCCGCCCGGTGGCGCAGCAGGAAACGCCATGAACTTCTTGCCGACCCTGACCGTACGGACGCGGCCGCTGCAGGAAGTCCTGCACGCTGCCAACATGCGGGTGGCCTTGCTGGCGGTGACGTTGGCGAGTCTCTTTCTCTTCGTTCTCGGCCTGTTCATGCTGCGTTTTTACATGCTGGACAACCTGCAGCTTTCGGCGCGTACCGTGGCTTATACCGTCGAAGCGGCGGTGGTGTTCGGCGATGCCGAAGCGGCGGCCGAGGATTTGCGCTCGATTGCTGCCAACCGTTCCCTGGCGGCCGCCTATGTGCTGGATCACGCCGATCAGGTCATTGCGCACTGGGAAGCGCGTGAGGAGGGTGTGTGGTCCATGGGCGAGCGCTTGCTGGCGGGCATTTTCCTCGACGAGCCGGCGCTTGCCGAGATCCGGCATGCAGGGCGTCGCGTCGGTTCGGTGCGTCTGTATGGCGCGGGGCATGATCTGTTGCGCTTTATCCTGGTCGGTATTGCCTGCGGCATTCTGGCGCTGGGGGCCAGTATCTGGGGCGCTTCGCATCTGTCACGCCGGGATAGCCGCCAGATCGTGCGTCCTTTGCGCAAACTGGCTGAAGTCACGGCGCAGGCGCGGCGCGAGCATCGTTTCGATGCCCAGTTGGAACCCGCGCGGATCAGTGAATTGCAGCGGCTCGGGGAAGACGTTGCGGCTTTGTTCAGCGAACTGACCATCTGGCAGGAAAAAATGCGCGACCATGCGGCGCAACTGGCCCATCAGGCGAGCCACGATGCGCTGACCGGTCTGGCTAACCGCGCCCATTTCGAGGCGCAGGCGACAGAAGTCGTCAATTTGCTGGCGGGGCGCGAGGAACGCGTGGCAGCGCTCTTTTTCATCGACGTCGATTGTTTCAAGACCATCAACGACACGCGCGGCCACGAGGTGGGCGACATCGTGCTGCAGACCATTGCCCGCCGCTTGCGCGCCCGGGTGCGGGAAGACGATCTGCTCGCCCGCCTGGGCGGCGATGAATTTGCCGCGCTCTTTTATCCGCTCGATGACCCGGCGCAGGCGGAGCGCATCGCGCAGAGCATGGTGGACGGCATGGCGCAACCCATCGGTTTGCCGGAGGGCGCGACCTTGCAGGTTTCCCTCAGCATTGGCGTGGCGTTTTTGCCGGCCTCGCCCCATGACACGCTGGCGGGCTGGATGAAATGCGCCGATCAGGCGATGTATGCCGCAAAACGTGCCGGACGCGCCAGATTCGCGCTGTTTGCCGAGCGCAAAGAGAACTCAGGAGGGTAGGGATGAAAGCATTCAATGTCTGGCTGCTGCTGGCCGCGTTCTTTCTGGCTGCCTGTCAGTCGGTGCCGGAAAAAACCGGCTACCTGACACCAGAGCAGATCGCCGCCTTGCAGGCAGTCGGTTTTGTCCAGGATGCCGATGACTGGAGCTTCAGCGCGTCCGACAAACTGCTGTTTGGCAGCAATGCATTCGAGTTGACCGAAGAGGCGAAACAGACGGTGTACCGCATCACGAAACAGTTGATGCAGGCAGGGATCGTTGAGGTACGGATCGATGGCCATACCGATGCCACCGGTTCGCGCAGCCAGAATCAGATTTTGTCGCAGCGGCGCGCCGAGGCCGTGGCGGAGCGGATGCGTGCAGCCGGGATGAAGGCCGAGCAGATTCGCGTGCGCGGCTTGGGGAGCGACTACCCGGTGGCGGATAACGGCAGCGAAGAGGGTAAGGCACAGAATCGTCGGGTCGTGCTGGTGGTGGGGGGCTGAAAGCGGCGGGCGCAAGGCTGACCGGGCGGGGGATTCCTGCTATGATTTACCGCTAATCAAAACTCGCTTTCATATTGCGAAACGGAGACGTCATGGACCCCCGCCAATTGCGCGAAGCCGCGCTGCACTACCACAGTCATCCCAAGCCCGGAAAAATCGCGGTCACGCCGATCAAGCAGTTGACCAATCAGTACGACCTGTCCATGGCCTATTCGCCGGGCGTGGCTTTTGCCTGCGAGGAAATCGTCAATGACGCGCAGGCGGCCAGCCAGTTGACGGCGCGCGCCAATCTGGTCGGCGTCATCACCAACGGCACGGCGGTGCTCGGCCTGGGGGCCATCGGACCGCTGGCGGCGAAGCCGGTGATGGAAGGCAAGGGCGTGCTGTTCAAGAAGTTCGCCAACATCGACGTGTTTGACCTGGAAATCGAGCAGCGCGACCCGGACAAGCTGATCGAAGCCATCGCCTCGCTGGAGCCGACTTTCGGCGGCATCAACCTGGAGGACATCAAGGCGCCCGAGTGCTTCTACATCGAGCAGAAGCTGCGCGAGCGGATGAAGATTCCCGTCTTTCACGACGACCAGCACGGCACGGCCATCGTCGTCGGCGCGGCGATCCTCAACGGTCTGCACCTGATCGGCAAGGATCTGAAAACGGTGAAGATCGTTGCTTCCGGCGCGGGCGCGGCGGCGCTGGCCTGCCTGGAACTGCTGGTGCAACTGGGCGCGCCGCGCGAGAACATCTGGGTGACGGACATTCACGGTCTGGTGCATAGCGAGCGCACGGTGGAAATGGACGACATCAAGGCGCGCTACGCCAAGACCACCGAACTGCGTACCCTGGGCGAAGTGATCGCCGGCGCGGACGTGTTCCTCGGCCTCTCGGCGGGCGGCGTGCTGAAACCGGACATGGTGGCGAAAATGGCCGCGCGCCCGGTGGTCATGGCGCTGGCCAACCCGACGCCGGAAATCCTGCCGGAGGAAGTCAAGGCGGTGCGCGACGACGCCATCATCTGCACCGGGCGTTCGGATTACCCGAACCAGGTGAACAACGTGCTGTGCTTCCCCTACATCTTCCGCGGCGCGCTCGACGTCGGCGCGACGACCATCACCGAGGAGATGAAAATGGCCTCGGTGCGGGCGATTGCCGAACTGGCGCGCGCCGAGCAGCCGGACATGGCCGCTTCCGTCTATGGCGAGCGCATCGCCGGCTTCGGCCCGGAATACCTGATTCCCAAACCCTTCGACCCGCGCCTGATCGTCAAGATCGCCCCGGCGGTGGCGCAGGCGGCGATGGATTCCGGCGTCGCCATGCGCCCGATCACCGATTGGGACGCCTACCTGCAAAGCCTGAACGAATTCGTCTACCACTCCGGCCTCATCATGAAGCCGGTGTTCGCCCAGGCCAAGCGCGATCCCAAGCGCATCGTCTTTGCCGAAGGCGAGGACGAGCGCGTGCTGCGCGCCGTGCAGGTGATCCGCGACGAAGGCATCGCCCGGCCGATCCTGATCGGGCGGCACGCCGAAATCGCCCGGCGCGCCGAGGCGGCCGGCCTGCGTATCCGCGAAGGCGCCGATTTCGACGTGGTGAACTCGGAAAACAGCGAGTTCTTCGATGCCCACTATGAAGAATTCTGGACGACCTACCACGGCCTGATGGAGCGCAAGGGCGTTTCGCCCGACTTCGCCCGGCGCGAAGTGCGCCGCCGCAATACCCTGTACGGCTCCCTGATGGTGCGCCTGGGTTACGCCGACGGCCTGGTCTGCGGCACCTTCGGGCGGCACGAGACGCACCGCGAGTACGTGCAGAACGTGATCGGCACCGACGCAGCGGTGGATCGCTTCTACGCCATGAACCTCCTGATGCTGCCGGGGCGCACCGTGTTCATCGGCGACACCTACGTCAACTACGAGCCGTGCGCCGACGAACTGGCCGACATGACCCTGATGGCGGCGGAAAAAATCCGCAATTTCGGCATCACGCCGAAGGTGGCGCTGCTCTCGCACTCCACCTTCGGCACCGCCAATACGCCGACCGCGGCAAAGATGCGGACGGTGCTCGCCACCCTCAATGCGCGCGCGCCCGAGTTGGAAGTCGAAGGCGAAATGCATGGCGATGCCGCGCTGGACGAGGAAATCCGCCGCGCCGCCTTCCCCAGCTCGCGCCTCAAAGGGCAGGCCAACCTCTTGGTGATGCCGACGCTCGACGCCGCCAACATTTCCTTCAACCTACTGAAAGTGGCGGCGGGCGACAATCTGACCGTCGGCCCCATCCTGCTCGGCGCGGCCAAGCCGGTGAACATCCTGACGCCGACCGCGACGGTGCGCCGCATCGTCAACATGACGGCGCTGACCGTGGTGGATGCCAGCTGATGCAGGGAGCGGAAAAATCCGGGGGAAATTCTGAATCAATCAAAACCGTTCGGGCTGAGCCTGCCGGAGCACTTGATTTTGCAGGTGATGCCCTTCGACAAGCTCAGGGCGAACGGTTTTGTTCAGAGTTTTCCTAGAAAACGCATCAACAAATGTTTCTATCGCCCTGGTTTGATTGAAATATCTGCGGCAAAGAGTAAACTTCGCTAAAATTTGACGCAGATTTCAGGAGCACCCCATGCGGCGAAACATTCTGGCCTTCCTGGCCGCCTTGACCATGATGGCAAGCCCCTTGCCTGCTTTTGCCGCCAAAAGCGAGGCGGGGGTAAGCAAAAAAAGTGCGGTGAAGACGGCCAGCAAGAAAAATACGGTCAAAAAACCGGCAGCAAAAACAGCCGCAAAATCGAGCCAGGCCGCTGGCGGCAAAAAACAGGCGAGCAAGGCAGGCACAAAGAAGAAAGTCGCGCAAAAACCGGCCAATTCGGTGCGCCCAGTTCGTCATGTAGCGGTGAACGATGATCCGGCGCATCTGGCCATCCAGTCTTCCGCCGCGTTGGTGCTCGATCAGACGACCGGCAAGGCCCTGGTTGAAAAACAGCCGGATGCCGTGCTGCCGATTGCTTCGATCTCCAAATTGATGACGGCGATGGTGGTGCTGGACGCTGGCCTCGATCTGAATGAAGTCATCAGTATCGACCATGACGACATCGACGATTTGAAAGGCACCCGCTCGCGTTTGCCTGTCGGTACCACCATGACCCGCGAAACCGCCATGCTGCTGGCGTTGATGTCTTCGGAAAACCGCGCCGCCAATGCGTTGGGGCGGCACTATCCGGGTGGCTTGCCCGCTTTTGTCGCCGCCATGAATCACAAGGCGCGCGCACTGGGCATGTTCGACAGCCGTTTCCAGGAACCGACGGGGCTTTCCAGCAACAACGTGTCCACTGCACACGATCTGGCGCGGATGGTCACTGCTGCGGCGCGCTACCCGGAAATCCGCATGTTCTCGACCACGGCGGAGGCCAAGGTCGAACTGAACGGGCGCATCCAGCATTTTGGCAATACCAACGCCTTGGTGCGCAACGATAACTGGCAGATCGGCGTGTCGAAAACGGGTTATATCTCCGAAGCTGGTCGCTGCCTGGTCATGCAGGCCTGGGTTGCCGACAAACCCGTGGTGATCGTGCTGCTCGATTCGCAAGGCAAGATGACGCGGGTGGGCGACGCCAACCGCATCAAGCGCTGGATGGAGAGCGCCTCGCTGACCAAGGCGATGCACCCCGCCTGAGGGCTTGCTGCGCTGCGTTTTCCGGGCTGCTGCGGGGCAGCCCGTTTATTTTGTGCCGCGAAAACCCAGCGCTTCCGAGACGGCATCGGCGGCGAGTTTGACTTCCGTGGCCCAGGCCGGGTCATGGCGGTCGGTCGGCGCCGACACCGAGAGGGCGGCAACGATCGCGCCTTCTTCGTCGCGGATGGGCGCGGCAACGCAGGTCAGGCCGAGTTCGGCTTCCTCGTCGTCGTAGGCGATGCCGTGCCGGCGTACCTTGTCCAGCGCCTTTTCCAGGGCGTCCAGACGGGTCAGCGAATGCGGCGTCTTGCCGGGCAGGCCGGTACGCCGCGCATATTCGCGCACTTTCGGCAGACCGTCGGCGGCGAGAAAGAGCTTGCCGAGCGAGGTCAGGTGCAAAGGGGCGCGGCCCCCCACCAGATACACCACGCGCACCAGCGAACGACCGGAGGAGGTGCGCTCCAGGTAGACGATTTCATCTTCATGGCGGATGCCCAGATTGATCGCTTCGCCGATTTTCTCGTGCAGGGACTGCATGAAAGGCAATGCCACGTCGCGCAGATTGATGCGCGACTTGACGATGCTGCCCAGTTCCAGCAGGCGGATGCCCAGGCGGTAGGTGCCGGCATCCTGACGCTCGACGAAACGCGCCTGGCACATGGCGGCGAGGATGCGGTGAGCGGTGGAGGGGTGCAGCCCGGTGGCGCTGGCCAGTTGTTTGAGGCTGGCGGTGTCCGGCACGGCGGCGAGCGCGTCGAGCAGCGACATCATGCGCTCGATGACCTGGATGGAGCCGGCGGATTTGCTGGCTGCCTCGGCGCGGGCGCCCGGATGGGCCGGGTTTGCCTTGGAGTGGGCTGAGGGTGGGACTGAAGGGGGGGCTGGCAACAGGATTCCTTTATGCGGGGACTTTGAGTAGCATAGCCGGTTGCGCGACTTTGTGCGCTGCAATATTACCACAGGCTGAACTCGCGACTTTTTCTGTCTCACCCTCGCCGGCCCTTGCCAGCAGGGGCGTTCGCCCGGCATACAGGACAAACACAATGGAACTTGCACACGACGGCCCTCTGGCCATTCCCCTCTGGATCAATGGTCGCGCCTGCCTGACCGTGGGTGAGCGGCTGTTCGACGTGGTCAATCCCGTCACTGGCGTCGCCGCGCACCGCGTGCCGCTGTGCGGCGCGGAAGAAGCGGCGCAGGCGGTCAGTGCGGCGCGCGACGCCAACGCCGCCTGGAGCGGGCTTGGCCTGGCCGGGCGGCAGGAAAAGCTGGCCGGCCTGGCGGCGGCTTTGGCGCGTTACGCCGACCATTTTGCCAAGCTGCTCACCGCCGAGCGCGGTGTTGCCCAAGCCGATGCTGAAGCCGAGGTGGCCGCCGCATTGAATGCGCTACGTACCGATCAGCCGGGGCAAGCCGGTGTTCCCGGCAGCGTCCTCGGGCTGGTCACCGGAGCCGGCCAACCGCTGCTGGCCGCCGCTGCGGCAGGG
>URNG01000127.1 GCA_900549295.1 uncultured Rhodocyclaceae bacterium
ACCTTGCGCTCCCCCCCCCTCGGAGCCCGCCCTGGCCCCCGGCCGCCATGACGATGGGCCCCAGCACCTTGGCCCCGGCACCGATCACCACGCCATCTTCCAGCGTCGGGTGGCGCTTGCCCTTGGCCCAGGAAGTGCCGCCCAGGGTGACACCGTGGTAGAGCGTCACGTCATCGCCGATCACCGCCGTTTCGCCGATCACCACGCCCATGCCGTGGTCGATGAAAAAACGCCGGCCTATCGTCGCCCCCGGATGGATTTCGATGCCCGTCAGAAAACGCGAGAGATGCGCCGTAAACCGCGCCAGCCAGCGCAGGCGATGCCGCCACAGCCAATGCGCGAGCCGATGAAAGATGAGCGCATGGATACCGGGATAGCAGGTCAGCACCTCCCAGAACGAACGGGCCGCCGGATCGCGGTCAAACACCGCCCGGATATCCTCGCGCAAATGGCCAAACATGGAGCAATCCCCTACAAAGAAGGGGTAAATTATAAAATACTCGACTGATTCCGTCAGCTATTCGAATTGAACTCGTCAGCCCAGACTCGCCAACGCGGAGCGAAACACACGACAAAAAGCACGTTCTCCCGCCTGAAAACCAGACGGCGCAGCAAGTCCCTCTGCTGCGCCGCATCTTTAACGCACTGGATCAAGGCAGAAAAAACTCGTCGCGCAGTCCCATGGGTTCATCGATGAAAATACGGACGTCCATCAAACGCGGGCTCTGGGGCATCAGCGGAACGAAATCCATGTGCTCGAGAATGTCGCGCTGCAGATCCACGCCGGGAGCGATTTCGATCAGCACCAGGCCGGCGGCGCTCAACTCGAACACGCAGCGCTCGGTGATGTAGAGCACCGGCGTACCCCGACGCGCGGCTTCCGGGCCGGAAAAGGTGCGGTGCTCGACTTCCGCCACGAATTTGACGGCAGAGCCATCCTGGCGGACGTGCAGTTGCCCGCCCGTCACGTCGACCAGCAGCTTGCCCGCCGTGAAGGTGCCGACAAAAACCACCTTGCGCGCGCTCTGCGAGATATTGATGAAACCGCCTGCCCCGGCCAGTCGCGGGCCGAAGCGCGACACGTTGAGATTACCCTGGCGATCCGCCTGAGCCAGCCCGAGAAAAGTCAGATCGAGTCCGCCGCCATCGTAGAAATCGAACTGGCTGGGCTGGTCGATAATGGCATGCGTATTGACCGCTGCGCCGAAATTGAGCCCACCGGCCGGCACGCCGCCGATCACGCCTGGCTCGGCGGTGAGCGTCAACTGATCGATGATGCCTTCCTCGGCAGCCACCTCGGCCACGCCTTCCGGCATCCCGATGCCGAGGTTGACCACCGCGCCGGGGCGCAATTCGAAGGCGGCGCGGCGGGCGATGATCTTGCGCTCGCTCATCGCCATCGGCGGCAGGGCCGACATGGGAATACGGATTTCGCCGGCGAAGGCCGGGCTGTACTGTTCGGCGAAGGTCTGCGCGTGGTATTCCGGCTTTTCGGCCACCACCACGCAATCGACCAGAATGCCGGGGATTTTCACCTGGCGCGGACTCAAGGTACCGCGCTGCGCCACACGTTCAACCTGCACGATCACCATGCCGCCGGAGTTCTTCGCCGCCATCGCGATCGCCAGCGATTCCAGGGTGAGCGCTTCCTTTTCCATCGTGACGTTGCCGTCCTCGTCCGCCGTCGTGCCGCGGATGATGCCGACGTGGATGGGAAACGCCTTGTAAAACAGGTATTCCTCACCGTCGATGGGCATGACGCGCACCAGATCTTCCTGCGTTTTTTCGTTCAGCTTGCCGCCGCCGAAACGCGGATCGACGAAGGTGCCGAGGCCGATGCGGGTGAGCGTGCCCGGCTTGCCTGCGGCAATGTCGCGGAACAGGTGGGTGATGACCCCCTGCGGCAGGTTCCAGGCTTCGATCCGGTTATTCACCGCCAATTCCTGCAAGCGCGGCACCAGCCCCCAGTGGCCGCCGATGACGCGCTTCACCAGGCCATCGTGGCCCAGATGATTGAGGCCGCGCTGCTGGCCGTCGCCCTGGCCGGCGGCGTACACCAGCGTCAGATCGCGCGGCCCGGCGTCGCCGCGGGTTTCCAGGAAATGATTTTCCAGCGCCACGGCAATGTTCTCCGGGAAGCCGATGCCGACGAAGCCGCCGGTCGCCACCGTGCTGTCCGGACAAATACGCGCCACCGCCTCGCGCGCCGACATGATCTTGCTGGCCGCCGGCTGGCCGCAGCCTGGGTTCTTTTGCGTCATCTCGATCTCCAGAACGGGTTCAAACGATGCCGAAGGCGTAGAACAGGCCGATCACGACGAACACCGCCAGCGTCTTGATGAGCGTGATGACGAAAATATCCTTGTACGACTGGCGATGCGACAGCCCCGTCACCGCCAGCAAGGTGATGACCGCGCCGTTGTGCGGCAGCGTGTCCATGCCGCCGGAAGCCATCGAGGCGACGCGGTGGAACACTTCCAGCGGAATGCCGGCGGCCTGCGCGTTGGCGATGAAGGTGTCCGCCATCGCCGCCAGCGCAATCCCCATGCCGCCTGAAGCCGAGCCGGTGATCCCGGCCAGCGCGGTAACGGTGATCGCTTCATTGACGAGCGGATTGGGAATCGAGGACAAGGCGTTGGCAACCACCAGGAAGCCCGGCAGGGCGGCGATCACCGCGCCGAAACCGTATTCGGAAGCGGTGTTCATGGTGGCGAGCAAAGCGCCCGCCACGGCCGTACGGCTGCCTTCGGCGAAGCGGGCGATGACCGTGCGCCCGGCAAAAACGAGCACCGTGGCGATGCCGATCAGCAGCGCGCCTTCCACCGCCCAGATCGCCATCACCGCCTTGGTCTGCTGCACCACCGGCGCGGCGTTGCCGATCACCGCCGGCACGAAGGACACCGATTCGCCGTAGAGCTGGGGGATCAGCACGGTGAACACCTTGTTCATGACGCCCACCATCACCAGCGGCAGCAGGGCGATCAGCGGATGCGCGAGCTTTTCATCGGCGATAGGGTCCGGCTCGTTGCTATGCCCCGTGCCGTAGCCTTCGCCGGCCGCAGCGGCACGCCGCCGGCACCATTCGAGGTAGGAGAGCCCGCAGACCAGGATGAACACGCCGCCAATGATGCCGAGCCAGGGCGCGGCGTAGATGTCGGTCTTGAAGAAGGTGGTGGGGATGATGTTCTGGATCTGCGGCGTGCCGGGCAGCGAATCCATCGTGAAGGTGAACGCGCCCAGCGCAATGGTGCCGGGAATCAGGCGCTTGGGAATGCCGCCCTGACGGAACATTTCCGCCGCGAAGGGATACACCGCGAACACCACCACGAACAGCGACACCCCGCCGTAGGTCAGCAGCGCGCAGACCACGACGATGGCCAGCATGGCGCGCTCCCGCCCGATCAGCTTGATGACCGCGGCCACGATGGATTTGGAGAATCCGGATAATTCGATGACCTTGCCGAAAATCGCGCCAAGCAGGAAAACCGGGAAGAAGTTCTTCACGAAACCGACCATCTTGTCCATGAACAGGCCGGTAAACATGGGTGCCACCAGCGATGGGTCGATCAGCAAAACCGCCCCCATGGCAGCAATGGGGGCGAAAAGAATGACGCTGTAGCCACGGTAGGCCACCAGCATCAGAAAGGCCAGAGCGGCCAGCACGATCAGGAAATCCACGGATGTCTCCTCTTTATGGATAGTAAGGTGAGACACCGTTTGCACACGGCGTGCCAGAATTCAAGCGGCTGTTTTTATTGGACTTATCCGGATTTCAGACGGAAAACCGTTCCGTTTCATGAACACCGTGTCCAGAAAAGCGGACACTCAGGACTCGCCCGCGCCGCCCAGTTGCGCCAGCTTCTCGTACAAGGCCGTGCGTGAAATACCTAACAGGCGGGCAGCCTCGGTCTTGTTGCCCCTGCTCTGCTGCAGCGCCTGACAAATCGCCTGCCGCTCGGCTTGCGCCACCGCATCGGCCATATCGCGCGCCACCGGCTGCGGCGTGTCACTGCGCGACGATTTCGGCATGACCGCATCCAGATCGGCAACTTCCAGCGTTTCACCGTCCGACATGAGCAAGGCCCGCTCGAGCACGTTCTTCAATTCACGCACGTTGCCCGGCCAGCGGTAGCGGCACAGACGGTTGATTGCCGCATCGGCAATGCTGCGCGGAGCGAGCCCCCGGTTACGGCAGATGCTATCGACGAGAAAATCGGCCAGTTGCGCCATGTCGTCGCAGCGTTCGCGCAGCGGCGGCGTGTTGAGGGTGATGACGTTGAGGCGGTAGTACAGGTCGGCGCGGAAACTGCCATCGGTCACCATCTTTTCGAGATCGCGGCTGGTCGCGGCAATGACGCGCAAATCCACCGTCGTCAGGCGGTTCGAGCCGACCGGCTCGAATTCCCCTTCCTGCAAGGTGCGCAACAGCTTGGCTTGCAGCGCCGGCGACATGTCGCCGATTTCATCGAGAAAGAGCGTGCCGCCGTCAGCCAGCTTGAATTTTCCATCCCGCCCGCCGCGCTCGGCCCCGGTATAGGCACCCGGTGCCACGCCAAAAAACTCCGCTTCCAGCAGCGTTTCCGGCACGGCGGCGATATTCACCGCCACAAAAGGCGCGTCGCTGCGCGAGCTTGCCGCATGAATCGCCTGTGCCAGCATTTCCTTGCCCGTACCCGTTTCACCCAGAATCAGCACCGGCGCCGTCGTGCGCGCCGCTCGCCGCGCGGCGAGCTTGAGCGCACTGCTGACGCTGCTGGCGCCGATGAAATCGGCAAAGCTGTAACGCGTGCAACGCCGTTCGGCAAGCTTGCGCCGGGCTTCCGCCAGATCGGCGCGCAGGCGCTGATAACGCGCCATCAAAGGCCCCAGGTGGCGCGGGTCGTCATAGAACATGAAGCCGACCGCGCCAACCACCTTGCCGTCCGCATCGCGTAGCGGCAAACGGCTGACCACGAAAGCCTGTTCGCCGTACTCCATGATGTCGAGGAGAATGGGCTGCCCGCTCTCCACCACCTGGCGCATCAGGCTGTTGGGAATCACCGATTCCACCGGCTGCCCCTGCACGCAGGAAGACAAGGTGAGCCCCAGGCGGGCCGGATAGCGGTCGTTCATCCAGACGATGCGCGCCTCCTGATCGACGATGATCGCGCCTTCGCAATAATCGGCGAAATGCTTCAGCAGGTTTTCCGAAGCCAGTTGCAGCAACTCCGCGCTCGATTTCATCGCCGACTTTCTTTCGCTCAGGCCTGCCAGATGTTGCGGCAGCCGGTTTCCTTGACCCGCCAACTGGCGATGGCACCGATCACGGCGCACAGCGTCACGGCGAGCACGCCCTTCTGCCAAGCGGCGACGTCGTACACCGGCGCGCCGTTCAGCATGTCTCCCTGCCAGTTCATATCCATGATCTTGCCCACCACCGGCTGCATGATGGCCGCGCACATAAAACCACCCATATTGGCCACGCTGGTGGACATGCCGGACAACAGGGGCGGGTTGACTTCCTTGGCGCAGGCCCAGCTCAGGCTGAAACCGGCGGTCGTCAGGCCGAGCAGGGCGAACAGGGCGTAGGACAGCGCCAGCGGCATGGTGACGCAGGACAAGAGGATCAGCCAGATCGCCACATAGACGTGCGACACCGCGATCACCACCGGTTTACGCCGCCCCAGGCGATCCGAAATACCGCCGATGAACAGGCAGCCCACCGCAAAACCGCCGAACCACAGCGACAGATGGCTGGCCGCCACGCCGCGTTCCAGCCCGTGCACCTGCATCAGGTAAGGCACCGCCCACAAGCCGGCAAAGGTGAAGAAAGCGCCGCACATCCCCAGATTGACGAGTGCCGCCGGCCATGTCGCGCGATTTTTCAATACCGACAGCAGGCCGGACAGGATGACCGTGCGGTCCACCCGCGCCTTGGGCGCATCGGCGGCCAGCGGCGAATCGCGCACGATCAGCCAGGAGAGCACCGACAGCACCAGCGAGAAACCGCCCACGAACAGGAAGATGCCGCGCCAGCCGAAATTCTGCGCCGCCCAGGACAAGGGCGCGCCCGCCAGCACCGAACCCAGATTGCCGACCAGCATGCAGATGCCGACCATGGTGGCGAAGCGGCTTTCTTCGAACCACACGGCAATCAGTTTCAGCATGGCGATGAAGGTGACCGAAACCCCCAGGCCGATCAGGGTGCGCCCCGCCAGGGCCAGTTCGAAACTCGGCGCAAAACCGAACAGCAGACTGCCGATGCCGCCCACGATGCCGCCCAGGGCCACGATGCGGCGCGGCCCCAGCGTATCGGCGAGAATGCCGGTAGGAATCTGCATGACGGTATAGACGTAGAAATACGTCGCCGCCAGCAAACCGAGCGAAGCCGCCGTGGTACCGAAACTCGCCGCCAGATCCTGGGCGATTCCGGCCGGCGCGAAACGCTGGAAGAAGGACAGGATGAAGGCGACGGCCACGACGCCAAGCGCCAGCCAGCGCCAACGCATTTGTTCAGGACTCAGGGACAGCATGGATACTCCGAAAGAGCGGGGGTCGCCCCCCGTTCATTGACCCGCTGCCATGATGCGGAACCATTTGCCTTGGCCGGGCAAAGCGCCACGCGAACGGCATCCGGGATGTCAAGGCAGCAAAACGATCACATCTTGGGCAACGCTTACTTGAACGACAGCACCCAGCGCGCAAGTTTGGCGGCTTCCGCATCGCTCACCTGATTGGGCGGCATGGGCACCTGGCCCCATTCGTCCTTGCTGCCGTTCTTGATCTTGGCCGTGAGAGCAGCTTCCGCGCCCTTCTCGCTCGCGCGCTTGGCGGCGATGTCCTTGTAGCTGGGGCCGACGATCTTGTTGCCTATGCCATGGCAGGTCGTGCAATTCTTGGCCTTGGCAAGCGCCTCGTCCGCCTGCGCGGCGTGACCCAGGGCAAGGCCGAAAACGGCCAGAACGATAAAGGAACGCATGGTTTCTCCTCTCCGGAACAGGTTTGATTTTTTTGACCCGGCGCACCGCCGGGCGCCGCAGTCTAACCCGAGTTGGGTGCAATCAGGCAAACAGCGCCGCAACGCGCGCCGCCAATTCGCTCCAATTGACCGGTTTGGCAAAATGAATGGCCGACAATGCATGGCAGCGCGCCAGGAATCCGGCGTCCTCGCGCCCAGTCAGCAGCACGATGGGCAAGCCCGTGCCGTGGCGGCGGCGCAACTCGGCAGCCAGGCTCAGGCCATCCAGCCCGGGCATTTCGACATCGAGCAGGAGCAGGTCGAAATCCGGGCTGGCTTCCCAGGCCGCAAGCGCCGCCTGGCCGTCCTGCACCCAGCACAGACGGTGCGGCGCAGAAAACACGGCCTGCAGCAGGAGGCCCATGGTGGGATCGTCGTCGGCCGCCAGAATCTTCAGCGCGTTTTGCATCCACCATCCTCCCCGCGCAAAGCCTCCAGCGCCTCGACCACGGCTGGCCATTCCTGGCGCAGCGCCGCGTCCTGCAAGGCAATTTCGGCCGCCCTTCCAGTTTCCGCCGCAGCGCGGCAGGCTTCCTCGATTTCCCGGCACAAGCCCGCCAGACGCAGCGCGCCGACATTATGGCTGCTCGATTTCAGCGCGTGACAGGCACGGGCCATGCCCGCCGCATCGCCCTCGGCCTTCGCCCCCCCGGCGTCCCGCCCCCAAAGCATGGACGACT
>URNG01000128.1 GCA_900549295.1 uncultured Rhodocyclaceae bacterium
CCCAGCCGGCGCTCGCCGGTTGGGCCGCGGCATCGCGCTCGGCAATACCCGCGTCGAACATAAACGTCAGCCCGGCCTTGCCCGTACCGTCTAGAAGCTCGTCGGGGCGGGGGGCCCCCAGCCGGCGGAACTCGCCGCACCGGATGGACGCTGGCGACTCGTCTGGCAAGGCAACCGCCCCGGCGAACGGCGCGAGAAATTCCGCTTGTTCCACCGGGATTGAGCCGACCGGATGCCGCTGGATGTTGCAGGCCATGACACCGCTCGCGCCGGGAGCGATGCCACCAGTGCTCAGACCTGCGCCTGACCCGGTACGAGAAAATGTTCCCGGTAGTACTTCAATTCATCGATCGATTCGTAAATATCCGCCAGCGCCGTGTGCTTGCTCTTTTTCTTGAACCCCTTGTAAATCTGCGGCTGCCAGCGTTTGCACAATTCCTTCAGGGTGCTGACATCGAGATTGCGGTAGTGGAAGAAGGCTTCCAGGGTCGGCATGTAGCGGGCCATGAAACGGCGGTCCTGGCCAATGGAATTGCCGCACATCGGGGAATGCCCCTTGCCGGAGTATTTGCGCAAAAACTCCAGCGCGGCGGCTTCGACCTCCGCTTCGCTCAAGGTCGATTCGCGCACCCGCTGGATCAGGCCGGAGCGGCCGTGCGTTTTCTGATTCCAGTCGTCCATCGCCGCCAGCGTCGCATCCGACTGATGCACGGCCCAGGAAGGCGATTCCGCCACCATCTTCAACTCGCTGTCCGTCACCACCATGGCCAGCTCGATGATGCGGTCGCCGTCCGGGTTCAAACCCGTCATTTCCATGTCCAGCCAGATCAGGTTGTTTGCGTTGCCTGCCATATAATCGTCCGTGCTTGAAATTCAGAGAATCCGCGATTCTCGCACACCTCTCCCTTCCCCCTTCTTCCTTTCCATCCCGTGCCCGAAACCTTCCGCTTCGTTTTTCTGCTCGCCCTCGCGCTCACCTTCGGCGTGCGCCTGTGGCTGAAATTTCGCCAGTGGCGTCACATCGCCTCGCATCGCTCGACCGTGCCGGCGCAATTTGCCGGGCGCATCAGCCTGGCCTCGCATGAAAAAGCCGCCGCTTACGGCATCGACCGCAGCCAGGCGGCAATCTGGAGCATCGCGGTCGATGCCGCGCTGCTCCTTGCCCTCACCGTCGGCGGCGGCCTGTTCGCCTTGCACGATTTCTGGGCCGCACGCCTTTCTGGCATTCCCTACGGTCTGGCGCTGATTTTCAGCCTGCTGTTCATCAGCGCCCTGGTCGATCTGCCCCTGTCGCTCTACAACCAGTTCGTGATTGAAGCGCGCCACGGCTTCAACCGCATGACACCCGCGCTTTTCGTCAGTGATCTGGCCAAACAAACCCTGCTCGGGCTGGCCATCGGCGCACCGGTCATTGCCGCCGTGCTGTGGCTGATGGGTGCCATGGGCAGCCTGTGGTGGCTCTACGTCTGGCTGTTCTGGAGCGCCTTCAACCTGTTGCTGCTGTTCATCTTCCCGACCTGGATCGCGCCCCTGTTCAACAAGTTCTCCCCCTTGCCGGAAGGCGAAGCCAGAAGCCGCATCGAAGCCCTGCTCACGCGCTGCGGCTTTCGCAGCAACGGCCTGTTCGTGATGGACGGCTCGAAGCGATCCGCCCATGGCAACGCCTATTTCACCGGCTTTGGTGACAACAAGCGCATCGTCTTTTTCGACACCTTGCTGGAACGCCTCTCGCCGAGCGAAACCGAGGCCGTGCTGGCGCACGAACTGGGGCATTTCCGCAAACGCCACGTCCTGCAACGCATGTTGCTGATGTTCGCCGGCTCGCTCGTTTTCCTCGCCGCCCTCGGCCAGTTGATCGACGCGCCCTGGTTCTACGCCGGGCTGGGCGTGCCGGCACAGAGCACGGCGCTGGCGCTGATCCTGTTCTTCCTGGTCGCGCCGGTTTTCCTCTTTCCTCTGACGCCGCTCTCCAGCCGCTGGTCGCGCCGCCACGAATTCGAGGCCGACGCCTACGCCGCCGAACACACGGCGGCAAACGAACTGGTGCAGGCGCTGGTCAAGCTCTACGACGACAACGCCGCCACGCTCACGCCGGACCCGCTGCATTCGCTCTTTTACGATTCCCACCCGCCTGCCGCGCTGCGCATCGCACACTTGCAGAAAGCGAACGCATGACGCTGCAAGGACGCATCGTCGCCGCGCACGGACGGCATTATCTGGTCGATACCGGCGCTGGCGAGCCGCTGCCCTGCGTCACGCGCGGCAAGAAAAGCGACGTGGCGTGCGGCGACTGGGTCGAGGTGATGCGCACCTCCGAGGACCAGGGCGTGATCGAAAACATCCTGCCGCGCCGCCAGTTGCTCTACCGCTCCAACGAAACGCGGCAGAAGCTGATTGCCGCCAACGTCGATCAGGTGGTCATCGTCGTCGCCTGCGAGCCGGCCTTTGCGGACGATCTGGTCACCCGCGCCATCATCGCCGCCGAGAGCGAGGAAATCGAGATTCTCCTCGTCCTCAACAAATGCGACCTGACGCCAACCCTGCCGCGCGCGCGCCGGCAGCTTGCCGTGTTTTCCCGCCTCGGCTACCCGGCGCTGGAACTCTCGGCGCGCGCCGACGCCGCCGCCCTGCGCCCCTGGCTGCTCGGCAAGACCAGCGTGCTGGTCGGGCAATCGGGCATGGGTAAATCCACCCTCATCAACGCGCTCATCCCGGACGCCGGCGCGGCGACGCGGGAAATTTCCAGGGCACTCGATTCCGGCAAGCACACCACCACGCACGCCACCTTGTATACGCTCGATGGCGAGAGTTTCCTGATCGACTCGCCCGGCTTGCAGGAATTCGGCCTGGCGCATCTGGAGCGCGGCGAAATCGAATACGCCTTCCGCGAGTTCCGCCCCTATCTGGGCCGCTGCCGCTTCCGCAACTGCCGCCACGGCCAGGAACCCGGCTGCGCCCTGCGCCCGGCGCTGGACAGCGGAGAAATCGACGCAACCCGTTTTGCCAGCTATGCCCGGCTGACGGGTTTAAGCTGACTACCCCTATGGGACTATAGGCAGAAAACACAAAAACAAACATAATCGAGAAATAGTGTTGCAACGTACGGAAATCGCGCATGCAAGCCCAACCCAATATTCTCATCGTTGACGACGTACCCGAAAACCTCAGCGTCCTCGGCGAATTGTTGCAACCCACCTATCGTGTCCGCGCTGCCAATTCCGGCGCGCGCGCCCTGCAGATCGCCCAGAGCAACCCACCCCCCGATCTCATCCTGCTCGACGTGATGATGCCGGGCATGGATGGCTACCAGGTGCTCGCGCAACTGCGTGAGCGCGCCGATACGCGCGACATTCCGGTCATTTTCGTCACCGCCATGGACGGCACCGACGACGAAGAAAAGGGTCTGGATCTCGGGGCCGTCGATTACATCACCAAGCCGATCCGCCCCGCCATCGTGCTCGCCCGGGTGCGCGCCCAGCTCGAACTGAAACGCGCCCGCGACATCCTGAGCGACCACAACGCCTATCTGGAGCAGGAAGTCGCCCGCCGCATGGCGGAAAACCAGTTGATCCAGGAAGTCAGCATCCATGCGCTGGCGCATCTGGCCGAAACGCGCGACCCGGAAACCGGCAACCACCTGCGCCGCACCCAGGAATACGTGCGCACCCTGGCGCGCAGCCTGAAGCACCATCCGCGTTTCTCGCATTACCTCGACGAGCGCACCATCGGGCAACTGGCGCAATCGGCCCCGCTGCACGACATCGGCAAGGTCGGCATCCCCGACCACATCCTGCTCAAACCCGGCAAGCTGACGCCGGACGAGTGGGACATCATGAAAACCCACGCGGAAATCGGTGCCGAGGCCATCGCCCAGGCGATTGCCGACTCCGCCCGCCCGGTCGAGTTCCTGCAGATCGCCCAGGAGATCGCCCGGGGCCATCACGAAAAATGGGACGGCAGCGGTTATCCGCGCGGCCTGGTGGGCGAGAGAATCCCCATTTCCGCCCGCCTCATGGCGCTTGCCGACGTGTTCGACGCCCTCATCTGCGAGCGCGTCTACAAACCCCCGATGCCGTTTGAAGAGGCTTACGCCATCATCGTTTCCGGTAGCGGCAGCCATTTCGATCCGGACATGGTCGATGCCTTCATCCGAGAGTTCGACACCTTCAAACGCATCGCCGCCACCTACGCGGAGTGACTGTCATGCGCGCCGAGGAACCCGAAGGCGTACCACGCCACCCCGAAACCCATCTCGCGCTCGCCCTGACCGCAGCGCAAGCCGGCATCTGGGAATATCTGCCGGCGTCCGATACGCTGCACTGCTGCGGCAACCTGCACCGCATCCTCGGCGAGGATTGCGGGAGCAAGGATCATTCCCTGGCCGACTGGCAAAGGCGCATCCATCCCGCCGACTGCGCCACGCACTCGGCGGCACTCGCTGCGCTGCAGCGCGGTGAACAAAACGCCTTCGAACTGGAATACCGCATCCGCCATGCCGGCGGAGCCTGGCTCTGGGTGCGCGACCGTGGCCGGCGCAGCCGTCTGCCAGGCACGAACACCGATCTCCTCCACGGTGTCGTCACCGACGTCAGCGATCAACTGCACGACCGCGTGCGTATCGCCCGCCAGCACCGGGCGCTGACGCTGCAAGGGCGGATTGCCAACCGCGCCATACATGCCAGGGACGAACAGGATTTCCTGCGGCAATTGCGCCAGTTGTTCATTGCCACCGGCCCCTATCGCGACGTCACATTCCAGGGGCCCGACCTGCAGGTCGACCAGCCTGTTTCTGCGCATGAATTCCGCCTGCCCATCCCCATCGGGAAAACGAGCGTACTGCAGTGGACGCTGTGTTTTCCTCCGGAAAATTATCCGGATGCGGAAGAAAAGATCCTGCTCGAAGAACTTGCCCATGAAATCGGCCTGGGCATCGAGCGCCTGCGCACCCGCGCCACCCTGGCGCAAAACGAAATCAATCTGAACAAACTGCAGCGCGCCCTGGAGCAAAGCCCCAACAGCGTCATCATCACCGACCTGCAGGGGCGGATCGAGTACGTCAATCGTCATTTCGAAGAAGTCACCGGTTACAGCGCTGCCGAAAGCATGGGGCGCAACGCCGAATTTCTCGCCGGCAACGGCTACGATCCCGTCCAGGCAGAAAAACTGTGGGCCACCATTGCCGCCGGGCACAACTGGGAAGGCGAATTTCACAACCAGCACAAGGATGGTCGCAATTACATTGCCCACGCCATCATCTGCCCGGTGCGCCAGAAAGACGGCAAGATCAGCCACTACCTCTCGATCCAGCAGGACATCACCCAGCACAAGGCCGAACAGGCCGAGCTCGCCCGCTACCGCAAGGAGCTCGAACAACTGGTGGCGCAACGCACCGGCCAGTATCTGCGCGCCAAGGAAGACGCCGAAGCCGCCAACCGGGCAAAAAGCGCTTTCCTGGCCAACATGGGCCACGAAATCCGCACGCCGATGAATGCCATCATCGGTCTGACCCATCTTCTGCAACGCGATCTGGCCAGCGCCCCCCTGAGTGAAAGCGAAGCGCGCCTGACCCGCATCGACCAGGCCGCGCAGCAGCTTCTGCAATTACTCAACGACATTCTCGAACTGTCTCGTCTGGAAGCCGGCATCATCACCGCCGAGGCGCAGGAATTCTCCCCGCTCACCCTGCTGCAGGAAAACCGCTCGCAGCAATTGCAGCAGGCCACCAGCAAGGGGCTGGCGCTGACCATTCAACATCCGCTGGATATTCCCGCCCGCGCGCTTTCCGATGCTGGAAGCATCCGCCAGATTCTCTACCAGCTCATTTCCAACGCGATCAAATTCACCCAGGATGGCGAAATCAGCCTCATGGTCATCCAGGAAACCGACGCCAGCGGCCAGGATTTCCTGCGTTTTTCCGTCAGCGACACGGGCCAGGGCATCGATACCAACACGCAGAAACGCCTGTTTCTCTCCTTCGAGCAGGGCGATCCCTCGCTCACCCGCCAACATGGCGGCAGCGGCCTCGGGCTGGTCATCTGCCGCCGCCTGATCGAATTGCTGCAAGGCAAGATCGGTGTAGACAGCGCGCCTGGGCGGGGCAGCACTTTCTGGTTCACCGTGCCCTTGCATTGCCCGGAAACGGCGCCTGGCGCGATCTCGCCCGATCCAGTTCAGGCGGCATCGGGCGAGCCGCTGAACGCCGTACCCGGCCTCAACGCCACCGCCGGGCTGCACGCCGTGCGCGGCAAACGCGCCATGTACCTGCGCCTGCTCGGCACTTTCGGCCAGGCGCACACGTCCGATTTCGCGCACATGCGCAGCCTCCTGGCCGCCGGGCAGCACGAGGAAGCGCGCCGCCTCGCCCACTCCATCAAGGGAGCCGCCGCCACCCTCGGCGCGAGCACGGTTTTTGAAAGCGCCGCCGCAACCGACCAGGCTTTCCGCCAGAACCAGCCCGCCGGGAACCTGCTGCAACACATCGCCCAAACCGAGGCGCATTATCTGGCGCTGCAAAAGGCCCTGCGCCCCATCCTGGCAGAGAACGTCGAACAACTGCCGGCAACCCGCCTCGACCCGCAGGCGCTGCGCCAGCACCTGAGCGGTTTGAGCCAGCTCCTGCACGAAGGCGATTTCGCCGTGCACCAGCGCCTGCAAAAAGAGCACGAAGCGCTGCAGCAACTGCTGGGCGAAAAATTCCTGCGCTTTCAGCAACACATCGAGCACTTCGACACCAGCGCCGCCGCCGCCCTCCTGGATGAGGCGCTGGCCGCGCTGTAAGGGAGGCTCTGAACAAAACCGTTCGCCCTGAGCTTGTCGGAGGGCATCGCCTGCAACATCAAGGGCTTCGACAGGCTCAGCCCGAACGGTTTTGATTGATTCAGCGCGTCCTAAGTCAGCCGGCCCGGTCAATCAGCCCAGCCAGCGCCGGATGCCCTCGCCCGCCCGGTAGCCGCTGGCCAGACAGGCGGTGAGCAGATAACCGCCGGTCGGCGCTTCCCAGTCCAGCATCTCGCCGGCGACGAAAACGCCCGGGTGCCGATGCAGCATCAGATCGGCATTGACGGCATCGAACGCGACGCCGCCCGCCGTGCTGATTGCCTCGTCCAGCGGGCGCGCAGCAATCAGCGGCAGCGGCAGGCATTTGATCCGGCGCGCCAGTTCAACCATGTCGCGCAGGCTTTCCGGGGCGAGCAATTCATGCAGCAAGGCCGCCTTCACGCCGCTCAATCCGGCCCGCCGGCGCAGGTGATTGGCTAGCGAATCGCGCCCGCGCGGCTGCGCGAGGGCGGCTTGTAAATCGGCCAGCGATCGTCCGGGCTGCAGATCGAGATACAGCACCGCCGGCTGCCCGGCCAGCAAGGCATCGCGCAGCGGCGCGGCCAGTGCGTAGATCAGGCTGCCCTCGACACCGTAGCCGGTGATATTGAATTCGCCTTGCCGCTCCTCCCCGCCCGCCTCGGAGCAACTCGCGCGCACCGCCTTCACGGCAGCGCCGGCAAAACGCGCGCGCAGATGTTCGCTCCAGGCGACCGTAAAACCGCAATTGGCGGGGTT